>CAZYPC010000048.1:0-24017 GCA_964649165.1 uncultured Chryseobacterium sp.
AACTCGCATGCGCATCCATTCTCTTGCGCCAACTTTTTTGAGATGGCTTCTAGTACGGTGTTCGAGTACTTCCCTGGAAATGAAGGGGGCACCTACAATGCCGCAACCGGAACCGCCTATTTCGTCTCTAAGTTCTCACCGCAGTACGAGTTGCTCTGGACCAGCTACTACGGCGGTAACGGGTTCTATCAAGAACCGTGGGCCATGGCGGTGAAGAACACCACGGCCGGCCCGGAGATATATGTGGTCGGCCAAACAAGCAATGACGACCAGTACACCACAGCACCTCCTGGGGCTTACTACGACTCCATCCCGGCCTTGACCGCACAGGGCTGCATCGCCAAATACAATGAAACAGGTGAGTTGACTTGGGCCACCTATTTCGGGAATGGACAAGCGACCATCAACGGTGCGGCGATCGACGCGAACAACAACCTGGTGATCACCGGAACCTCGAACGGTGGCTTGCCTGTACCGGATGTTCAACCCGTGGGTTCCACCTATCTGCCGCATGGAGTCGCCAGCGACGCCTTCGTGGCACAGTTCGATGAGGACGATGGACTGCGCTGGAGTACCTACCTGCCCGGCTCTTCCCTTGACTACGGCAAAAGCATCCAAGTACTCGAAGGCGGCCTCGTGGTGTGCGGTAACACCACCAGCCCGGATTTTCCTACGGTCTTCTACGGGGGCAGCGCGTACTTCAGGGATACGTTGCAAGGCGTGGAGACCTTCGTGGCCATCTTCAATGGAGCGGACAGCCTGGTCTCCTCCACCTTCTTCGGCGGTTCGGGTGACGACGCCACAGGTTTCGGCCGCAGCGCCCTGGAAGTGGATGCCGCCGGCAATTTTTTCCTCATCGGCACCACGACAAGTGCGGACCTGCCGGTTGAGCCCGGGGGCGGTTGGGCGAATCCCGCTCCCACGAACGGATTCATAGTCAAATTTTTGAAGATTGTGCATTCCATCGCCTGGATGACCTACCTGGGCGATTCAGCCTCGACCCTCACGCCCACGGCCGTGATATGCGATGCGGTCAAGAACATTTATGTGGTGGGCAATACGCAACGGGATCCGATCGTGCCGGTCGAGTTGCCGGGGATGTATTTCCAGGAAGAGCCCCATTCCGTTACGAGCGACTACATGCAATGGATCGGCTGCTTTGTTCAAGGCTTCAACCCGCAACACGAGCGGGTGTGGAGCACCTATTTCGACGGCGAAGAGGGCTGGGAATGGCCAACGGAAAGCATCAATGCGGTGGCTTGGGATCAGGATCGCTTGTACATCGCGGGGGCTCACGGCAAGGATCTGGCGGATTCCTCAACGTTCTTCCCGCTGTTCGACCCCGGTGATCCGGCGTGGTTCGATGGATCCTTCAATGGACTTCGCGACGCGTTCGCCGCTTCCTTGTGTACGACACCGCTGACATCTGTGGCAGAGCGATCGGACCGCAACCCTGAGGCGGTCAGCGCCGTGCGCACGGGCGTGGATGCATGGACCATTCTTGGCCTGCCCGATGGACCATACCGGTTCGATCTTTTTGATACAGCCGGGCGTCGGGTGCTGTCCACAGCGCTAAAAAGCCTCAGTGGTCGGAGCACGGAAGTGAACACAAGCACCTGCTCTCCTGCGGTCTACAACGGCCTGCTCACAGGGCCACGGTCCGTAGGTGTGCGCCTCCCTGTACTGCGATGACCCCGGTCACGTTTGCCTTGCCCGCACTCTGCTTGGGCGTGCTCGCAAGCGGCGCTGTAGCCCAAGACTGGGAGCCGGCGGGCATGCCCCTGCACGCCAACTACGTCCGTGATCTCTATGTCGATACGGTGAATGACGCCCTATATGCCACCGGCGCCATAGAATCCGTACCCTGGGGAACGTTAGATGTCTACATCTGCCGCTACCAGAATCACCAGTGGACCGCGCTGGGGGTGTTCAACCAAGCTGTGTACAATGTGGTCAATTACCACGATACGCTGGTCGCCTCGGGTCTCTTCACAAGTGTCAACGGGCAAGCCTGTTCAGGCATCGCCTTCTACGATGGCGACGCATGGCATCCATTCGGCGTGTTCAACTACACAGCACGCAATATCCGCGTACTGGATGGAGAACTCTATGCCTTTGGAGGCTTCGATGAAATTGATGGCTCCCCTGCCTACGGTGTAGCAAAACGAGTAGGTAACTCATGGCAGCCACCAGCGCCGGCTCCAACAGACTTCAGTGGCATCGTTATCGATGTCGCGCTCTACCAAGACGAGCTCTATGTCTGCGGTTCATTCGACTTCAACGGCGGCCTTAACGACATCATGCGCTTTGATGGGGAGAACTGGACGGATCTGGATGGTAGTTTACTCGGGGGGTTGACCAATGCGAGTCGTATGGAGGTATTCGGCGATGATCTGATCGTGGGCGGTGAGATCTACGCACAGGCCGGCAACGCAGGCAATGGCATCATGGCTTGGGACGGTGCCCATTGGCACCCTTTGGACTATGGGTTGTCGGATGAGAACAATACCTACAGCGGGGTTTGCACTGTAACGGACATGTGTGTTCACGGGAATGTGCTCTACGTGGGGGGTGGCTTTTTTCATGCGGGTGGCATTGCTGCCAAGGCCCTCGCCAGTTGGGATGGCCAGCATTGGTGTAATGTCGGCGGTCCCGACCTCATCTCCACCAGAGCCGTCGCATTCTTTCATGACTCCCTCTATGTCGGTACTGCATACCCTATAGGAGGCGATGACATGAATTGTCTGGCTCGGTGGATTGGAGGGGCTTATGCCGATACATGCAGCTTGCCCACAGGAATGATCGATAGCCCTATGGTGAACGATAGGCCGGAAGCTTTTCTGCTAAGACCTGACACATGGACGATCCTTGGCCTGCCCGATGGACCGTACCATTTGGATCTTTTCGATACTGCGGGTCGAAAGGTGCTTTCTGCCGCATTGAAAAGTACGGGTGGCCGAAGTACTGAAGTGAACACCAGCACCTGTTCCCCTGCGGTGTACAACGGCCTGCTCACCGGGCCACGGTCCGTAGGTGTGCGCCTCGCTGTGCTGCGATGAGCACCGTCAAATTCGCCTTGCCTGCACTCTGCTTGGGCGTGCTCGTTAGCTGCGCTGCAGCTCAGGACTGGGAGCCTGCGGGCATGCCCCTGCATGGCAACTACGTCCGGGACCTGTTCACGGACACGGTGAATGATGCGCTTTACGCCACCGGTTGGATAGAATCTGTTACCGGGGGAGGGTTCGACGTATACATCTGCCGCTATCAGAACGACCAATGGAGCACCCTTGGTGTGTTCAACCAAGCAGTCTACCATGTTGTGAACTACCATGATACGCTAGTGGCCTCCGGTCTCTTTACCAGCGTAAATGGCCAACCCTGCTCGGGTATCGCCTACTACGATGGTGCCTCATGGCATCCCTTCGGGACATTCAACAGTCCAGCTCGGGATATGCGCATCCTGAATGAGAGCTTGTTCGCATACGGTGCGTTTGAAGAGATCGATGGGCTACCTGCTTACGGCGTGGCCAAGCGGGTAGGGAACACATGGCAGTCCCCGGCCCCTGCACCGATGGAATTCGACGGGATCGTTACCGACGTGGCGCTTTTTCAAGGTGATCTCTATGTCTGCGGTTCATTCGATTTCAACGGTGGCCTCAACGACATCATGCGTTATGATGGGGAGAACTGGACCGATCTGGATGGCAGCCTGCTAGGCGGCATGACCAATGCCAGCCGCCTGGAGGTTTTCAATGGCCAACTCATCGTCGGCGGTCAGATCTACGCGCAGGCGGGTAACGCCGGCAACGGAGTGATGGCCTGGGACGGTTCGCAGTGGCATGCGCTCGGGTACGGCCTGTCAGACGAGAACAACACATACGACGGTGTGTGCACTGCTTGGGAACTGGTGGTTCACAATGACGTGCTGTATGTAGGCGGTGGGTTTTATCACGCGGGCGGTGTACCAGCTGGAGACATCGCAAGTTGGGATGGCCAGCAATGGTGCAACGTGGGCACAACGGAGTTTTCCGGCGGCGTGTGGTCGATCGCCTTCTACCGCGACACGCTCTTTGTTGGCACACAAGGTGAGGTCGGTGGTGAGGACATGAACGGTCTGGTGCAGTGGATCGGCGGTGCGTATACCGATACGTGCAGCCTTCCAACTGCTGTTCCTGTGGAACAATCGGAAGCCGTTGCCATGCGCGTGATAGTATCAGACAACGGTGTGGAAGCCCGACTCCCAGTGGGAGCAGCAGCACGGGATATCACCTTGCACGATGTGGAAGGCCGCTTCTTGGAGCGCGCCCACGGAACGGCCGTTCGGTTCACAGCACCACACGCAACAGGACTTTACGTCGTGCGGGCCGAGGGCTTCAGACCCGCGCGCGTAGTGGTGCCCTAGTCCACTTGCCTGCCCTGGGGAACGATCGCCACGTCCAGCGCTTGGTGGAAAGTCACGCGCGCGCCTTCACACCAACAGGCTTCGCGCTATCTACTTTCGCCCTCGCAATGCCAGGGGTGGACATCCAACAGAACGTGCAGCGCATCTTCAGCGACTACCTGGAGCATGGCGGGCACCGCAAGACGCCGGAGCGCTTCGCGATCCTGAAGGAGATCTACGCGGTGGACGGGCACTTCGACATCGAGCGGCTCTACAGCCGCATGAAGCAGGCCAAGTACCGCGTGAGCCGGGCCACCTTGTACAACACGATGGACCTGCTGCTGGAGGCCAGGCTCGTGCGGAAGCACCAGTTCGGCACCACACAGGCGCAGTTCGAGAAGGCGCACAGCTACCGCCAGCACGATCATGTGATCTGCGACGTATGCGGCAAGGTGCAGGAGTTCTGCGACCCGCGCATCCAGAACGTGCGCAACACCGTGGCCGAAGTGTTGGGCTTCGCCGTGAGCCACCACGCGCTGCACATCCACGGCACCTGCCCCGATTGCCAGCGACAACAGAACGTGAAAACCAAGACCGCGACCGCTGCGGCATAGCCATGAGCACCATCACCGAACGTCCGCCTTTCGGCCTGACCGTCAGCCAGCGCGACCGCTGCAAGATCTTCCACCTCTCGGGCCGCCTGATGGACCAGAAGGAGGCGGACCAGATGATGGACGTGCTGGAGAAGGAGCTCGGCGACGAGACCGGCCTGAACGTGCTGCTGGACATGAGCCAGCTGCAGTACATGAACAGCACGGGCCTGAACATCCTGATCAGCGTGCTCACGCGCACGCGCAAAGGCGGGGGCGAAGTGCTGATCAGCGGGCTGAGCACCGGCGTGAAGCAATTGTTCATGGTCACCAAGCTCGACACGGTGTTCACGATCAAAGGCACCGTTGACGAGGCCATCGCATCGCTGGCCCGCTAGCCGATGAAAAGCAAGGTGGACGTGCTGCTCGGCGCCCAGTGGGGCGATGAGGGCAAGGGCAAGGTCGTGGACGTGATCGCGCCGGAATACGCGGTGATCGCCCGCTTCCAAGGCGGCCCCAATGCGGGGCATACGCTCATTTTCGACGGAAAAAAGCATGTGCTGCACACGATCCCGAGCGGCGTGTTCCGCGAAGGCACGTGGAACCTCGTCGGCAACGGCGTGGTGATCGACCCGGTGACGTTGATGCGCGAGATCGACAGCCTGCAAGCCGATGGTGTTGATGTCACGGGACGGCTGTTGATCGGCCGGCGGGCACACCTCATCCTGCCCACGCACCGCGCCTTGGACGCCGCGAGCGAAGCGGAGAAGGGCCAGCAGAAGATCGGCAGCACATTGAAAGGGATCGGCCCCACTTACATGGACAAGACCGGTCGTAACGGCTTCCGCGTGGGCGACCTGGAGCGTTCCGACCGAGATGAGCGGTATAGGACGCTGGTGAAGAAGCATGAACGACTGCTCGGTCTTTACGGCGGGGTCAGCGACTGGAAGGAAAGCGAGCAGGAATGGCTGGATGCGGCTTCACGTCTGCGCGAGTTGAAGCTCGTTGACAGCGAGCACTGGCTGGACGAGCGCCTGCGCAATGGGGATCACGTGCTGGCCGAGGGCGCCCAAGGCACCCTGTTGGACATCGACTTCGGCACGTATCCGTTCGTAACGAGCAGCAACACGATCTCGGCGGGCGCATGCACGGGCCTTGGCGTTGGACCGGGCCGGATCGGCAAGGTCATCGGCATCTTCAAGGCATACAGTACCCGCGTCGGTAGCGGCCCCTTCCCCACCGAGCTCGACGATGCGGTCGGCGAGCACATCCGCAAGGTTGGCCGGGAGTTCGGCAGCACCACCGGCCGGCCACGGCGTTGTGGCTGGCTCGACCTGCCCGCGCTGCGCTATGCGGTGATGGTGAACGGTATCACCGAGCTGGCGATGATGAAGGCCGATGTGCTCAGCGGAATGGATAAGGTGCGCATCTGCACGCACTACCGTGTGAACGGTGCGCTCGTGGATCGGGTGCCGTACGACATCTCCTCGGACGTGCATCCGATGTATGAGGATCTCGCAGGGTGGGGACCGTTGCATGCGTCACATGAACTGCCCGGCAGCCTCCGCTCCTATCTGGCCCGCGTCGAGCAGGCCACTGGCGTTCCGGTGCGGATCGTGAGCATCGGTCCGGACCGCACCGAGACCGTGGTACGCGAAAGCGCCCTGGTCGCGCACTGAAGCTGAGCCGTGGCCAAACAGCGCCCGCGCCACTCCGTTGCACGGCCGATAGAGCTTCCACACAACGTGGCCGCATCGCTCGGAGATGAAGCCCCCTTGTTGCTGGCGGCCTTGGGAGAACCGTCACCGGTGAGCGTTCGCTTGAACCCGTCAAAACCCTCGGCGATCGCGGGAGAGGTCGTGCCATGGTGCACGAGCGGACGTTATCTCGCTGAGCGGCCTTCATTCACCCTGGACCCGCTGCTGCACGCAGGCGCCTACTATGTGCAGGAAGCGAGCAGCATGCTGGTCGAGCGGGCGTTCCTCGCCACCGGCCTTCAGGATCGGGACATCGCGGCACTGGATCTTTGCGCTGCTCCGGGGGGGAAATCCACGCACCTCGCCTCGCTACTTTCCCCCGGCTCGCTGCTCGTCAGCAATGAGACCGTACCCGCCCGCCGTGCACCGCTGTGTGAGAATCTCTGGAAGAATGGCCGCAGCGGTACGATCTTGACCGGCAGCTCAGGATCGGACATCGCCCGCCTCTCAGGCCTCTTCGATCTGATCCTGGTGGACGCTCCCTGTTCAGGGGAAGGCATGTTCCGCAAGGATCCGTTCGCCCGCCAGCAATGGAGCGAAGGACTGGTCCGTACCTGCGCGGCCATCCAGCGCGACATTCTCGCAAGTGCATGGCAGGCGCTCAGCCCCGGTGGATGGCTCATCTACAGCACATGCACATGGGAACAGGCCGAGAACGAAGAACAGGTCGACCGGCTGGTGCGCGAAGGGGCGGAATACCAACCGCTCGATCTGCCTGCTGAATGGGGGATCGTTCGCACCGATCAGGGCCACCGCTGCTACCCGCATCGTTCGCGGGGCGAAGGTTTCTTCATCGCTTTGTTGCACAAACCGGGGCAACTGAACGACCATCGAGACCCTGGAAGCAGCTCCGAGGACGGCCCCCCCATGCGCCAATGGCTGAGATCTCCGAACGCTTGGATCATGGCGGAACAGGATGGGATCCTGTATGCATCACCAGCGCGTTGGTCCGCGACCATCCGGCGGTTCATGGAGGATCTGAACGTTGTCGCGCCCGGCCTTCCCCTGGCCGAACAGAAGGGGAATACTTGGAAGCCCCATGCCGCGCTGGCCCTGAGCGAAGGGCTTTCACCTGAGGCCTTCCCTGCGTTGGACCTGACTCTGGAAGAGGCCCTCACGTTCCTGCGAGGAGAAACCTCCCTGGCGGTCGGATCGAACGCGGCGGGCAGGACCGGTGTACGGCTGGTGCGCTACGCCGGACTGCCGATCGGATTCCTGCATGCGGCCGGCGATCGTTGGAACAATGGTTGGCCGAAACCGTGGAGGATCCGGATGCGCTGAAAGGCGGGCTGGTTACTTTGCGGCGAGGAGCACATGTTCGATAGCTTCCTGGACTGGTTCGAGCGCCACAAGTTCGGCGTGGTGGGCACCTTGATGCTCCACACGTTCATGCTCTTCGGCATGGCCGTGAGCAAACTGCCCAAGGAGAATGAAGCCGCCGCGCAGGCCGAGATGGTGATGGAATTGGCCGCTCCCGAAGACCTGCCACCCGACCCGATGTTGCAGCCTCCTCTGTCCGAACCCGTGGAGGTGAAGAACCTTTCCAGCAACATCACCGCTGAAGTTCGACCGCAGATCCGCATGTACCCCGGGGCGCAGGCGCGCGCCGAGATGGCCAGTGATGTGGAGGACGAACTGCTGGCGTTCGAGGCGGAGGAATTCCGCAAGCGCGATTCCGCGCGGAAGGCCCAAGGAAAGGAGGTGGTGATGCCTGAGCTCGACCCGAGCAAGTGGGACCCCAAGCGCTATCTCCCGAAGAAGAACGAACCCGCCCGCGTGGAAGGGCTGACAACGGTCACCTATGACCTGGTCGGCCGCACCGACGTCTACCTGGACGTACCGGCCTACCTCTGCATGGGCCAGGGCGTGGTGGTCATCCGCGTAGCGGTGGCGAACAATGGCGGCATGCGCAAAGCCGAGATCGACGAGGCACACACCCGCGCGGACGATTGCATGCGGGAGAACGCGTTGAGTTCCGCCCAGCGGGCCCGCTTCGATGCCTCTTCGAGCGCAGAGGATCCGCAACGGGGTACGATGACCTACATCTTCCTGGCCCAATAGGTCATTTCGTCGGTCCTTCCTGTCCGGAACCGACGATCCGTCAGATAGGTACCCAGCGGAACGTACATATTGTCGCGTATGTAGCTGCGGCACGTCGTTGGAAAAAGGGCGACGCACATGTACAACAACATCAAACCAGCAACAGCCATGACGATCGTGAAACATCGCCCACAGCGTTCGCTCGTCACTCCGTTCGACGAGCTTTTCAGCGGCTTCTTCGGCCGTGACCTCTCCCACCTTGTCGGAAGCGACGACATGCACCGGGCCGCACCGCGCGTGAACGTTACCGAGACCAAGGACGGCTTCAAGCTCGACCTGCTCGCCCCTGGCTTCCGCAAGGAGGACCTGAAGATGAACGTGGAGGATCACACCCTCACGATCAGCGCGGAACGGAAGAACGAGGAACTCGCGGAAGGTGAGCGTTACACCCGTCGCGAATTCGGGTCCAGCGCGTTCAAACGGAGCTTCGGTCTCCCGGAGAACGTGGACACCGAGAGCATCTCGGCAGAGTTCATCAACGGCGTACTCACGGTGAGCATCCGGAGAACGGAACCAGCGAAACCGGCCGTGCGCGAGATCAGCATCGCCTAACCGGATCGAACACGGAGCGGAAGCCCGGGCTCTTTGCCCGGGCTTCTCCGTTCCAAGGAAGTCAGCGTTTCATAGGATCATCACCAAGGCCAGACGACATCTCCAGGACTGCGTGGTGCTGGTGTTCGTCTCGTACCGGACGCGGCCGTTGCTGTCCACCGAACAGGAGGATGGATCCACGAACGTGGCCCGCCCACCATAACCACGCTCGTATCGGCACTCCAGCATCGCCTGATCGGATATGCGCACCATGAGCCCACCTGCCCAACCCCAGGATGTTCCGATGTCGCTCTGTACATATTGGCGCAGGATGGGGTCATCCAGGCAGGAGACATCCACATGGGAACGGGAATGGAACAGGTTGACCCCGCCAAAAACATCCGCGTACGGCTGCAACGCTCCCGTGAAGGGCCGGTAGCGAATGAAGGGCAGCAGCGTGGTCACCTTGTTGCGAAGCACCAGGGTTCCTGTCTGATCCTGGATGTATTCGAGGTTGACCGGGATCCTGAAGGTCTTTCTGGACATCAGTTCCCAGCTGAATCCAACGCCGGCATCGAACGGCAGTTTGTCGTGAGCGAAGGCGAGTTGTGCACCGTAGCCGATGAACCCGTTGTCGCAAGCTTCCGAAAAACGCCCGAGCGGAGCGCCGAACTGGATACCGATGGCAGCCGTCGACTGGCGGTCTTCGCGGATAGGAGCCACAGGATCCTGCCCCACGACGTTCAGGGAAAGCATCCCGAGAAGGAGGAGCAAAAAGGGTTTCATGGTGCGATGGGGTTGGATGTTGGTGGATGAGGTGGTCAGTTACCGGCATCCTTGGAAAGGCCATGCCATGAAGGGCGCTGCATGGCCCGGATCGAGCAACTGGCGGATCGCGTCGAGCAAGTGGCGGTTCACTGGTGACGCAAGGCGTCCAGCAGGATGGGGCGGTCGCTGTGGAGACCAGCCCGGCCATCGCTCCATCTCCCCGAAGAAGCCTCCGGAACATTCCGCTTCAGGCCCCCGTAACAACCGGCCCAACAACGAACGTGAAGCCGTTGTTGGATCCGATCATGGCATCGAAGACTACGCTCGACTACTACAAAGAGCTATTGGAGAAGATCAGCTTCGCCGACCGCACCGTGTTCCGCAAGGAACTGCGCAAGGCCTTCAGGCGACTGGTACCGGAAGAGCGGGCCGAACTGAAGCGTTGGTTCCGCACCCATTGCGTCTGCCGGTTGGACCAGCAGGAGATGCAAGCCGTGTTGATCGCACTGGAACGCCACGACCGGCGTTAAGGCCAGGTGGCTGCCGCGCCCATCACTGACAGGAACAACTCCTATTGATCCATCGATCGCGGTCGCATGACCGCGAGTTCCTGGCTATAACACATGTCTCTGAACGGCGCCTTGGCCTTCACACATACTCGATAGCTCGGGCGGTCAGTTGAATCGATGGTCGTTCCAAGCCTGTCGGCTGAACTTGCCGAAGAAGGCGAACCAGGCGAACACGGTGATGCTTGCAAGTACCATCGTTGTCCAAAGCAGCGCCAGCAAGCGGTGCGCTCCCCACCACTCCTGAGCGGCGTCGGCACCGATCATCCTGTTGGGTAGCAGGCAAGCGGCAGCCAGGGCGAGCATGAAGACCGAAAGAGCGAGTTCTGCAGCACCACGCCACGGCCAGGCCGCAATGGCACGGAGGGAGGACAGGGGGTTGCCCCAGCGATGGACCAGATAGTAGTGCTTCGGCCCGACGGGAACGAACAGGAACGGGTCGGCATCACCGTCACACAGCCTGAAGCGACTTGCCGGAGCCATCACCTTGAATCCCTTGAGCGGGACGGAGGAGCGTAATTCCAGCCGGCGGAGCTCATAAAGAGCACGGGGCGGTAATGGCCCTTTGAACCTCCCGGCATCCAGGAATCTCAACCGGTAGGTAACGCACAACCGCCGGATGGAATCCTCGCTGAAAACGCGGTCCGGATCGAGGCGTTGGATGTGATTGATGTGGTCTCCCTTCGAACTGAGAACGATGGCGCTTAGGACGTCGTCCTTCTTCTGCTCGGCATCGAGCACATCCTGCACTTCCTGGAGCACCTGCTGTTGCCCCAAGAGAAGCTGTCGCAGCCGTTCGTCGTTCGCGCGGATCATGGCGTTATCGATGAACGGGCATTCATGGGCGTTATTGGCTCAGCCCTCGCTCCGGCTTCCTGCACTGAGGGCTTCGGCCTCACCCTCATCGAGAGCGGCCAGAACGTGTTGCGGAGCATCCACCGCGACGGAACTCAGCGCGTCGCGATCCGGAGGCATCAATTTGCACGAAGCCTTCACCTCCAACGGAGCGCTCTTGGTACCCTTCTCCACGACCACGGTCCATACACTGTCGAACGGCAGCACGAAGCGCACCTTGCCCTTGTTGAACATCCCGCCGAAATAGGTGTGCGTGCGCGCACCGGAATAACGCTTGAACTCGGAGGCTGTCATGAACTTCACCCGTGCGGGCTTGCTCAGCTCCACTTCCACGATCTCCTTCTTCTTGGCTGGGAACTTCAGGTGCAGGAACTTCATGAGATGGTCCTTGGTAGGGGCTAAAGTAACGGGGTGGGCGCAGCTTGTTCCCTGATACGGGTCAAAGTTTCACACTCAACACTGGAAAAGTCGTGTGGTTCACGATGTCCTCCGTGAGGCTCCCGTTCACCACATGGAAGAAACCCGTGCGGCCGTGGGTGGCCATGGCGATCATGTCCGCGTCGATGCCCTTGGCGAAACTGAGGATACCCTCTTCCACGCTCAGGTCGTTGTAGATGGTGGTGGTGAACTTGCGCAGTTCGTGCCGCTGGAGGAACCGATCGATCGCCTTGTAGGTGTCCTCGCTTCGCTCAAAGGTCTTGGGCGTGTTGATCTTCACCAGGTGGACCTTCGGATCGAAGATCTCGAGCACGGGAAGGAACGCGTCGAACTTGGTGATATCGGTCTCGGTGAAGTTGCTGGCGTAGACCATGTCCTTCACCGTGAAGTCATCGATGTGGTGCTTGATCACCAGCACGGGCATGGGCGCGATGCGCACCACCTTCTGGGTGTTGCTGCCCACCACCCCACGGAAGCCGCGGGCACCGTGACTGCCCATCACCACCAGGTCCATCTTCGCGAGGCGTTCGTTCTTGAACATCTCGGTGATGGCGAGTTGCCGCAGCATGAATTTCTTCAACTCCAGACCACCGAGGAACGGCAGCGCCGGCAGCCGCTCAAGTCGTTCCTCGATATCCTCCCGGATCTTCTGGTTTCCGGGGTGGAAATCAGTTAGCTGCTCGTAGACATGCACGATATCGATGCAGGCCCCGGTGAGCTTGGCGATCTTGGCAGCCACGCGCAACGCATCGGTCGCACAATCCGAGAAGTCGTACGGGACGAGGATGTTCTTGATGGCCATGCTGTAGGCGCCGAGGCCCGGCGCAGGCGTTGGGTGTGGGGTGGTTCCGTTCCGGCTTGAAATTAACACCTCCTTGCGCAGATGCAAGCAGGGGTGGTCAGGCCGCGCATAAGTCGATGGCTATCTTGCCCACGCCCCGGTGCCTTGGGTCCGGGGATGGGCATTACACGGATGGAAACTTATATCCTGACCGCTACGGACAAGACACCCTCCGTGCGCTTCCTGCCCTCGGAAGGACTTTTGGAGATCAGTGGATGCAGCATCCACGAGAACGCGGACAAGTTCTATCGGCCACTTTTGGAGAAAGTGGAAGCCTACGCCAGGCAGCCCGCCCGCCACACGCTGGTGCGGCTCACCTTGACCTATTTCAACAGCAGCAGCGCCAAATACGTACTGGACCTCCTCAAGGTGTTGGATGAGACCCATGCCAGCGGTGCGGGAAAGGTGTCCATGGAATGGTGCTACGATGAAGGCGACCTGGACATGCAGGAGGCAGGACAGGACTACAAGGGCCTGCTCGACATGCCGGTGAAACTGGTGGAGAACTGAGCGACTAACGATCCGGGAACCGGGCCTTCCACACCCGTTCATCGACCGAGAATCCATCCTCGAAATAGAACGTCTGGCCGTGTGGGTGATACACGCGCTTGTACTTCACCAATCGTCCGTCGATGGTCACTGCGCGTTCGATCACGAAGGCATGCCCCTCCCTGTAACGCTGCTCGATGATCCCTTCGGCCGCTTTCGCCAGCGATGGCGGTGACGTCTGCGATGAGGTCTTCTCCTGCCTGCCCTCGATAGCGGGTTCTGCGGCCTTTTCCGGGGGTGCCGGATCAGCTGGCACGTGTTGTGATGCGGACGGTTCCGGATCAGCTACTTGCGGCGCCGGGGTTGCTGCGACTGGCGGCTGGGCGGGTTCCTGGTCCACCGGATGTTCCTCCACGATGGTGGTCGTGTCCTTTTCCGCGGCCTGTCTGGCGATCAAAGCCCGAAGGTCCTCGATCTTCACTTTGGGATAAACGTTGTAAGGCCGCATCGCACGCGCCTGTTCGTAACCCCTGATCGCCTCCTCGTACCGTCCTTCCTGAAAGGAGAGTTCCGCCGCCCTCATCACATCCTGGTAGCTCGCGTCCTTCTGCGCTTCCTCGGCTTCCTTGGCCGCGATGCGGGAGCGCTCCTTGGCGCTCATCCCAGGGAACTGATCAGTGAGACTTCCACGGTCTTTCTGCGCCACACCAGACTGCGAGGCGATCAGCCCAGCAAGCAGAAGAGCGAGGGTGATGGAACGCTGGAGAGCTGCGCGCAAGGATCCGGTATCTGGTGGAAACCCTGATACGGGTATCCCCGGCCCTGCGTTACCCGGAGCGGGACCCGCGCGCGCCCTCCCGCTCGTCGTGCAGTGCGGGCAGTTCGGCGAAACCCTGTGGATAAAGGAACGGGACAGCATACCGGCGCGTTGGGATGGCGCGTTATTTCGGCCTCAAATCCAGCAACATGAAGAAGCCATTGTTCGCCGCCCTGTGCGGTCTCACGCTGCTCTGGGCGTGCAAGGAGGACCCCACCCAGAGCGAACAGTACAAGCAGCTCGAGCAGGAACGCCAGACCGTGGCTGCGGAGAGCGGCATGAAGGACAGCACGATCAACGACCTGTTCGGCACGATAAACAATATCGGTGAGAACCTCCGGGCGATCAAGGAAAAGCAGGGCATACTCGGCAAGAACGACCAAGGCGGTGTGGAAACCGGCCCTGACGCGGAGAAGCGGATCGCTGCGGACCTCTACATGATCGACTCCCTGCTAAGCGAGAACAAGAAGCTGATCGCGCGGATGCGGAACAACGCGAAGGCCAACAAGAACAAGATCAGCGAGTTGGAGAAGACCATCGCCACCCTGGAGCAGACCATCGCCGAGCGGGACACGGAGATCGCAAGCCTGAAAGAGCAGCTGACCAGCACGAACGCCTCGCTGGCGAGCATGATCCAGATGTACCAGGATAAGGACCAACAGGCCACGGCCCAGCGCGCCGAGCTCAACAAGGCCTTCTATTGCGTAGGAACTGCCAAGGAGCTCAAGGAGAACGGTGTGGTTACCAAGGAAGGCGGATTCGTGGGCATCGGCAAGTCCACCAAGCTGAATACGCAAGGGATGAACATGCAGTACTTCAAGCAGGTGGACGTTACACAGATGTTGGAAGTCCCCGTGAACGCGAAGAAGGCCAAGCTCATCACGAGCCACCCGGCCGGCAGCTACAAGATGGACGCGGTGGAAGGCAAGACGGAAAAGCTGGTGATAACCGACCCGAACGCCTTCTGGAGCGTGAGCAAGTACCTCGTTATCCAGGCTGACTGATCCCTGCCTCCTGAATGAAAAAGGCCCCGGCGGATCGCCGGGGCCTTTTTCATCTGGTCACTTCCGACCTATTGGATGGTCGGTGTGGCGTTGGTATCAGCCTTCTTCTCCTCGTGGTGAGCCCCGGCCTTGCCAGCGCAGCAACCCGCTTTTCCGCCCTTCGCGCAGCCCTTGCCGTCGCCACAGAGGCCGGCAAGCTTGCCATTGGCGTGCATCGCCTCCAGCTGCTTGTATTGCTCGGGCGAAAGGGATGTCTTCATCGAAGTGATGGCTGTGGTGAACCGATCCTGCTTGGCCGAGGCGATCTCCTTCGCATCCCCACCTTTGCTCGCCATGGCGCTGCAGTCCTTTTCGCAGGCCGCCAACGCGGTCACGAAGGACTCCTGTTGTTCCGCGGTCAGGTTCAACTCCTTGGAAATGGAGGCCATATCCGAAGTGCCACCGCCTTTCGCATTCGCGTGACCGGAGCAGCCTTGGGCATACGTGCCGGTAGCCAGACAGGCGAATGCCAGTCCGACGATGAAGTTCATTGCTTTCATGAGGTTCGTTTTTGTGCGACCGGCAAAGACCGGACCGGTGCGCGAAACTAAGCCAAGCCCACTTGTTGTGGCCTACATTCACATCCCTTCACCCCTTGGCCAGGAGCCACACCCGGGCGGCCTCCGGATCATCGAAACAGGAAACGGCGAAGGGCAACTCCGGCGCGGCATCGTTCATGATCCGGTCTACGCTCATCTGGTTGAAGTAATCGCTACTGGTCAGGATCGCCATCCGTTCCAATCCGGTTTGGGCCAGCCTGGGGAACCAGTCGTTCGCGGACCATTGCTCATCCTGGCGCAGGATGGCGTTCATTTTCCGCAGGTCAGCCAACCAGAGCTTCAGATGCCTTAACTGGACGTTCATCAGGGCGTCCTCCAGTATGGCGCGGAAGACCGGACTTGGTGCGAATCCGGTCCAAGTCAACGTGATCAGCCCGCATTCGGGTTCCGACGAGACCGTCACGTATTCATCCTTCCTGAACTGGACAATACGGGGAGATTCGATGAGCATACCGCAAATATCATCGACAAACAATGACGATGCAAGGACGAACGAGCCAATTCGCTCGACCAGGCCGGACGACCCACTCATATTGGAACTCACTTGGCCCCCCGAACCATCTGCTCGATGGCATCCCACATGCCGGGTTCCACAGCTTCCAATTGGCTGAATTGCCCCGCTCCTTTGAGCCATTCCCCCCCGTCGATAGTGACCACCTCCCCGTTGACGTATGCGCTGTACGGGCTGATCAGATAAGAGACCAGATCGGCCAGCTCATGATGCTCACCCATTCGGCCCAGCGGAACGCGCTTGGCCAGGGAGAACTTCTCCATCAACTCGCCGGGCAGCAGCCGGTCCCAGGCTCCCTTGGTCGGGAAGGGTCCGGGAGCGATGGCATTCATGCGGATACCGTATCGGGCCCATTCCACGGCCAACGAGCGGGTGAGCGCGAGCACACCGGCTTTGGCGCAGGCGCTCGGCACCACATAACCGCTGCCGGTCCAGGCATAGGTCGTGGTGATGTTCACCACGGCCCGGTCGCGTTCGCCTTTGGCGATCCAGTGCTTTCCGAAAGCGAGCGTGCAATTGATCGTTCCCTGCAAGACGATGCCGATGATCACCTCAAAAGCCTTCGGACTGAGGCGCTCGGTGGGGCTGATGAAGTTCCCTGCGGCATTGTTGATCAGTCCGTCGCATGACCCGAAGCGTTCGAGCACCGCCGCGACCAGTTTGTCCACATCCAGGTGACTGCGCACATCGCAGGCCACGGGCAATACCTGGCCACCGGTCTCCCCTTCCAGTTCGCGGGCGGCCTTTTCCAGGTTCTCGAGCTTGCGGCTGGTGATGCACACGTTCGCCCCGAGCCGCAGCAGGGTCTGGGCCATGCTCCGCCCCAAACCGGTGCCGCCACCGGTGATCACGATCGTGCGGCCTTTCAGGGCATCTGGCCGGAGCATGGTTTCAGGCATCGCTATTCAGGTGCGTTGGTGCGGTTCGGCGGGTTGGCGGGCTTCGGTTGGTCCGGTGCGTTGGTGGGCGTCCGGGCAGGGGGAACGGGACGGGTACCACCGCAATTCTCCCGTGAAAGGCGCTCCACCTCATCCCCATGAACAGCCGTGAAATTCAGTTCCAAGGCCCGATGGAACCGGGAGCACGCCTCCTCCTTGTCACCGCTCGCGAGAGCAATGATGCCGAGGTTACGGTAGATGAACGGATTGAACGGCTTTTTCTTCTTCGCCAGGTTGATGTCCTTCAAGGCGCCCTTCGCGTCTCCGATCCTGAATCTGCTCCAGCCCCGGTTATTGAAGGCGTAGCTGTAGTTCGGGTTCTGCTTGATCGCGCGGTCGTAATCAGCGATGGCCCGGTCGTGCTGGCCATGCGCTGCATAGAGGAACCAGGCCCGACTGTTCAGGATGATGGGGTCATCGGGCGCCAGGGCCAGCGCCTCGGCGAAGGTCACACCCGCTGCGGCAGTGTCCCCGGACAGTGCCAGGCACTCACCTTTGGAGCGGAGAGCTTTCATGCGCGCCACATCGCCAGCAGGGATGGATGACAATGCGCCGTTGAGTTCGGACAAAGCACCGGCGTAGTCCTTCTGATCCTGCAGCGCTGTCGCCAGACGGTAACGTACACCCGCATTGTCATCAGCCGAAAGCAGTTCGCGATAATGGAGGATCGCGCTATCCGAGCGGCCCATGCCCTGTTCCGCTATGGCCAGTTGCAACAGGGCTTCCCGGTCCCCTGGAACGGCGTTCAGGCCTTGTCGTGCATCCCTTCCAGCTTCAGCGAACTGCCCTATACGGTTGTGTGCATCGGCCCTCAGGACGTGGAATACCGGACGTTCTTCGATACCAAGAGCACCTGCACACAAGCTGATGGCCTTGTAGGGTCGGTTCTTCGCCAACTGCTTGCGCACCTTCGCTTCACGTTTGGCCATACCATCTCCCTGGCAGAATGCGGCAGGGGCAAGTAGCACCAGGGCCACAAGAAGAGCGTAACGCATCGGGCCGAAGATACCCCCGCTCACCGGTCCGTTCCCGCCAGGGCTTCGACACTCGACCAGTAGTTTTGCCCGCGAAAACGCCATGCGCACCGACTATCCTGCCAAAGTGCTGCTGGCGTGGGCCGAAGCCATCGGCGGTCATGCCGGCCTTCGCGATTGGCTGATGAAGAACGGCTACCCTGAACTGGGCGTCTTCGTGTTCGCGCTTCACCTCAAAGCCGAGGCGCGCGACTGGTTGATGAAGAACGGGCATCCACACCTGATGGCTGTGATCACCGGGATCGAAGGCGACAAAGTGGCCCTGAGCTGGCTTGAGCATCACGGCATGCCTGCGCTCAAACAGGTGGCCCTGGCCGGGGACGGCAATGAGGATGCCGTGCGCTGGCTCATCGGCCACGGACAAAAAGAACTGGCCCGCGCTGCGCTCAACATGCACCGTGTCAAGCGGACCATCGATGAGGACCACAGCGATCCGCACAAGTTCTCACAGGAGTGACCGGCATCGCTAGCGGCCTTACGACCCGGGCGATCGCAAGCCTTCATGGACGCGCTTCCGCGTGGCTTCCGTGATCCGGTCGTTGCCATTGCGCGTGAAAGCGAGATCCACGCCCTGGATCACCAGGACCCTCGGTGTAGCCGTGTAGCTGTTCACCAGGGAGATGAGGTGTTCCGTGTCTTCTGTAGTCGGGTCGTTGAAAACCAGGAGTTCTTCCGCCGTGCCCCAACCGGCACCGATCCATAATTCATGGGCCTGATCGGGCACATTGCCGATCACCGCCTCTAGCCTGGCAGGATCGTGCCCGAATTTGAGTGCAAGTACAAAGCCGGTGTCCAACAGCTTCGCCTCCCGTGAAGGCGGATCGCGGAACATGGCCATCACACCCAACGAACCGAGCCCGACAAAACACCACGCCGCGATGCGGCCAGCTCGCGAACCGACAAGGCCGGCGATCGTCATCAACGCGATCATGGGCAGGATGAAGGCCCAATGCCGATAGAACATGTAGCTGGGATGGTCCACATGATGCACCGCCAGGGGACTGACCGCATAGCCCACGGCGAACGCCACAACAACCAGCACGCTGGCGTAGAGGCTTCGGCGGCGAGCAGGATCGGTCCGGCCCGTCCACCAGCAACCGATCGCTCCCGCAAGAACGAAAAGTGCCCAGAACCAACGCACCTGACGCACCTCAACCCCGAAGAGACCGGGGAGCAGCGACGAGCCGGGCAACGCCTGCACCCAAACCGTTGCCAGGTCGCAGGCCATCGCTCCGAGCGGCCGCCGGAAGTCGAGGCCGCGTACCGAAGCTGGGCCCCATTCCGGCAGATGGAAGCCCGCATCGAAGCACGAGCGCACGGCCAGATGCAGACCGAGCACAACGAACAACGCGATGACGAATCGCGCGGCCTGACCGAACGCCTGCGGCCGCCGGAACACAGCGATCGCGTAAAGAGGCAGTAGCAGGACACAGTCGTAGGTGAACCAGATGAACAAGCCACAAAGCGCTCCATCCCTCCAGCCTTGACCTGGTCCTGTGCGCGGTGCCGTCACCAGCCAGAGCATGAGAAAGGGGAAGAAGGAGGCCAGGCTGTGCAAGCCGCAATTCACCGAGGACCAAGTGACGAGTATCGGCAGGCCTGCCACGGTCCAGGCGCCGAACAGCAGGAGCATGCGCCGATCGAAACGTTCCGCCACGACCTTCAGTTGGACCCATCGCGAAAGCGTGTCGATGACCAACGCCGAAGCGGGCAAAGCCGCAACACCCGGGATGCGGCCGAAGAGCAACGTGAGCAGAGAGATCGGGATCGAACCACCCTCCTGCGGATAGTGGATGAGTTGCCAATACCCCAGGCCGTCAAGCTGCCCCACCGACTTCAGGACGATATCCCAGGCGAGGTGGTCAGCCGCCTGCCACCAAGGTCTGAAGAGCAGCGCATAGGCCACCCTGACCAGCGTCCCGGCGATCAGGAAGATCCCGATCCAAGGAACCCGTGAAGTACCCGTGCCGTTCGGCTCAGCCAAAGCCATGTGCGGATCTATTGGCCATCCCGCTCACCGGCCTTCGTCCGCGTCGTCATCGTCGTCCCCGCTGAACACGCTGCCCATCATATCGCTGAAGCGCGTTGTATCCGCCAGCGTGGAACGGCCGATGCGGCTCTTCTCGGCCAGGCCATGCAGGACGAACTCCATCCAGACCGGTATCTCCGACGCGTCCAGGTAGGAGTGCTTGGACCTTGTGAGCTCATACAGTCCTGGCACCGCTTCCAAGGAGGAACGGTACAGCGCATCAGAAGCATCGTTGAGGAGGTCCAGTGCCTGGTCATCGAAGTAGGCGATGATGTCCGCGTACGGATCGGGCACGGATCGGCCTTTCGCATCCGGCCGTGACTGCTTCCTGGCCTTCTCCGGATCGGGAAAAAGTCCGAGGAACACGTTCCTGATGGCGAGCGAGAGCAGGTGTTGCGCGACCTTTTCCGGTCCCTCCTGCTCTCCTTCATAGACGAGTTCGATCTTCCCGTTGATCGCGGGGCTCACCGCGAACAGATCCGCGATGCGCACCACCGTGCGCTCATCGCCGCAACGAAGGGCCCTTCGTTCGGCCGCACTGATGGCGCTTTCCAACGCGCTGATGGTGAGCCGGGCGCTCACACCGCTCTTCGGATCCACGTATTCGCTGGACCGCGCTTCCATCGCGACACGCTCGATGAGCACACGCACGAGGTCGGGCACCCGGACGCGGAGGGACTGTTCCTTCGGCGAGCGCGCTTCCTGCGCGGTGATCCGCATGCCCAGCTCGATGCTCGGTGGGTAGTGCGTGAGGATCTGGCTCTGGATCCGGTCCTTCAGCGGGGTGATGATGGCGCCGCGATTGGTGTAGTCCTCGGGATTCGCGGTGAACACGAACTGGATGTCCAGCGGCAGACGCAGTTTGAAGCCCCGGATCTGCACGTCGCCTTCCTGCAGGATGTTGAACAGCGCCACCTGGATGCGCGGTTGCAGATCCGGCAGTTCGTTGATCACGAAAATGCCGCGATGGCTCCGTGGTATGAGCCCGAAATGGATCACACGCTCATCGCTGTAGTCCAGCTTGAGGTTCGCGGCTTTGATGGGATCGCTGTCGCCGATCAGATCGGCCACGGTGGTGTCCGGGGTAGCGAGTTTTTCCGTGTAGCGCTGGTCGCGATGCAGCCAGGCGATCGGTGTGTCATCCCCTTTCGTTGCGATCAGCTCCTGTGCATAGCGTGAGATCGGCGCCAACGGGTCATCATTGATCTCGCTGCCTTGCACCACAGGCACGTACTCGTCCAGCAGTTGAACGAGCGAGCGGGCCATGCGGGTTTTCGCCTGGCCCCGCAGACCGAGCAGATTGATACTATGCCCGGCGAGGATGGCGCGCTCCAACGCCGGGATCACGGTGTTCTCGTAGCCATGGATGCCGTCGAAGAGCGGCTTCTTCGAGGTGATGCGGGCGATGAGGTTGGCACGCAATTCCTCCTTGACGGAGCGCGGCACGTAACCGCTCTTCTTCAACTCACCAAGGGTGTCAGGTCTGTTCATCAGCTGTTCAGGATGCTCTCCGGTTGTTCGCATGATCACGGAAAACCATGTCCGCCAAGCCCTGGAGACCAGTGTAGAATGCCCTTCCTTGATTGGCCTCTGTGAAGCGTTCGATAAAGCGTTGCAGATAGTTGTCCTGCGCGATCATGAACGTGGTGATCGGAATGCCCGCCTTGCGGGCCCGTACCGCAGCATCCAAGGTGCGGGCCACGATGAAGTCATCCAGTCCCACGCTGTTCATATAGTACTCGCCGTTGCGCTTGATGCAACTGGGCTTGCCGTCGGTGATCATCACGATGCGGCGGTTGCGGAGCTTGCGGCGGCGCAGCAGGTCCATGCTCAGCTCGAGCCCGGCGACCGTGTTCGTATGGAAGGGTCCCACTTGCAGATAGGGGAGGTCCTCCAAGGAGACCTGCCACGCGTCATTCCCGAAGACGACGATGTCCAGGGTATCCTTCGGGTAGCGACGCGCGATCAGTTCAGCCAGGGCCATGGCCACTTTCTTCGCCGGCGTGATGCGGTCCTCTCCATAGAGGATCATGCTGTGGCTGATATCCAGCATCAACACCGTGGCACAAGCGCTCTGGTGTTCGGTCTCGATCACTTCCAGATCATCCTCGCTCAGACGCAGGTCGTCGAGTCCATGCTGCTGGGCATTGCGGATGCTGTCGCTCATGGCGATCTGTTCCACACGGTCGCCGTAGCGGTAGCTGCGGCGTTCGCTTGTCGGCTCATCGCCCTCTCCCACCCTGCGCAACCCGTGGTTGCCGCGATCGCTCTTCTTCAACTTGCCGAACACCTGGTCCAGCGCGCGCTGCCGCAGCAACTGCTCGGCCTTGCCGGTGAGCGGTGCCTTGCCGCCCTTCGTTGGTGCATCACCGATGATGCCATGCTTCCGAAGGTCCTCCTCGAAGTCCTTGCGTGTGTAATCGCCGTTGAAGAACCCGTGATCCTTGTTCAACTCGTCCATCCAGTTCAACGCCTCCTCCACATCACCGCTTGTGTGCGTGAGCAGTTCGAGGAAGAGCGGCAACAACTTCTCGAAGTCGCTGCGGTCATCCTTGGGGGGCAGATATCGGGCGAAGCGTACGCCGAGCATCGGGCAAAGTAACGTCTGTGAAGGCGTGTTGTTCGTTGAAGTACATGAACGACGAAGCCCTTCCGGTGGTCGGAAGGGCTTCGCAGAAGAGGGTCCGGTTCAGCGCTTCACCAGCCGCGCCGTGCCATGCGTTCCTGCCCGGTCCGTGACCGTAACGGAATAGCACCCCGCAGAAAGCGATCCGGTGTCCAACTGCCAACGGCTCGTATTCATCGGCAGTCGCTCGCTCGTGACCACGCGTCCCGATGCATCGGCAACGACCAACATCGCGTTCGCACCCGTGGCCACAGCCATGTTCACCGTTACCTCGCCCTCGGCCGGGTTCGGCATCAGCCCAAGTTCCATCGGGATGACGGCGGCCTCTTCCAGGCCGACAGGTGCTGAACTCATGTAGCGGATGCCACTTTCCACCACGTTGAAAATGAGGTAGGACATGCTGTCCACGTAGGAGGTGAGGATGGGCATCTTCAAAAAGGGCACGTAGTAATCGTGCTGGTGCCGTTTGTGGGCGACGTCAGCGGGGTCGCCGCCGATCGGGATCTGGATCACTTCGGTGATATCGGTCCTCACACGCAGCACGGGGATCGGAGCACCACCGCCCGGTAGCTGAATATGACCGGAGCCATCAGCTTCACCTTGTATGACGCCGTCGCGCGAACCGGTTTCGCCGTCCGACGTTACGGTTCCTTGCAGCTGATCGGCCCATGTGTCGCCGAAGGTGAGCGGCAGCGCGAGTTCGAGCATGCTGTTGGTATGGACGATCTTCAGCGTCACCTCATTACCGAAGAGGTTCATGAAGTTGTGTTCGCCCATGCGTTCGAGCCCAGCGCTGGTCGTGGAATAGAACACCGTATCCGGTCCGTTGGCCACGGCCATCTGCGCATTGAAGGCGCCCCCATCGGAGTAAACCGCCGTATCGATCCAGTCGAACTCGGTGGTCGCGGTCGACGTGAGCGAACTGAAGTCGAACAATACGTCCGCACCACCTGCGGGCGGGGGAGCAAAGGTCGCGGTGTTGTAGATGAAAGTGTCATCGATGGCCGGGACGTTGTCCGCAGCGTTGATGGTGATCTGGGCCTGCGATACGAGATGGGCCATCAACGGCAATGAGAGGGTAAAGAGACGGGTGCGCATGCGCGTTCTGGATCGTGGGTTACTGGTTCTTGCGGTCGAAAGGTA
>CAZYPC010000048.1:24117-32067 GCA_964649165.1 uncultured Chryseobacterium sp.
CATGAAATACAGCGTGAGCGACCTGAGCGACCTGATCCGCGACCGCCGGACGATCTACCCGAAGGACTACACGACACGGGAAGTACACCGCGACATCATCGAGCGCGTGATCCAGAATGCCAGCTGGGCTCCCAACCACGGCATGACGCAACCCTGGCGGTTCTCGGTATTCACCGGTGAAGGGCGCAAGCGGCTCTCGGAATTCCTGGGGGCGGAATACACGCGCCTCACCCCGCCGGAAAAGTTCCTGCCGAAGAAACTCGCCAACCACACCGACCGACCGTTGCAGAGTTCGGTGGCCATCGCGCTGGGGCTGGCCCGCGATCCCAACAAGAAGATCAGCCTGCTCGAAGAGCAGTTCGCCATGGCCTGTGCCGTGCAGAACATGTACCTCACGTGCACGGCTTATGGTCTCGGCGGTTTCTGGGCCACGGGTGCCGCGCTCACAGGCACAGGCATGCGCGACTTTCTCGGACTGGGTGCGGAGGACTGCTGCATGGGCATTTTCTATATGGGCTATCCCGCGATCGAATGGCCCAAAGGCTACCGCAAGCCATGGGTGGAGTTCGTGAAGTGGGAGGAATAATCGCCGGACCCCTCAGAACGCGTGGCGACTACTTGGCCGCCACATCGCCGTCAACACCCGGTGCGAACAACTCCGCCGCCAGCTTCGCATCGTGACCATATACGTCCCTTCGGAAGTTGGGATGGCCGTGGCGATCCACCCAGGCGGTGAAATAGCCGAGGATCACGGGGCGCGGTTTCTTCAAGCGCACGGTGGTTTCGGTCTTCGCGTCCATGGCCTCCTTCACCTTCTTCGCGGTCCAAGTCGTGTCTTCGCGCAGCAGGTATTCGGCGAGTTTGGCGGGTTCGCTCAGGCGGATGCACCCGTGGCTGAACGCGCGCTGGTCCCGCTTGAACTTGTCCTTCGCCGGCGTATCGTGGAAGTAGATGCTGTACTCGTTGGGGAAGAGGAATTTCACACGACCGAGCGCATTGCCGGGTCCGGGCTTCTGGCGGATGGTGAAGGGCACACCCTTGCTGTACTTCTTCCAGTCGATGCTGCTCGAGGGCACAACACTCCCGCCGACCACGACCTCCATGTTCTTCCTGTTCAGGTAGCCCGGGTTCTTCTTGACGGCGGGCAGGATCTCATCGCGGATGATGCTTTGCGGGATGCTCCAGTAGGGGGCCATCACCACTTGTGAAAGTCGTCCGCTGAAGATGGCCGAACGGGTGGCGGTGGCCCCGACGACCACGTTCATGTCCCAGGCGAGCGTGTCGTGCTCATACACATGCATGCGGAACTCCGGGATGTTCACGAGGATCAGGTCGGAGTCCTGCTCAGCAGGCACCCAGCGCAAGCGCTCCATGTTCACCAGGATCTGGCGTTCGCGCTCGGCAGGGGTCACGTTCAGCTCGGCGATGAGCTCGCCGTCCGGCTTCCCCGTCTCCTTGAGCCCATAGCGGTGTTGGGCGTTCACCACGGCAGCCTCGAAGAGACTGTCCGTTACCAGGCTGTCCTGTGCGGAAGACAGGTCACCGAGGCGGAAGAGCCGCTCGCGCAGCATCACCTTGGTGCTGTCCGAGGGTTTGGTCGTTCCCTTCTTCCAAGCGATGGCCGGCCAGGGCATTGTATCGAGCGCTGCGTAGTCCTTCAGCAGGCTCTTCAACCGGCCATACTGCGGGTGCAGGGGTTCGATCACCGCCAGGTCGTTCACACCGGCCACGAGCGAATCGAGCAACCGGTCATAGTTCTTCTTGCGGCGCGGTATGTACCAATCGAGCTCGCGCAGGTCCTTGCGCACGAAGCCGCTGTAGCGGGCATCGGCCACGTGGAAGAACCCGGCGGTGAGGGCGAGTTCCGTAGCGGTGCGAAGGCTGTCGGTCATGGCCACGGTATCATGCCGCGCCATCAAGCGGGCCAGTTCCTGGTGCCACTGCCCAACTTCCACGGCCTTCGCATTGCCCGAAGTATCAGTGGAGGCGATGAGGTTGAGGAAGTTGTACGCCGCGTGGCCCAGTGTATCACCCGTGAACCAGGCGAAATGGAACGCGCGTCGCTCGTAGAAAGCGACGATCGCGGCCGAATCAGACAAATGCTCCGGATGTGCTTGCAGGAAATTCCGCAGCGCTAAGCTGTCGATGGTGCGGGGAGCGTATTCCTCGGGCGTTTCGAAGATGCGTGCGACGCTGTCCGCCTTCTCGGCCATAGTGCTCGGCGGAGCAGGTGGCGGGGTGCTGCAGGAGAACAGGACAACGAGCGGGAACAGGTACGCGAAGGGTCTCATCGGCGGCGAAGATCGCCGGAGCCGCTCACTTGGCGTGTACGTAGAGCAAGGAGCCCTCTGGCAACATCGTCAGCAGACGCTTCATGACGTCCGGAGCAACGGCCGGGCAACCCCAGCTGCGGCCCAAGCGGCCATGCTGGCGAATATGGTCCGCGCTCACATACCCGGCTCCGTGGATGATGATCTCACGCTCCAATGCATGGTCGTTGACGCCTCGTTCCAAGCCGTGAAGCAGCATGGCATTGCCGTGCTTGGGGCTGATGATGCGCTGACCGACGCGCATCAGGCCCGCGCTGGTGCAAAGCGAGCCATTCTTGTTGCTGGTGCGCACGCAGCGGTCCTCCCCGCTACCCTTCCCGTGGGCCACCCATGTGCGGAGCAGGAGCTTCCTGTGCTCAAGGTCCACCACGTAAAACCGTTTCGCGGTGCTGGGCTGTGTCATGTCCGCGATGGCGATGACATTGGGAAGCTTGCCCAAGCGTTCGGCCCGCTGGATGGCCTTGGCGAAGACGCCCTGATCCATCATTCCGGCCAGGCCGCAGTCCCGGTGCAACGTCGCCGCATCCCACCGTTCAGCGGAAGCGAAGGTGCACAGCGCGAGAGCTAGGACGAGGTAGAGGGATCTGGTCATCCGCGTACTTCTCAACAACGCGGAAAGAGGTCGATCATTCCGCGGGCGCGAAGATGCCGTTTCTGTCGTTAGGCCGTTCGGCCTCGTTCCAGACGAACCCCTTCATGCGCATCTCTTCAACGGGCGCTTTGCTCAAGGGATACATCACGGCATCCGGCTTGGTCAGGAAGGTCACGGTGCTCACC
This sequence comes from uncultured Chryseobacterium sp., assembly GCA_964649165.1. Classification (GTDB taxonomy): domain Bacteria; phylum Bacteroidota; class Bacteroidia; order Flavobacteriales_F; family PHOS-HE28; genus PHOS-HE28. Next base: position 27,225 of record CAZYPC010000048.1, read on the forward strand.
TTGCCGCTGTCCAGCCCCACGACGATGCGGCTGCAGTCCGCGCGGTTCATGGTAGTCACCTGCTCGACGCCCTCCTTGTTCTTCTCCTTGGCGAAGGAGACGGTGCGGCTGTTGCCATCGGTTTCGAAGCGGACCAATTCGTCGTTCGCGAACCAGCCCGTGATGTTCGTACCTGTCACTTGGTCGAAATGGGCTTTTTCAGGATCGCTCTCCAGTGTGTCGACCTTGTTCGCAAGGAGGGCATCGCGCAGCACGTGCAGCATGTGGGCATGACCGTCGCGCAGGGTGATGGTGATGGTGCGGCCACTGATCTGGTCCTTGCCGCTCCAGAGGAAGGGACCTCCCACGAGCGTGATCAGGCTGTCGCTTTCCGCCCAGGTCATCGTATCGCAGACGCCCTGCATGTCGCTTTTGAAAAAGCGCACATCGCGGCGCGCGAGAACGCTCCTGCCCTGCACGGAGTCGTTCATGGCGAAGAGCGTATCAGCGTGGAGGAACAGCGAGTCCTCCCCCATCAGCATCACGAGTTCTGCCCGCCCCGTGATCAGCGAACTGTCTTCGCGTTGGAGATGACGGCCGAAGTCACCACGCACGAGGAGATCGTTCGTCGTGTCGATCACGGTCACATGGCCCCACGCGCGGCCTTCGCCGGATCGTTTGTCGTAGTGCAGGCTGTCCCCCAGCAATTCTTGCGAACCGTCGATGATGCGACCACCCCGTGTGAAACGGCCGTGCTCGGTGCGTGTGTCGTAGCTGCCGCGCTCGCACCACATCAGCATCGTGCCCTGGGTGATGCGTGTGGGCCCGAAGAAATCGGCCACACCGGTCGTCGTCGTGTAGTGCAAGGTGTCGGCGTCGACGGTCCGTTCCGGATGACGCAGCTTCACGCTATCGCTGAACATGAAACGCCGTGTAGCCGACACGTAGGCGCCATTCCGGCTCGTCAGCGTGTTCTGTTCACGCCTGCTCACGATGGTCGCCCCGGTCGTGTAGCGCGCCACGCGTTCACGCAGGGAATAGGTGAGCAGGTCCGTGGTGAGTTCCATACCGGGGTCGCTCAAGTGGACATTGCTGTTCAGCGTGGCCAGACGGTCCTTACCGATGTAGTCCAGCCGGTCGCTGGTGATGTGAACGGTGTCCTGATCAATGGCCACATGACCGAAGGCGTTCATCGTCTGGTCCTCGAAGAGGTAGGCGCTGTCGCAGCGCATGATGGCATTCTCGTGCTGCAGGCGGACGTTGCCGATCAGCCGCTGGGCCTTGCTCCAGGGGCCGTACTCGAGGCGATCGGCGTTGAGGATCTCGATGCGTGCACCACTCGCAGCGGACACCTGCCCTGAAACCTGTGCATTAACCGCCCCGGGCAGGCATCCGAGCAACAAGAGGAACAAGCGCATGGCTCGCATGGCGGCGAAGATCGGGCCACGGAGCAAGGGAAGCTTCATCCTGACATCTCTCAGGCCCGATCAACGCGCAGGGGCCACCTGAAGCGTGCCTGTCTTCCTGTGGTCCTGGGTGTGAAAAAGGTGGCAACTCCCGTTCGGGCACATCGTCTTTGTATCGCAGACCGGCCAAGGGCTAGATCGATGGCCCCACTTGCTCGTCCGGCCTCGCTCTCACCCATGTGGGGGATGTTGTTTCGTGCCATCAACGACGACCAACCACCGAAAAAGAACGGACCAAGATGAAAGCGCTCACCACCCTCACAGCGATCTGCCTCAGCCTCCTGAGCGCGAACTTCAACGCGGTCTACGCCGGCGGTGGAGAAGGTGGCGATGGTACCAGCAACACGTCCACGCTCGTGCGTCGCGATCTGGTGGGCCCGGACTTCCAGCCCGCCACCAAGGAGAGCATCATCCTCATGCGCGAAGTGCGCCGCACGGCACGCGGCTTCGAGGTAAAGGTGAAGGCCGCGAACGGCAGCCTGCGGATGAAGGGCGTCTTCAGCGACGAGCAGCTCACCCAGGCGAACGGGCTCTTCAGCTACTACCACGACAACGGCCGCTTGGAAAGCGAAGGGCACATCGTCAACGGCATGAAGACCGGGGCATGGACCCGCTTCGACCGCAGCGGCAACCCCAGGAGCGAGAAGATCTACAACGGGCAGACCTACGACCAGATGGCCGTGAGCAATGGCTGGAACGCACCCTCGAACTGAAGAAAAGACATCAACGGGCCGGAGCTTTCGAGCCTGAGACCCGACCGAGCCCCGGCACACCACCGGGGCTTTTCAATGTTGGTGGTCCGTTGTCGGTTGTCCGTTGACGGTTCTATGACGTGGTGGTAGGAGCCTGCGATCGACCGCTCCTTCGGAGGCCAGACAACCGACAACCAGCGACCGACAACCCTCTACTTACCTCCGGCACTCACCGAGCTCTTCTTCGCCCGGTGTTTCGCGTTCAATCCGTTCACCACGTCGGCGGTGATATCGAGACCCTTGTTGCCCACCCAGATCTGTCCTTCGTCCTGGATGCTGAAGATGAAATCGAACTTGTGCGACTCGTTGTACTCCCCAAGGAACGCCTGGATCTCCAGGGTGATATCCTGGAGCATCTTGATCTGCAACTCGTCAATGCGGTCCTGTGAACTCACGCGCAGCTCGCCGATCCTGCGTTCCAGTTCGCGGAACTTCTGCTCATCGGCGGCGATCTCGGCCTGTGTGCTGTAGGTGTGGTCCTTCTGGGCCAGCTGCTGCGCTTCGCCTTGAGCCTTCTGCAGTTCCTTGGCCAGATCTCCTTCCAGTTGTCTTCCCATGCTCTGCACGCGGCTTGCGCTCTCCTTCACCAGTTCATAGCCCGATTGGATGCTGTCCATGAAAAAGAAGGCGATGTGCGCGTTCTTCAACGCGGACGTGTCCGTGCCGGTCGCGCCGACGGGTACCGCGACCTCCGGTAGTTGAACAGCATCTGCGTCCGTGGCTTCAGCGGTGGAGGATGGTGCGGGCTTTCGCAGCAACAACCAGCCCAGCAGGCCGGTCAGCACTACGTTCCACACCACCACCATCAGAAAATTCCTGTTCGACATGTTCTCACCCCCCGTTTCGTTGGGGCGGCGAAAGTACCCCCAACGCTCGGAGTACATGGGAACAGCCGTGTTGGAAAGCGGGGATCTCTTTCCCGAAGGACTTCTCCGTCCGGTTACCAGGCCGGCCTCGTCAGCGCTGCACCTCGAAGCGCGCGGTGAACTGGGCTGCCGTGGTGACCGCCCGGAGCACATAAGCGCCATCGGCGAGGGAAGCCACGTTCAGCACAGCTGGGCCCGTCACGTTGCGCAGTGCACGTTCCATGCGCAACGCGCCGGTCATGTCGTACACCTCCAACCGGACAGTAGCACGTGGGAGACCTTCGATCACGAGCGTATTGCTCGTGGGTACTGGCGACATCCGCAGGCGAACGTCCGCGTTCTCTTCCAGGCCGACCACCATGTTGATGTTCACGCAACTGGTATCGTTCCCCGTGGTCAGGTCATCCGGATAGGAGGTCCAGGCGCACAGAGGACCGCTGGCCTGTGAAAGGGGCACCAATGGTTGTGCGAACATGAAGAGCACGGAATCCCCCGGATCGATCTCGGGACCGTTGTAGGTCTGCGTCACCACACTTCCACCGTTGAAGCTGTAGTGGCAGGGGATGGCCGTGAGCGGTACGTTCCCGTAGGCGTGGAGCCAGATGCGCACGGCCGTGCTGCCGCCGATGGTCTGTCCCTCATCCGGTTGGTCGATGGTCCCCACCCCAGCGTCAGGTGCGGGCACGAAACCCATGCGCAGACCGAGATGGAAATCGGCGATCTCCCGATCGCGGTAGTCGGCCCAGGCTCCTTGGATCACTTCGTAGCTGCGCAGGCTGAAGGGCGGCGTGATGTCCTGCGCGAGGTTCACGTTCACCCCGGCCATGTACCACTGCACATAAAGTCCGCCGCTGTCCAGCATGAACGGCTCTGCCAGGGCGTACGCGTGGTCACCGGCCTGGCCATCGGTCGCATCCACGAACACACTGTCGAGGAGCGTACCCACGGAACCATCCGGACCGTCGTCATCATACACCTTCATGGTGAAACCCACGTTCCCCAGGTTGTTCACGATGCGGCAGGTGGTATGGCTCACCCAGATCGGGTAGAACGGCGGAAGTATGTACGCTCCGCAACCCGCCTGACCACCGGTCCAGCCGATGCCGATGCCATCATCGGACGGCCCCGCCCAATCGATGTCGTTGTTCAGCAGGGTGGTGTCATAAGCCACCACTTCTTGCACGAGGCTGTTGTTGGACGTGACGGATTCGTTGGTGATGCCGTTCAGCGTGGTCACCGAGCGGTATGTACCGGGCAGGTCCGCGACGAACGAGTTGGCGAAGAACACATCCTGCGTTTGATTGGGCACCATGCTGCCGACGTTCGCGGCATCCACCGCCACGGTCTGGCTGGCCTCGTTCAGGATCTGGCTTGTCACCGTGAAGGGCTCCAGCGTCTGGTTACCCGTATTGCGCAAGTAGGCATGCAGGGGGAACGGTGTTCCGTTCTTGGCGATGGAATGCCCGCCGTTGGTCGGGTCCGTCACCCACTCCACGCTGGCGTCAACGATGTCCAATAGCGGCACGATCGGTGCGTAGAAACGCACGCTGAAGTTGGCCACCGGATACGTTCCGAAGTTCTGCTGGATGCCGATGTCACCGTTCAGGGCCTCGATGCCGCACATGGGGCCGTTGCTCCCGCTGCAGCAAAGCGTGTTCTGGTAGTTTATGGTGATGGTGCTGTCGGTCTTGTCCAGCACGATCTGGAAGGTATTGCTTCCGGTCCAGAGGTTCGGATCCGTGGCGCTCCAGTACGGCACGTTGATGTAGGAGAAGATCGT
>CAZYPC010000049.1:0-32063 GCA_964649165.1 uncultured Chryseobacterium sp.
GGGATGAGCGTTGATCGGTCGGTTCTCGGTGATGGACACCGCAGGTGGGTGCGGGCGGCCTTCTGCTCGGGTAAAGATATCCGGCGGTCATGGCAACGGGTGCTGGAGTACCGATAGGATAAGCGAGGCCGCTTAGGAGGGGTGAGGCCGGTGCGGTTTGGAACCGCCAAGAACAGTACACATCCGTCTGTTGCACTGTTGGTGGGCACAAGTGGCCCCGGCCGCTCAGCGAATGGGTGTGCAGCCCGTCCGGCCGGGAACACATGCGGCAATTAGTGCCGGTGAATTGAGCCGAGGTGACTTCCGGTCACCAGTGACCGTCTCGCTTGCGCTGCGGCGCGAGCCGAACACTGGCGACATCGGGCGTTGAGTTCTCAGACGTACTGCTGCAGCACCAGTGGTACCTCATCGGGTTTCATGACCATCTTGAAGCTCCATGCGCCATATTCTTCGACCGCGTTCACGGCATTGCACCACCGCAACGCCGCAGCCTGCTTCTTCTCCTTCAACTCGTCATAGCCCTTCGTCTCCAGGATGAGGTATTGCTCGTCATCCTTTCTTAAGCGCACGATGAAATCCGGCACGTACTCGTGCTGTTCGCCGTTGTGGATATAGGGTATGCCTAAGCCCAGTCCAGCGTTCTTCACCCACGCCTCCACCACGTTGTGCCGATCGAGGAAGTAAGCCGCGCTCTGTTCCCAGCGCTTGGTGTCGGCCACCACGTAGTTCACATGGCTGCGCATCGTCTCGCGCGTTTCGCGTGCGGTCCAGAAATCGACATCGCTGGTGCTGCCCGCACCGCGTGAGCGCTCGATGAGTGGCAATTCCACCGGCTCACCCGCTTGTTCATCGCCACGGATGTTCTCTACCAGTGTCTCCACCAACCAACCGTAGTAGGGCGACATGAAGAGGTCGGTTTTCTCCGCATGTGGTGCCTCATCCACGAACTCCCGGATGTAACGTTCGACGATCTTCACGACTTGAGGGAAGAGATCGCGAGCTGACGCCTTGGCAGGATTGTGTTGGACATACTCCCTCGTTATCTGTCCGGCAACTTGGAAAGTCAATTCTTGCAAGCGTCGACCCTGGCGAAATTCCAATAGGCTCATCTCAACCGTTTTGCCGGGTGCGTTCAGAACCGCTCGACCTGTGTTGGAAGGTATTGATGCCTTGGCCGTAACGTGAGTAGGTATGTTGTGCGGGTCCAGTGGGAGGCGAGGCACATTCTCCCATTTTAGGCTAATGCGGTCGCGGATCTCGTTCACATACCCCTCCACGCGCGGGAACTTGATGGCTAAGGCCCTACGCTCGGGAAGCGCACGCACATGCTTCTTCTTCTGAACGTCTTTTGATGGGCCCGCGCCGCTCGCTTTGAATGGCACCACTTGGAAAGGCACACCGAAGATCTCGGCGACCTCTTCCGTGAGCTTGCCATCCTCTCCGATATCATAGTTCGCGCGACGAAGCCCACGACCGACGACCTGCTCGCAGAGCAACTGGCTTTGGAAAGGACGTAGACCAATGATGTGCGTGACCGTATTGCAGTCCCAGCCTTCGGTGAGCATGCCCACGCTCACAATACATCGTACATCGCGGCCGGGGGGATGTAGGGGGCGCTCCAGCTTCTTGGCAAGTTCCTCGAAGCCCTCCGGCATGATGTCGCGACCTTGGCGGTCGCGTGGCCATTCCATGCGGCCCACCGTGTCCAGGGTGAAACGCATCCAGCTCAGGTCGTCGCTCTTGGACGCACCACCATCGCTGTCGTCCACCACCTTACTATGGACGACGATGGTGTTCTGAACGGTGACCGTGTTCTTGAATTCGGGCAGACCCGATGGTGGAATGCCATGCGGCCGAACGTCATTGGCTAGCCACTCGAAAATGACATTGGCCAACGCTGTGTTCTTGCACACGAGGATGAACACGGGCGGACGGGGTTCCTGACCGGTCGCTTTCCACTCTTCATAGGTCTTGCGCCAACGGCCACCCAACATGCCAATGGGCGTGTTGCTCCACTTCAGGATGGCCTCTGGTTTGGGCGCTGCGTGTTTGCCCCCTCGTTCACTTGCTGTAAGCCGACCGGGCTGTAGGATCCATTGCCAGATGTTGAAGTAGCCTGGAACTTCTTGACCGCTGGTATCCTGCACGGCGAGCTGCGGGATCTTCACCAAGCCGCTCTCGATGGCATCGATCAGGCCGAAGTCGCTCACCACCCATTGGAAGGGGCGGTTGGCATCCTGACCCACACGGTTCAGGTAGTAGGGGGTAGCGCTGAGGTCGATACAGGCATTGATGCCACGCAGTTTGTGGATGCGGTCCAGGCCTTCCACCCAGATGGTCGCTTCCTTCTTGCTCTCCTTCCACTCCTCCTCCTCATCGGCATCCTCGAAATCCATCTCTTCCTGCTCCTCCAACTTCGACTTGATTCGGTAAGCGTGGTGTGCCTCGTCATTGAAGACAAGGATGTTCTGCTTGCCGCCAACACCGCGGAGCACTCGGTTCACAAAGGCGGTATCGCTCTCCACGTACTTCACGCTGCGGATCTTGATCGTGGTGTCGATGTCCGCATCGTAGCCGGGTGCCACTTCGATGATCTCGTTCGCGATCTGCTGGTGCAGCGTTTCACGCGTGAGCCAGCGTGTTCCTCGCTTGGTGTCGTTCTTCCCGCCGATGCGGATGGTCTCCGTGGTCTCCACGGCCACACCGGCCTTCACCACTTTGCCACCGTCACCGCCGGTCTGTGGTACTTGTGGTTGGAATTCGTGCCAGTTCTTGATGAGCACTGTTCCTTGACAGAGTTGGGCCATCAAGTGCGCGGGCACCAGGTCTCGTTTGCGATAAAGGCTCGCTTCGCCTTGCTCCGGGTCCAATTCGCTAAGGCGGCTGCGGATGGTGACGTTGGGGCATACCACCAGCACCACATCGCTGAAGCGCGCATCGCCTTTGTCGTTCACCTTGTTCAGGATGCTCCATGCGCTGAGCATGCCCATGACAGTGGTCTTGCCGCTGCCCGTGGCCATCTTGCACGCATAGCGCAAGAAGCCCGCATAGCCTTTGGCCTTGGCGTCCTCACCGGGCTCATCGCGCTTCACATCGATACCCTGCCGGAAGTCCGCGCGCGCTTCGGCAAGGAAGATGATGGTCTCCGCCGCTTCCACTTGCGCGAAGAAGAGGCGCTGTTGGCGGCCCTCACGCGTCCAGTACTTGAGCAGGTCGAGCGTGGTGCGTGTAACGCCAGGGTAGTTCTGCGCACGCCAACTCTTGATCCGCTCGCGGATCAGATTCACCTGTCGCAGTTCAATGAGGATGCCGCCTTCCTGCGGATCACGGCCAGGGGGACGATACCAATAGCTGGCGGGCCTGCGACCTTGCCTGCGCTCGGCGCTCTGGCCCTCCAATATCCACCAATGCTCCTTCGGCTCGTCGTACGGGCCGTTGAGTATGGGGGTATCTACCTCGAAGTTATTCATAGCCCGAACGCCTGCTGCATGGTGTCCAGCTTCTCTTTCACTTCAGGATGTACTTCCTCCGGCAACATCATCCCAGCTATCTCGCTGTACTTGCTGTAGTCCAACCCGATGAGCACGGGACTACCTTCTGAGAGCACACGCGGTAGTATGACTTCGCGGGCCTTCTCCGAATTTAGGAAGGACGCAACGAGCATGGGTGGATTGAATGGGTCCTTTGCGAACGCCTCAGCTATTTCTGTTGAACCGAAGATGGTCCCGAAAGAAGTCATGACACTTTGCAATGCTCCTTCCTCATCGCCGGTACGTGATGTAATGAAACGAGCCAACGCTTTGGGATGCACGAGGTAGCTCTCAGTCTCATAGCGGCTCCAAGCGATCCTGTTGAATCCACCTTCCTGAATGGGTCCTGAGCTGGACGCATTGCGTTGGCGACCATCTGAATCAACCAGCAGAACGCCGGTCAGTCCATCTCGAACCAGTTTGAGCGAATCATAGTGTTCACGTGCGCGGATTCCGCGCCCCCCTCGACGAGGTTCTTCCACTGCCGGCCGCCAGAAAGGCTCGCGGCTAAACCATGCATGCATGGGATGCTGAAGGATCCGCGCCCACTCCCGCAAGTTGGCCAGATCCGTATGTCCTTCCAGATAGAGGATGCCCTTCGCGTCAAGCGCGAGCATCACATCCGCTTGGGTCAGTACACGCAGCGACTCTACCAAGCGTTTGCGTTCAGCTAGGTCGACCAGACGGCGGGGCTTGTCGTAGACGAGGCACAATTCTTCGGGGGCGACCGAGTTGATGATGACCTCGGAGTGTGTGGCAATGATCAGCTGAGAGCCCCGGCGATTCGCAACGGAGCGCAATTCGTCGTAGATGGTGTCCTGCAAGTACACGTGCAAGTGCGCGTCAGGCTCGTCAAGTAGTAGCACCGATCCAGGTCGCATATGCAGGAAGGCAAGAAGCATCAATACTTGCTGCATGCCGCTACCGGCCGCACTGATGTCCAGTTTCATCGAAGAGCCCACGGGCTGATACTCACACAGTATATCTGCCCCCGCACCGTCCGGTGTCAGCAGTTTGCAACGGAACAACCGTTCCACTGCTTCGGTGAGGGCCTTCCAAACTTCAGCGGATTGGGCAGCCTCCAGCAACAGGTTGCGGATGATCTCACCCGGTCTACCCTGTCCAAGCAACTGATCCTGTTTCGGCCTTGTGTAAACAGGCTCGTCCACTTGCAGACCCGACATTGGGGGAACGTAAGTGGCCTGAATGTCTGCCTTGCGCAGTACGTCCGGTTCTGCCGTGGGCAATGGATGCACGTTGATCTGCTCTGTGCTATCCGGCCTGAACTCCATGGTGATCGTCCAGCCCAAGGTGCTTTGCACTTCGATCTGGATGTACTTCCCGTGGTAGTTCTTCTTGTTCCAGAGCCACTCGAAGTTCCGCAGAGGTACTGGCAAGAAGGCTTGACGCGCGATGGGTGCAAGGGCATAACCACCACCGCGGCGCTGGAAGTTGTTCAACTGCTTCCAGCGGTTCAATGCCAAGTTCCACGCGGCTATCGCCTGCAATGCGGTTGTCTTGCCCATATTGTTGGGACCCGCGAGCACAACGGGACCCTCCAGCAAGAACTCCACGTTCTCGTAGCGCTTGAAATTCTTGATGGTGACTTTTCTGATCATTTGCTGTCCAGTTTCTTCACCACCACCAATTCGTTCCCACGCGGGTCGATCACCTTCACCGCGATCTGCTTCTGCTCGCCTGCGGTGAAGGGTGCGCTCACCGTACCGCTCAGGTGGTCCCACACGCTCTCGGCGAAGTCGGCGCGCAATTCCTTCTTCAGGTTCTCCCAGGCGCCGGTGCGCGGGAAGAAGGCTTGGTGTACGCGGAACACCAAGCCGTTGTAGTCCGTGTCCAGCAGCCAGCAGGGCACATCGCTGCCGCTGAAGTGGATGCTGTCCATGGTGGCGGGGTCGAAGGTGTCCAGCCCAAGAAGTTCCACTTCATAGGTGGGTTCGTCCACTTTCACGCCTTGCACTTCCTTCACGGGGTTCACCTTCACTTCCGGCAGGCCGCACACGCTGAAGACCTGGCTGCTGCGCATGTTCTTGAGCAGATCGCCCATTTGCAGGTCCATGGTGGCTTGCAACCAGGTGCAGGGGATGCCGATGCGCCCAGCGCTTTCCACGAACTCGCGTGCCTTGGGGTCGATGGCGAAGCCGATGACGAGCAGTTGCGTGTACTTCTTGGCCTCGGCCTCCTGCCAGGCTTCGCGCACCATGCGCTCGCTGAGGGCGCCGCCTTCGGGGCCGAAGAGGATGGCCACCGGCTGTGGCGTCTGGTCGCCATTGATGATGGCCTCGGCACTCAGGCTCATGGTCTTGGCCGGTGGGCGCACCTGCTTCAGGGTGATCTTCTTGTTGCCCGCCAGTTGCAGCACCGGCGCGCGGCGCAGCACCTCCGTCATGCGCTGCACGTGCGTTTGGTAATCGTCGCTCTGGATGCCCGGTGTCTTCGGGTCTTCATCCAAGCCCTCGGCCGTGGGTATGGTGGCCTCCACGGCAAAGGGACCGCAGACGCGGGTGACGTTGTTCAACTTCTCGGGGCGGTCTACGCGCACCTCCTCGGCTGCGGTTTCGTTGTTTGTGATGCTTCCGAGCGTCAAGTGCGGAACGATTCCCCCAATTTCTTCGCCCTTGGCATTCTGCTTCCGTGCATAACTGAAACCTCCAGCGGGACCGCGACTACTGTCTTTGAGCGCGTAATAGTCGAACGTGGATGTTAGCATTCGCTGCCGCGCAATTGCCAGGGGTACACGACTGGTATCAATAGTGATCCATCGGCGGCCCCACTGCTCAGCGACAAAGGCGCTCGTTCCACTCCCACAAGTTGGGTCGATTACCAAATCACCGGGATCGGTGGTCATGAGCATGCACCGCTTCGAGACTTCCGTATTGGTCTGAACAACGTACTGCTGATTGTCAGCGCCCGCAGTATCCGCCCACAGATTTGTCATGCGTGCTACTGGGTAGTCGCTGTGGTATAGGACATAGCGCAACGTATTGCCGCTTGGATGAAGCCTGCGTTCGGTCGCCAGTCGTTCCATTCCGGATAGATCGGTCTTCCAGCAGACGCCTTTGGGCGGACGGTATTCTACACCTTCGAAGACGAATGGGAAATCCTGCTTGGGCCTGTACTGTGCCGGCAGCATTGAGATAGGCTGAAACACCCGGGCACCTTTCGGCAACAAGCGATGGTTGTCCACTTCCTCACGTGTCATCTTCCTGCGCGATCCGTCTTCTAATTCCAACCAACTCCAAGCCGCGTCTCCTTCGATGCTCTTCTCCCGGAAGAATGGACGGAACTTCACTTGCTCACGGTCCTTGGCGTACCACAGGATATAGTCAGAGACCGATTCCGCCACATCTGAACCAAGCGGCATCAGTTTCTTCCGGAAGGTGATGAGTGAACAGAAGTTGGATCCACCAAATACGTCGTCGAGTACTTCGCGAACATGATGGAGGTTGTCGTCGCTGATCTGCACGAACATCGAACCGGTCGACGTCAAGAGATCGCGGCATAGCAGAAGTCGGTCCCGCAGATAGCTGAGGTAGCTGTGCAGACCTAGCTCCCAAGTATCACGGTAGGCCTGCACCATTTCTGGTTCGCGCGTGATATCGTCATCATCGTTGTGCCTCACATCCCGATTTCTCACAAAGGGCTGGAAGTTGCTGCCGAACTTCACGCCATAGGGCGGGTCCATGTAGATCATCTGCACCTGGCCGCCGAGGTGCTCGTAGCGCAGCAGGCTGTTCATCACCACCAGGCTGTCGCCCAGGATCAGGCGGTTCACCCAGTTGTCCTGGTGCTCGTAGGCATGCACCACCTGGTCCGTAAGGCTGCGCTGCGTTACGCCGAAGAGCTCGTCGAGCAGGCTCACTTGCTGGTCCTTCTTGTGGCCCTTCAGCGTTTTCAGGATGGCCTCGGTGCTCAGCCGCTCATGCACGAAGAGCGGCAAGGTGGGCACCTCGAAGGCCTTGCGCTCCGCCTTGCCGCTCCAGTTGAGGAAGGGCTTGCCGAGCTTCTGCAACTGCTCCACGGCATCGGCGAGGCCGCGCACCGTGGCGAGCACTTGCTTGTCGGCGCCGAGATAGTCCTTGGGCTTGGGGAAGGTGTGCGGGGCCTCCAGCTTGGCGGCTTCGGCAATGCGGGCCAAGAGCCATTCCCCCAGTTCGCGGGCGGCATTGGTGTCCCAGTTCAGGTCCGGGGCCAGGCTGTCGTCGTAGCGGTACTTGGCCGGTCCTTTCTTCTGTTTGAAGTGGGCCTGGGTGCCGATCTCCGGGCGCACGAGGGCCTTGGGCTCGGAGTGGTCGTAGTTGGCGACCTCGGGCTTGGTCTTGGCCGCCTTTTTGGCGCGGACCTTCTCTGATCGTTTGATGGGTCCTTTGGGGCGGGGCATGTCGGCAAGATGCCACAGAAGTGTGGCCGATGGGCGACGAAGTTGTGGAAAGGAGCGGGAAACGGCCTGTTCGTAGCCCAAGGTGAGCGGCCGAGCAGGAGGTGCGCTGCCGTTAGGGCCCTGGAGAAACAGCAAGCCCCGCGGTGGCGGGGCTTGCTGTCGGGCGTTGAGGGGCTCAGGGGCCGGGGTTCAAGCGCAGGATGCTGATCTTGTAGAGAAGATCGATGGTGAGGACAAGGCCTATGCCGGTGATGCCTTGGCTCACACACTCCAGGCACAGGTGTACCGTGGGTGCGAGAGCCATGAGCTTTACGCAGTGGATCACAATGATGCAGATGAGCACTACCTGGTGGATCCTCATGATGCGCTCATGCAGCGCATCGCACTCGGAACGGACCGCGATAAGTCCGTTGCGATGGAAGACGTCGTGTATCCTGATGCCCATCGCCAGGGAACAGCTGGAGATGTACAGGATGGACGTGACGATGTCCTCTTGGAGAAAGACCAATGGTACCAAATGGGCCACATACATCAGCGCTGTGAGCACGGCGGTCGGCAGCTTGGATGCGGACCGTCTGTTCATGTGAGCGGGATCGGGTTTGGGGAACGCGGAAGGGAACGCTGTGCGGAAGCCGACCGGGTGCGCAAGCCCGTTGGTTCCGGAGGCAAAGGCGGGGTTGTGGATGCGCATTGACATGGTGTGGGGCGTGAATTTACGTCAATAAAGCCGTTAATCTCGCTATGCGCCACTAGGACGGACCGAGGCCTGATGGTTGCCCTTGGAAGACGAGAAATAGTTTTCAACCTCTATTGACGGCATGTTCATAAGTTTGCCGCCCCATGTGCCCTTATCCGGCAGTAGCCTTGTGAACCCAAACCAATTAACGGAACGACTTGGCGATAGACTAAGAATTCACGTCCAATATGCGTTCAGCTTCAACCAACGGCGAGTTGTTTATATTGGTCGTGAAAAATCAAGTGCTCGTCGACAAGTCTGCTTGACTTCACTCCGAGGTCGAACGATAATAAACGCACCATGGAAAACATACCTGCACCCGATCGGTTGGAAGAAGCTCCTGTTGGCGAGATGCCTTATGCGCTTCTGTTCCGACCTTTTGTTTTCAGGCTGGCGGACGGGCAGCAACAAGAACATCCCCAGCTTTTCAAAGGCCCGAAGGACCTCGCCGACCGCCTGACGTTGATGGATCAAGAGGCCACGCGGAGCTCCGCCGACGCCACAGCCACTGCTTCAGGGAGCACGGAGGCCGATTCCCAATACTACCAGATACGGATCGCGCAACAGTTGAAGCACGATACGAGTACCCCTCGGAAACCGAAGGAAGAATTGGTGAAACCTGTGATGAAGGCGGCCAAGGCGGCTCTTGCCGCCATGGCTTCGGCTTTTTCCGCATCGCGTTTCGAGGCGCGCTTCCAGCAGGCGATCACCAACTTGTTGGCACATCGAGGCTCCTTGATGGCCGCAGTGGATCCTCAAGTGGAATTGGCGGACCTCGATCTGCGGGGAATGCATCGTCTGGTGATCGCCGCTCGCGAACTGAATGAACTGGCGGATGCGAAATTCATGAGCATCATGGCGAAAAATGTGGTCCATGAGCGCTGGCCTGACGAGGTGGCGCAGGTGGAGGTGCGACTACCCGACAACCGACTGGTCGACAACTTCCGCAAGAACATCAGCGACCAGATGAAGATCGAGTTCCGCAGCCGCTTTAACCAGGAACTCGAGCCGGAGAACGCGAACAGGCTTCTACAGAACTGTGAGAGCAGCGGTGCCTTGAAAGTTTCGGTGGACAACGAGGTCTTGAAATTGGGTTATGCTCATGCCTCGTGCTTCGATAACGGCATGAACGAGTACCGCTTCCAATTGCGTGGACCGGCACCGATGCCGGTACGGAGCGCAGGGCCCGAGTCGATGAAGAAATTCTTCGTGCGAACGTCCAAAGCTCGTCTCTCTTCAGCAGTTTTGGACCTGGGTGCAAAAGCGGCGATGAGCGCTCGCTCTGCGGAAGACACCGAACGCCAGCGCTGATCGACCGGCTGCCTGGTCCGATCAACCACTCGCTCAGGGTCTCCGCCCAGGCACCCCGAGCATGTGTGATGCCTCTGGGTGCGGGATCCATTGGAACGCGAAGCGCTGATCCGGAGATCCTGAGAGAGGATATGCCCTGCACCGAGTGGGGGCCCTGGCCAAGCCATCTGGTTCACCGGTTTGGATTTAGGCCGGATCCAGGTACAGGCCGAATGCGCCGTGGCCGAGGCGGCCACCGAAGCCCGCAGCCGACGCTCGGGCCTTTGGCCCGAATGCCCCTTTTCGCATGAGCATCCGCGCTCATGACAGGTGCGGACTTGTCGGGGTGCGCAAGCTCAGCCGCTCACTTGAGAGCGACTTTACTTCTGCACCTTGAGGTTGACCGGCAAGGAGTACACCGGCCACTTGACGCTGTTGCGATAGGCGCACATTGACGGCACCGCCACGGCAGCATCAAGGCGCACGAAGTCCGCGGGGGCGTTTCCTCAGGAAGTTGAACCCCGCTCACTCCACCATCACCTTCCACACGCGCTGCCCGCTCTGGTTCCAGAGTGCAACGTGGTACACGCCCGTTGCGAGCGGGCTCAGGTCCTGTTGCACGCTGGCCACGGGTCCGGTGGAGTTCCAGACGTTGCGGCCCAGGTCATCGAAGAGGCGCACGTGGGCCGTTCCATCGGGGATGGAGACTTGGAGCCGGTTGTTGTTGAGGCTCACGAAAGCCTGCGGGAAGGTGACAGTCTCCGCCACGGCCGTGTTGGAAGACCAGCCCGCGATGGTGGCCAGCCCTTGCGACGTGGCGATCCACAGGTTGCCCGCGTCGTCCACCAGGGATTCCCAGGTCTCATCGCTGGGCAGGTTGGAGTTGATGGTGGTGTAGGCGGTCCAGCTGGCGTCCGTATTGATGGTGTACACGCCGCCGTAGCGCGTGCAGATGACCACCTCGCCCTCGTTGCCGAATTCGATGTGGCGGATGTCGTTGTCCTCCAGGATGGAATTGTCGGAGGTGTAGGTCGTGAACTCGCCGGCGTCATAGTCCACCAGGCCATAGCGGGTGCCGAACCAGACATGGCCGTTGGGATGCACGCGGGCCACGAACACCTCGTCGTACGGCAGGTCGGAGTTGTCGGTGTTCATCACCGTCCATGTGCCATCGTAGTAAGCGACGCCGCCCCCGAAGGTGGGGATCCACAGGCCGCCGGAGCCATCAATGTCGCAGTCACGCACATCGTCATTGGGCAGTTCTGAACTGTTGGAGTTGATGGTCGTCCAGGTAGACCCCTGCAGTGTGCTCAGGCCGCTGTAAGTGCCGGCGTACACCGTGTTGTCGAGCACCATCACGTTGGATCCCGAGTTGCTGCTGAGCCCGTCCATGGACGTGTACTGCTCGAAGGTGGTGCCATCGAAGCGGCTGCAACCCTGGTCGTAGTTCCAGCTCCACAGGTGGCCGTCGGCTTCCACGGCGAGGTCCGTCACGATCTGCGCGGGCAGATCGGAGTTGCCGGTGGTCCAGTTGTTCCAGGTAAGGCCATCGAAGTGGTTGAGGCCTTCCGTGGTGCCCACCCAGATGCCATTGGAGTCCGGCGCGAGGCTGGTGACGAAGTCGGCTGTGAGGTCCGAATTGGTGGAGGTGTACACCGTGAATTGCGCGCTGGCGCAGAAGGGGAGGGCGACGGCGCCGGCGAGGATGGACCGGGTAGAGAACAGCATGGTGGGGCGGATTGGTTTTTATCGGTTGGCTAAGGTAGACGCGGGTCTGAAGAAAGGATGCCCGCGAACCGGTCGGAGCATCCCCGGCCGTCCCCAACTTCGCGGCCAGATCATGCGCGCCCGCCTCTACATCGACGACGCCCGACAGCGGATCCGACAGGGTCATCCGTGGATCTACGACAACCAGGTGCTGCGCACCGAAGGCACATTGGAGGCCGGCGGCATCGTGCAGGTGTTCGATGTGAAGAAGGGACCGCTCGGGCAGGCGTACTTCAACCCGAAGAGCAAGCTGCGCGCGCGCCTCATCACCAAGGACCTGGACGAGCCGATCGACAAGGCCTTCTTTCTCCGGAAGATCCAAGCCGCGTGGGACTATCGCCGCCGTATGGTGGATACCACGAGCTGCCGCGTCGTGTTCGGCGAGGCGGATGGACTTCCCTCACTGGTCGTGGACAAGTTCAACGACGTGCTCGTGCTGCAAACACTGGCCCTGGGCATGGATCGCTTCAAGCCGGTGATCGTGGAGGTGCTGCGGGAAGTCACGGGCCTGTCGAAGATCTACGAGCGCAACGATGTGCCGGTGCGGGAGAAGGAGGGGCTGGACCAACGCACGGGTTTCCTCGGCGCGGAGTTCGACACGGGCGTCACCATCGTGGAGAACGAGCTGGCGCTGCGTGTGGACATCGCCCAGGGGCAGAAGACCGGGCACTTCCTGGATCAGCGCGAGAACCACGCGGCGATCGAGCGCATCAGCAGAGGCGCGCGTGTACTGGATTGCTTCACGCATACGGGCGGGTTCGCGCTGCACGCGGCGCAGTACGGAGCGAAGGACGTGCTCGGGCTCGACATCAGCGAGGATGCCGTTGCACTCGCGCGACGCAATGCCGAGGCGAACGGCTTGGACGACCGGTGCCGTTTCATCGCGGCGAACGTGTTCGACTTCCTCACCGAGGCCAGCAAGCGCGGCGACCAATGGGATGTGGTCGTGCTCGACCCGCCGTCCTTCGCGAAAAGCCGCGGTGCCCTGGAAGGCGCCACGCGTGGCTACAAGGAGATCAACCTGCGTGCGATGAAATGCCTGCCCAAGGGCGGGTTCCTGGTGACCTGTTCCTGCTCGCAGCACATGACGCCTGATCTCTTCCGAGCGATGATCGCGGATGCGGCGCGGGACGCCCATCGCGAATTGCGCGAGGTGTACTACGGCACCCAGCCGCCCGACCATCCCATCCATTGGTCCATACCGGAGACGCTGTATCTGAAGTGTCTGATCCTGCAGGTGATGTGAGGGGGCGGGCTGCTGAAAAGCCGACTGGAATGCGTGGCTGGCCAAGCACGCATCGCGTACCGGCCTACGACAACATCAAAGCCTTGCGGGACGAGGGATGTAGCCGCTTTCACCAGAAGTTTCAAAGTTGACTGAAAATGGAATTGAGCACAAAATGCTTGCGTGGCCAGCCATGCATTTTGCCCCGGCCGCATGGAGACCTGGAGCATCCCTTTCGCACCGCACCGCTCTCCTTCATGCCCAGGTTCCGAACTTCCTTCTAGCTTCACGCATCTTTCCCCGGTACTGGTCACCTTGTTGCTCCCAAGGTTCACCGTGATCGGTCATTCCGTTCACCATGGCAAGGAGCACCTCTTTCCAGAGCGCACTGTCCCGTGCGCCGTTGATACGGATCGCTCTGCCGTTCATCGCTGGCCTGGTCATAGGCCGGCAGTGGTCCATGGCAGCCTTGCCTCTCGGCACGGCTGCGTTGTTGTCGGGGGCCATGTGGTACTTCTGGACGGCCCGTCCCCGTGACTACTCACAGCGTTGGTCCACCGGCGTGGGTGCCTGTGTGGTGTTCCTTGGTTGCGGCATTTTCTGGCAAAGCCTGCATTCATCCACGGAGCAGAACAAGGACCTCTCACGTGGGCGAGGGACGGCTTTGGGCTGGCAGGTCAGGGTAACCGAAGTGATCAGCTCGAACGCCCGTGTATTCCGTGCGTGGGCGGCAGTGGTCGCCGTGATCGACAGTGCGGATGGCCACCAGGCGAGGGGGCGGTTGCTCATGACGTTGATGAAGGACAGCGCGGTCTCCGACCCTGGGCCGGGTGACGAGCTGCTGGTGCTGGCCCGTGTGGACACGCTCGATCGCGCGGTCGAGCCGGGCGGGTTCGATCAGCGGGCCTGGGCAGCAACGTACGGCGTGCTGCACGCCTGCTATGCACCGGCCGGGAAATGGCGCCTGATCCGCCGTTCAGAAGGCTTCGCGTCGTGGTTCGAGGGTGCTCGTCGGCGCATTGTCGCCTGGTTGGGGCGCACCGATCTCGATGCGCGGCAACGCGGGCTTGTCAAAGCCATCCTGCTCGGAATACGTGATGAACTCGACACCGATCAGAAGTCGGCCTTCGCGCGGAGCGGTACGATGCATGTGCTCGCTGTAAGCGGCAGTCATGTGGCGCTCATCTATGGTGTTCTACTTTGGAGTTTCCGCAAGCTCGGGGAACAGCGGCGCTGGCGCGTGATCCGGTCCGTGGTGCTGCTGGCCGTTCTCTGGGGATATGCGGGGCTCACCGGTACGACGCCGAGCGTCTTACGGGCCACACTCACCTTCACCTTGTTCTGCCTGGCGGACATGTGGCGCCGTCAGCCCGATCCGGTGAACAGCCTTGCTGCTGCGGCGGTGCTCTTGTTGGCGATGGACCCATTGATGCTGGGGCAACTGAGCTTCCAGCTTTCCTTCCTCGCTGTGATGGGCATCGCCCTGTTCTACCGCCCGCTGATGCACCTCTGGGCGCCCCCGAACCGCGTGCTGTACTACTTCTGGTCCTTGTTCTCCGTAAGCATCGCTGCGCAGGCGTTCACAACGCCTCTTGCGTTGTACGCGTTCGGAGCATTCCCCACGTGGTTCCTCCCCGCCAACCTCGTCATCGTTGGTTGCGTCGCGTTGGGTGTCTATGGGGGTGCCGCATTGCTGGTCCTCATGTGGATCCCGGTACTGGATCAGCTGGCCAGCTGGTTCATGACCGCGCTGCTGTGGTGCATCACGTTCGCTTCGGACTTCTTCGCGAACCTTCCGGGGGCCTATCCGGCGGTACGCGTGGATGGGTGGCAGTGCGTTGGCCTCTATCTGCTGGTGCTTTTGTTGGCCGGGTGGTTCCTGGAGCGATGGCATTGGGCGCGCGTGGGGTTCATATCCGTGGCGTGCATGCTGCTGGCGTCATGGGCTTGGGCCGCGCATCAGCGCAATGAACAGATACGACTGGTCATCTATGACGAACGGGATGGGCTTACATGTGCCGTGGAAAGTGGGCGCATGCTCACGGTCTTCACCGACACACTTGACCAATGGACGTCGCGGAAGATCGAGCGGCATCAACGCGCGATCGGCGCGCTGGAAGTGGAGACACGCACGAACTATCCGGCACGCCTGTCCGTGGATGGCTTATCCGCGAGCTTCATCGGGCCGGATGCTCCGGTTCCGCTGGTCCCCGTTCCGGATGAAGTCGTGGTCCTGAGGCAGGATGGTCGATACGACATGGATCGGATCCTGGCCGCGTACTCCACGCGGACCGTGGTCGTTCTCGCCCCGACCATGAGCGCCAAGCGCCGCGCGTGGTTGCGACATTGGTCTGAGGAACATGGGGTCGCCGTTCACGATATCCGCGAGCAAGGCGCGTATGTTCGTGAGCGGTGAGCGACAAGTTGCGATGGTTCCGGGTGAAGGATGAGCGGGTCAAGGACCTGCGCGATGGCGCCGTTCTGCGCGTGGTCGTACGCGACCACCCGGTGTGCCTGGTCAAACTGGCCGGCAGGTTGCACGCGCTGGAGGATCGATGTCCCCACCAAGGCAAGAGCTTGGAGGGCGGCTGGTGCGAGGACGGGCACCTGGTCTGTCCGTGGCATCAGATGCGCTTCGATCCGGTGACCGGTCGCAACCGCTTCGGGATGACCGGACCCTTGGGCGTTATCCCGGTCGAGGTCCGGGGGAACCAGGTGCTTGTCGCGCTAGGCGGAAAGGGCTTCCGGTTGTTCGGTATCAGGCTCTGGTAGCAAAGACGTTCACCCCAGGTCGCTGAGCGGCAACGCCTGAGCCAGCCGCACGCCCTTCTCTGTCCGTTCGAGGAGCCCGCATTGGTTCAGTGGGTCGTGTTCGAAGAACAGCACGAACCGCTCGTCCGCCGCACGTCCGAGGAAGGCGGCCTTCTCGTCCAACGTGAGCAGTGGGCGGGTGTCGTACGCCATCACCCAGGGCAACGGAACGTGGTGCACGCTCGGCAACAGATCCGCCATGTAGCACACCGTGCGGTCCTTGTACCGGATGTGCGGGATCATCATCGCGTCGGTATGGCCGTTCACCAGTAGCACGTCGAAGCCAGGGAACAGTTCCTTCACGTACGTGTTCTCCGCGTCGGAGCGCCGATCGACATCCACGAACTTCAACTGTCCGCTCTGCTGGATGGGCAGGATGTTCTCCTGCAGGAAACTGGCCTTCTCCCGCGCGTTCGGTTTCGTGGCCCAGTCCCAGTGGTACTTGTTGCTCCAATACCTCGCGTTCTTGAACGCAGGTGCGAAGCCATCACCATGGCGCATGATGCTGCCACCGCAATGGTCGAAGTGCAGATGCGTGAGGAACACGTCCGTGATGTCCTCGCGAGAGAAACCGTACTTGGCGAGTGACTTATCGAGCGTATCGTCACCATGCAGGTCATAATGGCTGAAGAAGCGCGCATCCTGCTTGTCGCCGATGCCGTTGTCGACCAGGATGAGGTGGCCATCGGTCTCCACGAGCAGGCATCGCATGGCCCAGGTGCAGAGGTTCTTCTCATCCGGCGGATGATGCTTGCCCCAGAGGCTCTTGGGCACCACGCCGAACATGGCGCCGCCGTCGAGTTTGAAGAATCCGGTGTCGATCGCGTACAAGTTCATGCGGCGAAGTTGGCACCTTTCACGAGCGCTGATCGAACGCCGCCTTCCATTCCGCTTGTTGCGCCTCCCAGTCCACGTTGGCGAGCACTTCTTCCCGGAGGAAATTCCAGTCGGGGTCGTACTCCGTGCTGAGCTCGATGGGATAGGGCTCGGCTTCCTGGGGCATGTCGTCGAGCCGTTCGCCACACAGCGCTACGTTGCCGGTGTACCACACCCATTGCCGCGCGCCATCGTAGGTGACCACGGCGCTGAGAAAGGCCAGCGCATCGTGTTCCCAGGCATCGCAAAGCCTGTTCTCGAATTCGGCCATGGCAGCGCTCGTTGCATCGTCCGGCAGCGCTCCGGATCCTTCCGCGGCGTAGGCCCAGACCACGCTGAGCCGATGGTCATGGCCCGGGGCTTCGCCGGCCTCTACGATGGGCGTGCGGAACCGGATGAGATAAGGAGCATCATCAGGCCCGCCTTCGGCAGTTGCCCATGTGTCGTGGGAGAGGAGTTGATCGATCCTGGTCATGGTCGGTACGGCGCGTGGTCGCGATGCTCAAAGGTGCAGGATGATCCAGGTTAGTTGACAGTCCGGCGTTGGCAGTTGTGCAACGGGTACAGCCGTTTCCATCGCACGACCGGGCAACTTTGTTCCGTTCATGGGCACATGCGCACATGGACACATGGGCACATGTCCTCCTCCCGCGTCCACTTCATCGCCATCGGCGGCAGCGCCATGCACAACCTGGCCATTGCGCTCGACCAGAAGGGCTATCGCGTCACGGGCAGCGATGATGAGATTTTCGAGCCGAGCCGCAGCCGCCTGGAGCGCCTGAACCTGTTGCCTGCATCGTTGGGCTGGCATCCCGAGGACATCACCCCGGATCTGAAGGCCGTGATCCTCGGCATGCACGCGCGCAAGGACAATCCCGAGTTGCTCAGGGCGCAGGAACTGGGCATCCCGGTGTACAGCTACCCCAGCTACTTCTACCAACAGACGAAGGACAAGACGCGCGTGGTGATCGGCGGAAGTCACGGCAAGACGACCATCACGAGCATGATCGTGCATGTGTTGCGGCACGCGAAGAGCGACTTCGACTACCTGGTGGGCGCGCAGCTTGAAGGCTTTGACTGCATGGTGCGACTGAGCCCGGACAGTCAGGTGGCGATCATCGAAGGGGATGAATACCTAGCATCAGCTCTTGAACCCGTGCCGAAGTTCCACCTGTACAAGCCGGACATCGCGTTGATCAGCGGCATCGCGTGGGACCACATCAACGTCTTCAAGACTTTCGAGAGCTACGTGGACCAGTTCCGGAAGTTCATCGACGTGATCGAACCGGGTGGCAAGCTGGTGTATTGTTCCGAAGACCCGGAAGTGGCGAAGCTCGCGATGGAGGACCCCGGCGGAAGCGTAAAGATCCCGTACGGTGTTCCCGAGCACGCGATCCGCGATGGCGTGACCACGCTGCTCACGGGTCAGGGCGAAGTGCCTCTACAGGTCTTCGGTCGGCACAACCTGATGAATTTGGAAGGCGCGCGCCACGTGTGCCATCAACTCGGCATCAGCGACCGCGCATTCTACGAAGCGATGCGGACCTTTCACGGGGCGGCCAAGCGACTGGAGAAGCTGGCCGAGAGTCCGACCAAGGTGGTCTTCAAGGATTTCGCCCATTCGCCGAGCAAGCTGAAGGCCACGGTGGAAGCCGTGCGCGAGCAGTTCCCCGGCCGGCGCATCACCGCCTGCATGGAACTGCACACCTACAGCAGTTTGAGCGAGGGCTTCCTGGACCAGTACGATGGGTGCATGGCGCGTGCCGATGACGCCATCGTCTTCTATGACCCGCACGCTGTGCAATTGAAGAAACTGCCGCCGGTTCCGCCGGAGCGTATCCACAAGGCTTTCGGGCGCGATGACCTGCAGGTGCTCAACGATCCCATCGCGGTGATGGGCGCGGTACGCGAACACACGGGCGACCAGGGCGTCCTGCTGATGATGAGCAGCGGCAACTTCGGCGGGATCGACCTTCAGGCGACGGCGGAGGCCTTCATCGCTTAGCAGTGGTCTCACGCAGAGCCGCGGAGTCGCGGAGCAATACGCCGCAAGTGTTTGGATCGTGGGCGGCGGAGAGTTGGCCCCCAGCGTCTCAGCGTGCGACTAGGAACCTGCTCGGAACTTCCTCAACACCTTGTGCTGCAGGATCGCGAAGATCAGCGCGTTCACGGCGCCCATACTGAGCAGGCCGACGAAAGTGAGGAAGGCGTACTTGTTCGGTGTGAAGAACGCTTCGATGTTCCTGCGTGCCTCGACCTCAGGGACACCACCGGCCACGGTATCATGCACCATGCTCGCGATGCGCATGGGGAATTCGGAGGTGTTGAGCACGTTGAAGAAGAGCAACAGGAAGAGCGCGTAGAGCAGCGCGAAAACCGCTGAAGACCGCAACCCAGCACGGAAAATGGCAGGTATGGGCGAGTTCGGTTCTTCCTTCAGCTCGAAGTGTCCACTGAGGAAGGTCAGCAGCGTGATCATGCCCAGGAGGATGAAGCCGAAAGTGAAGCCCTCGAGTTCCACCCCGGCGTAGAACAAGCCTGTGCGTAAGGCTACAGCGGATCCGAGGAATGAGAGGGCGACCTTCATGCGATGGTCAGAAAGCGGAGCGGGCCCCAGGCACCTGGCACCGGACAACCATCAACCGACAACCGGCAACCAGACATCATCAACCATTCATCGAAACCAGGAACTCCTCGTTGCTCTTCGTTCCCTCCATGCGCGTTTTGATGAACTCCATCGCTTCCACGGGGTTCATATCGGCAAGGTGCTTGCGCAGCACCCAGGTGCGTTGCAGCACGTCCTTGTGGTGGAGCAGGTCGTCGCGTCGCGTGCCGGAGGCGAGGATGTCGATGGCGGGGAAGATGCGGCGGTTGCTGATCTTCCGATCGAGCTGCAGTTCCATGTTGCCCGTGCCTTTGAACTCCTCGAAGATCACCTCGTCCATCTTGCTGCCGGTATCCACCAGCGCGGTGGCGAGGATGGTGAGCGAGCCACCGTTCTCGATCTTCCGCGCAGCACCGAAGAAGCGCTTGGGTTTCTGCAGCGCGTTGGCGTCCACGCCGCCGGAGAGGATCTTGCCGCTCGCGGGCTGCACGGTGTTGTAGGCACGCGCGAGGCGGGTGATCGAGTCGAGCAGGATCACCACGTCGTGCCCGCATTCGGTAAGGCACTTGGCCTTTTCGAGCACCATGCTGGCCACGGCTACGTGGCGGCTGGCCGGCTCATCGAACGTGCTGCTCACCACTTCGGCCTTTACGCTGCGCGCCATGTCGGTGACCTCCTCCGGACGTTCGTCCACCAGGAGAACGATGAGGTACACCTCGGGGTGGTTCGCCGCGATGGCGTTCGCCACATCCTTCAGCAGGATGGTCTTACCGGTCTTCGGTTGGGCGACGATAAGTCCGCGCTGACCTTTCCCGATGGGGGAGAACAGGTCGAGAATGCGCATGCTGAGGTTCGAGCCCTTGGTGGTGATGTCGAACTTCTCGTCCGGGAAGAGCGGCGTAAGGAACTTGAAGGGCACCCTGTCGCGCACCCACTCGGGATCGCGGCCGTTGATGCGATCGATCTTCACCAGGGGGAAGAACTTGTCCCCCTCGCGCGGCGGGCGCACGAAGCCGCTCACCGTATCGCCGAGCTTGAGGCCTGCCTGCTTGATCTGCTGCTGGCCTACATAGACGTCATCGGGCGAGGCCAGGTAGTTGTAGTCGCTGCTGCGGAGGAAGCCATAACCCTCGGGCATGATCTCCAGCACGCCTTCGCACTCGACGAACGCGTCGAAGTTGTACTGGGGTTGGCGCTCCTGCTGCCGCTGTTGGTCGTGATGGCGCTGTTGGTCGCCGTTGCGCTGGCCATCCTGCTGGCGGTCGTTCCGCTGCTGATCGTGGCGCTGTCCATCGCCCCGCTGTTGGTCCTGTTGCCGGTCGCCACGATGTTGGTCGTTGCGTTGGCCGTCGCCAGGCCGATCACTTCGCTGTTGGTCGTTCCTATCCCCGCGCGATTGATCGCGCGGCTGATCGTTCCTGTCCCCTCGCGACTGATCTCGCTGATCCCCGGCCCTTGAGCCGGTGTCGTTGCGTTGGTCGCGCTGGCCATCATTGCGACGCTCATCGCGGAACTGTTCACGTCGATCACCGCGCTGTTGGTCTCCGGGTCGCTGGCCCTGGTCGTTCCGACGGTCGTCGCGACGATCATCGCGACGGTCCTGTTGCTGTTGGAACAGATCGCCTCCGCGGTCGTCCCGTTGCGGACTCGATGAACCGGCAGGCTGTCCTTCACCCGAGCGGGGGCGGCGTTCGCGGCGATCGTTGCGATCCCTGCGATCGTTCTGTTCCTGGCGGCGCTCTTGCGGCGCGCCGGAAGAGGATCCTACCGGACGCGGTCTTTCAGCAGGTTGCTCAGCCGGGCGTTCCTCCTCGCCATCTTCCTCCTCCTCCCCGTCCTCCTCGTCTTCGTCATCATCGTCCTCGCCTTCACCGTTGCCGGTTTCTTCTCCGGCTTCCTCGTCTTCCTCGTCGTCTTCCTCCGGCTCCACCTCATCCGCCACGGCCATGGCAGCAAGGTCATCGGTCTCCAAGGTGGCTTTGGCACCCTGTGTTTCAAGGATGCGGGCGATGAGGTCCTGTTTTTTGAGGGTTTCGACCTTCTTCAGGCCGGCCTTCTTCGCGATCTCCTTCAGTTCGGGGAGCTTCATGCTCTCCAGCGAGGCCTTGTCGTACATGCGGAATGTGTTCGGTGAGAGCGGCGTTGTACGCCGGGAGAAGCCGCTTTGGGCTTCGTTCGTGTTCTCGGGATGTTCTGTCGGGGGTGCCGGCACCAAAGGCGCTGGCGGAAAGGACACTGCAATGATAGAACGAAGCGGCGAACCCGCAACTGCCTTCCGAAGAGCACCTTTGCCCCGGTTTTTGAACAATGATCCAACGCAAACAGACCCTTTTCCTGCTGGCGGCGGTGCTGCTCTGCGGCTTGTCGTTCCTTCTGCCCGTCGCCCGGTACGCCGAAGCGAAGCCTCCGGTGGAGTACGAGTTGAGCACCTTCCGCGTGTTCGATGTGGCCGAGGGTGTCCCCATGGTCGATGCGGACCTGAAGTACCCCATCTACCTGGTGTACGTGCTCGTCGGTGTCGCCTTGGTGGTGGACATCTTCCTGTACGCGAACCGCAAGCGCCAACTGCTCGTGCTGCGTTCGGTTTATCTCTTCGCCGGTCTGCTCATCGTCTTGCAACTGGTGACCCATCAGTCGACCGCAGCTTATCTCAGCGAGGCTCGGCATCTGGAGTCGCACTTCGGTCCGGTGATGTTCTTCCCGGTCGGCATCCTGCTCTTCATGTACCTGGCCCAGCGCGGGATACAGGGGGATGAGGAATTGGTGAGGAGTACGGAGCGCTTGCGCTGAACGATGTCGCAACTTAGCGGCTGCTTCACACTTCTCCTGCTTCCCGAAGCACGGCGAACTCCAGTTCATCCGAGATACACAGACCGGCGTTGCGGAGTTCTTGGAGTATGGGTCGCATGGCCGGGATGATCGCGCGGTCCTTGGCCAGCTTCACGATGCCGATGGTTCCGGTGATGTTGATGCCCAGTTCGGTCGCCAGCCGTCGGCCTTACCAGTCGTCCAATATCAAACGCGAAAAAGGATGTTCCAAGGCCAGCGCGATGGAACTCGCTTAGCCCGGATCCACGATCGAACTGAAACGGGCCACGCGGTCCTCATTATCCGGGTCGGAAACGATGACCCACGCAGGCAAGGGTGATCGGTATTCCTTGGCGACCACGGAAGTCACGCGTACTGTTCCGAAAAGATCCTCCAGCAGATGGAGCCTTTCCGCGTCGCGCAGTGCCAACAGGCAACTGGTATCCGAGATGATGACCTCAGGCATTCCGCATGTCCCGGAGGATGTCCTCCACCGGCGCGTTGAACAGCGAGACCTTGAAACGGCCCAGGTTGCTCACGAATACATCCTTGGCCACACGTGCGATGTCCGCTGCCTGACCCAGTGAGAGCTTACCGTCAGCATACAGATGGGCGGCCAGGAGCATCAGGACATCGCTTTCATCGAGGTCCACTTGCTCCGGAAGGTTCACCACGAGTTTCTTGCCCATGAGGTAAAGATAGCGCGGCGCGCTACTCATTGACCGCGCAAAGGCGTTCCCTCCCTATTCTGTGCTGGCCCTCAACCCCAGCTCCACCACCTCCAGGTCCTTGAGTTTCGGCCCGTCGATGTTGAAGCGCAGGATGGTGCGCATGTGATGGAACCCATGCTTGCCCGCTGCACCGGGGTTCATGAAGAGCACGTTCAGCTTCGGGTCGAACTGCACCTGGCAGATGTGTGAGTGCCCGCAGATGAAGACGGTGGGCGGGGAGGTCTTCAACTCGCCGATCACCTGCGGGTTGTAGCGCGGAGGCCGCCCGCCGATGTGCGTGATCCACACGTTCACCTCTTCCAAAGTGAAGCGCTGGTGCTCCGGGTGTGTGAGCTGCGTGGACTTATCGTCGATGTTGCCGTAAACGGCGCGCAGCGGTTTCCAGCGGGCGAGTTCCTCCGTCACATGCAGGCCGCCGATGTCGCCCGCATGCCAGATCTCATCGCACGCCGCGAAGTGCTCGCGGATGCGCGGGTCCAACCAGCCGTGGGTGTCGGAGAGGAGGCCGATGCGCGTCATCGCGGCGAAGATGGCGACCTTGAACCTGTTCAAGCCCCTCACTTTACCGCAGGTCTACTTTCGCGCCCCGCCGTGGGCACATGTTCGCATGGGCACATGAGCACATGAACGAGTGGAGATCCTCCCGCGCTACTTCCTGGAGATAGCTTTCGACGGCACGCCCTACCGCGGCTGGCAGATACAGCCGGACGCGCCGAGCGTGCAGGAGGAGGTGCAGCGCGCGTTGCAGACCGCTCTGCACCAGCACAAGGTGATCGTGATCGGCTGCGGGCGCACGGATACGGGCGTTCATGCGAGCAGCTTCTTCCTGCACTTCGATGGGCCGGGCGACAAGCCGCTCAACGACCGCTTCCTGCACAGTCTGAACGCCATCCTGCCGGACAGCATCGCGGTGAAGCGCATCATCACCGTGCCGGATGATGCACATGCACGCTTCAGTGCCACGGAGCGTGGCTACGTGTACAAGGTGCACCGCTGGAAGGATCCCTTCCTGCATGAGCGCTCGCACCTGCTGAAACCCGAACTGAACGTGGCAGCGATGAACGAAGCCTGTGCCTGCCTCATCGGTCAGCAGGATTTCTCCAGCTTCCAACGCACCGGCAGCGACAATCGCACCTCCATCTGCGATGTGCGGTTCGCCCGATGGGAGGCTACGGAGGTCGGCTACCAGTTCACCATCCGCGCGGACCGCTTTCTGCGCAACATGGTGCGCGCCATCGTAGGGCTCAGTTTGCAGATCGGCCGCGGGTTGCATCCGGCGGCGTACATGAAAGAGGCCCTCGATGCGCACGACCGGTCGAAGGCGGGGAGGAGCGCGCCGGCGCGCGGCCTTTATCTGGCGTATGTGGCCTATCCCTTCATCCCGCAGAACGCATGAGCGAAGGCACGACGACCAAGGGCAGGGCCTTCGACCGTCGGCTCTTCGCACGGGTGATGACCTTCGTGCGGCCCTATCGCGGGCTGTTCTGGTCCTGCTTCGTGCTCACCATCGTGCTGGCGGTGATCGGGGTGGTGCGCCCCGTGCTGTTGGGCGACATGATCGATGGACCGGCGATGCATGGCGACCGGAAAGGACTCATCATCCTGCTCTGGGTAACGCTCGGGCTGCTCGTGCTCGAAGGCATCGTGCAATTCGTGCAGGCCTATTGGACCGCACGGCTCGGGCTGAACGTCACCTTCGATCTCCGGCAACGGCTGTACGAGCGCGTGATCCGGTTCAAACTGCGCTACTTCGATCGCACGCCCATCGGAACGCTCGTTACCCGCGTGGTGAGCGACATCGAAACGGTGGAGGACATCTTCTCGCAGGGCCTGCTCATGATCATGGGCGATATCCTCAAGCTCGTTGTCGTCGTTGTCGTCATGTTCGTAGTGAACTGGAAGCTGGCGCTGTTGAGCATGACACCGATCCCCGTGCTGTTGTGGGCGACGAACATCTTCAAGAACAGCATCGCGAAGAGTTTCCAGGACGTGCGCACGCAGGTGGCGCGCCTGAACGCCTTCACCCAGGAGCACATCCAGGGCATGGCCATCGTGCAACTTTTCGGGCGGGAGAAGCAGGAGTATGACAAGTTCACCGCCATCAACAAGGAGCACCGCGAGGCGCACATCCGTGGGGTGCTCGCCTACAGCATTTTCTTCCCGGTGGTGGAGGTGCTGAGCGCCATCGCGCTGGCCTTCCTGATCTGGTGGGGCGTAGGCGACGTGCTCGAAGGCATCGCCACGTTCGGCGAGCTCATCGCGTACATCCAGTTCATCAACATGCTGTTCCGGCCCATCCGCCAATTGGCCGATCGCTTCAACACGCTGCAGATGGGCATGGTGGGCAGCGATCGGATCTTCAAGGTGCTGGACACGGACAGCATCATTTCGGAGGGCGGGACGCGTTCGACCGAGGGTCTGCGCGGCGATATCGTCTTCGAGAACGTCACCTTCGGCTACGAAGAGGAGACACCGGTGTTGCACGGCATCAGCTTCACCGCGAAGGCTGGGGAGATGATCGCGCTGGTGGGGGCCACTGGCAGCGGCAAGAGCAGCATCGTGAACGTACTCGGTCGGTCCTATGAGTACCAAGGCGGCAAGGTGCTGCTGGATGGGCACGACATCCGCGAGTACAAGCTGGATGAACTGCGGAAGAGCGTCGGTGTGGTGTTGCAGGATGTCTTCCTCTTCAGCGACACGGTGCTGAACAACATCACGCTCAACGACCCGGCCATCACGCGGGAAGATGTGGTCGCTGCCGCGAAGGCGGTGGGAGCGCATGGTTTCATCGAGGCCCTGCCGCAGGGTTACGATACGGATGTGCGGGAGCGCGGCAGCGTGCTCAGCACGGGCCAACGGCAATTGCTCGCCTTCATCCGGGCCTATGTGAACAAACCGAAGGTGCTGGTCCTGGACGAGGCCACCAGCAGTGTGGACAGCCTGAGTGAACAGCTCATCACGGAAGCCACGGAAAAGATCACCAAGGGGCGCACGAGTATCGTCATCGCGCATCGCTTGAGCACCGTGCAGAACGCGGACCGCATCCTCGTGGTGGACAAGGGCCGGATCATCGAGCAGGGCACGCACCAGGAGCTGTTGTCCTTGGAAGGCAGTTACAGGCGGTTGTACGACCTGCAGTTCCACTGAGCCCGGCTATGCAACGGCGGGTGTTCGCCGAACGTCCTGAACAAGGCCGACCGCATGTGCGGGAAGTCTACCTTCAGGCCGTTGATCCGATGAGAACGAACCAGCTCCTTATGCTCCCATTCCTGCGATCCGCAACGCTCATCGCCGTGGTCCTCTTCGGTTCGGTCGTTGAAGCCCAGCAGCTGATCCCGACGCGTGGCAAGGAGTTCTGGATGGGCTTCATGCGCAACTACGATGGCGCCCAGCGGCAGGATCTTTTCATCAGCAGCGACGTCAATACCAGCGGTGTGGTCAGCGCCCCGCTGTTCGGTTGGAGCGAACCCTTCACGGTAACGGCCAATACGGTGACGACCATCGAGGTGCCCCTGGGCCTGATGAACAACCAGTCGGAGGTTATCGACAACAAGGGGGTGCATATCGAGAGCGAGGACACGGTGGCGGTGTACGCGCTCAGTTTCCAGAACGCGACAGCGGACGCCACGGTGATCTATCCGGTGAAGTCCACCGGCACGGACTATCGCGTTCAGGCTTACCGCGGCTTTCCGGACATCCCTTCCTACAGTTCGGAGTTCCTGGTCGTCGCCACGGCGGACAGCACGGAGATCGAGATCACAGCAACGGCCAACACGGTGGGTGGCCATGCTGCGGGCGCGCCATGGACGATCCAATTGAACGCCGGTGAATCCTACCAGGTGCAGGCCCAGATAGATGCGGGTGATCTTACCGGCAGCACGGTGCGCGCCACAGCGGAGAGCGGAGCGTGCAGGCCGTTCTCGGTCTACGGGGGAAGCGTTTGCCCACAGGTGCCGGCCGGTTGCGCGGCTTGCGACCATGTATATGAGCAGAACCTGCCCACGCCCTTCTGGGGCAGCAACTACTACAGTGTGCCGTGGGAGGACACCTACGCCTACACGTATCGCATCCTGGCACACACGAACGGTACGAGCGTCACGGTGGACAACGACCCGCCGATCGTGCTCAGCGCCGGCCAGGTGGTGGAGGTGAACGGCACGGACGTCCCGCATTGCTTCACCGGGAACCAGCCCTTCAGTGTAGCGCAGTTCATGCAGGGCAGCGATTGCTCCGGGCAGAGCGATCCGGCGATGCTCCTGTTGAACGCGCAGGAACAGAAGATCAACGACATCACCTTCGCCACGGTCGTCAGCAACGCGATCACCGCGCACTACATCAACGTGGTGGTGGACGCGAGCGATGTGGGCACGGTCGTACTGGATGGCAACACCGTGCCGGCCATCCAGTTCAACCCGTTCCCGGCCTGTGCCGATCGCTACTACGCCGCGCTCGACCTCGATCCAGGAAGCCATCGCATCAGCTGCCCGAACGGTCTCACCGGCTACGTGTATGGCACGGGCCCCAACTATGAGACCTACGCTTATTCGGTCGGGTCGTTCACGCCGCTGCCAGCGCTGAACTACGACACCGCGTTCTGCGGATTGGATACCAGCGACACCGTAACGCTTTCGCCCCCGGATCCGGTGTTCAACCCGGTCTGGACCACACAGAGCAGCCCGGACGATACACTGTCCACGGATCTGGTTTACACGTTCCAGCCCAACGCCAGCGACGTATACGTGATCACGGGCACGGAGAACATCAGCGGCTGCGTGCAGCAGTACTTCTTCAGCGTGGAGCTCGGCGATCCCCCGACCACCAACATCAACGCACCGCCGAGCATATGCGCTTACACACCCGTGCAGCTTGATCTGCAATTGACACCCAGTGGCACGTACAATTATCAATGGACGCCGGCCGCCGGGCTGGATAACGACAATGCGCAGGACCCCGTGGCCACACCTGCGCATGACACCTGGTACTACGTGAACGTGACCACCATCACCGGTTGCGCGGCCACGTCGGACAGCGTGCTCGTAACGGTCACGGATGGTGATGTGCTCAACGTTTCCGCGACGAGCGATCCGCTACTCGTGTGCTTGGGCGAGTCAGCGCAGTTGGATGTGGCGGTGCGACAGATCATCGCCGAGGACGACTTCGACGCGGGCATCGGCACCATCTGGGAGCAGGTATCAGGTGCCCAGGCGAACGCGATCTGCGGTTCGGTGGTGGGGGACGCACTACGGTTCAATGACGCCGGAACACGCGTGGCGCGTACGGTGCCGCTGGACGTGAGCGCGGGCGGGGCGCTCCGCTTCGCGCTGAAGATCTGCAACGGCACCGCGCCCTGCGATGACGTGGATCCGGGGGAGAACATCTACGTGGAGTACACCATCAACGGGAGCAGCTGGGTGATCATGGCCACCTACACCGAGGCGATGTTCCCGGATTTCACCTCGGTGGTGCTGGACATCCCGCTCGCTGCGCAGACCGATGCAACACAGTTCCGCTGGCGTCAGTTGTTGAACAGCGGATCGGATCAGGATAACTGGGTGCTGGATGATGTGGCCATCGCCGCGGATGACGCCACCAACATCACGTTCAACTGGTCGCCACCGGGCACGTTGAGCAACGCGTCCATCGCGGACCCGGTCGCCACACCGTTGAGTACACAGGTGTACACGGTGAACCTCATCGACCAGACAACGGGATGCGCGTACCAGGATGAGGTGACGCTCAATGTGGGGCCGCCATTCACGCTCGAAGTGACGAACGATACGGCCGTGTGTGGCCTGGGGCTTGGCCTGCAACTGGAGGCCGATCCCGTTGAACCGGGCAGCTACACCTGGCAGTGGGGGCCGGATGACGGTTCGCTCCTTTCGATCTTCTCGCAGAGCACGGCGGCGTTCCCGTTCCAGACAACGGACTACATCGTGGAGGTGACAAGCCAGTTCGGATGCGTGATCACCGACACGGTGACCGTTCGGGTGGTGGAGACGATGAGCACGGACATCTTCGCCACACCGAACCCGATCTGCGAGGGCCAGGAAGCGCAGCTCCAGGTGCAGGCTTTCCAGGGTAGTGGCAACTACGGCTACGTTTGGACCCCGCCCGCCTCCTTGGACGATGGTATGATCGCCATGCCCATCGCCACACCGACCGTGACCACGGTATATACCGTGACAGTGACCGATCTGTTGTGCGGGGCTATCCAGATCAGCAGTATCGAGGTGGAGGTGCTTCCAGCACCACCCTTGGATCTCGGCCCGGACCAGCCCATCTGCCCTGACCAACAGGTCACGCTGGACGCGGGAGCTGCGCAAGGCTATTTGTGGAGTACATCGGCCACTACAGCGACCATCACGGTGGATACGCCGGACACCTACTGGGTGGAGGCGGTCAATGGCGCGTGCACCGCCACGGACAGCATCGTGCTCTCCGCGACCCCGGATCCCGGAGAATTGGGGTTCACCGTGTACGGCTGCGAAGCGCGCACCGCCACGCTCACCATTCCCTACGCGAACGGCACCTACCTCTGGGCCACAGGAGACACCACGCAGAGCATCACCGTGGGCTTGCTGGGCGACTATCCGTTCACGCTCATTGACCAGTCGGGTTGCACGTACAACGACATCGCGGTGCTCGTGGTGGACCCGCTGGCCGGCGGCATCGACGTGCCCAACGTCATCAGCCCCAACGGCGATGGAAAGAACGAACGCTTCGAGCCCCTGAGCGGCGGCAACAAGGACGTGGCGGTGGTCATCTACAATCGCTTCGGTCAGGAGGTCTTCAACGCGCCGAACATGAACACGCTGTGGCGTGGAGACAAGGACGGCTCGCCCGTGCCGGACGGTACCTACTTCTACGTGGTGAGGTACAAGGCGGCCTGTGAGGCGCAAACGCGCGAGCAGAAGGGCGCGGTGACCGTGGTGCGGTAGGGGTTCGCAAAAAAAATTGCCGCGCTCCGCGCGGCATAGGGAAATTCAACGAAAGGGCGAATTGCTGCTGATGATATAGCGATTTGGCACCGCTGAGTTGTGAATGGCTTTCAGGTCAAGATCTTTGACACGCTGTGACACCAGCAAAGGAACATGAATGCCCACCGGATACGTTGTGAATGGCTTTCAGGTCAAGATCTTTGACACGCTGTGACACCTACCTCCAGCACATTCGCCGAGCGGATCCGGTTGTGAATGGCTTTCAGGTCAAGATCTTTGACACGCTGTGACACCTATCCCGCCCCTGCGAAGTCTTCCGCCATGGTTGTGAATGGCTTTCAGGTCAAGATCTTTGACACGCTGTGACACCCAAGGATCGGCAAGAGTCTAGGTCGTGTCCGTTGTGAATGGCTTTCAGGTCAAGATCTTTGACACGCTGTGACACCTGCTCGACGAGCTTGACGCCATCGCGGAGGTTGTGAATGGCTTTCAGGTCAAGATCTTTGACACGCTGTGACACCCAATCGTACTGCCACCGGAGGCCGGTTGCGGTTGTGAATGGCTTTCAGGTCAAGATCTTTGACACGCTGTGACACCATGGGGAGCGGTTCTTACGGCATCGGACATGTTGTGAATGGCTTTCAGGTCAAGATCTTTGACACGCTGTGACACCTACGTTCGGCAGCTTCCTTGCTGGCATAGAGTTGTGAATGGCTTTCAGGTCAAGATCTTTGACACGCTGTGACACCCCAGGGGTCGTTCCGGCCGTCAGTTCGTTGGTTGTGAATGGCTTTCAGGTCAAGATCTTTGACACGCTGTGACACCGCAAGGCAGCATGAACATCCTTGTCGCCTGTTGTGAATGGCTTTCAGGTCAAGATCTTTGACACGCTGTGACACCCCTGTGCGCATTTTGTGCAGGTGATCTACGGTTGTGAATGGCTTTCAGGTCAAGATCTTTGACACGCTGTGACACCATCACCGCGCCTCCGGCCTTCACGCTGCAGGTTGTGAATGGCTTTCAGGTCAAGATCTTTGACACGCTGTGACACCGGTGTCGACTTCCTCGCGCTCGTCCGGGCGGTTGTGAATGGCTTTCAGGTCAAGATCTTTGACACGCTGTGACACCCTTGTGGTTCGAGTCCACAATTCTCCGCTTGTTGTGAATGGCTTTCAGGTCAAGATCTTTGACACGCTGTGACACCCCGCATCGTGGTGCCGGAAGGCTTCGAGAGTTGTGAATGGCTTTCAGGTCAAGATCTTTGACACGCTGTGACACCGGCACGGTGTATCACGCGCTCGTGACCGAGTTGTGAATGGCTTTCAGGTCAAGATCTTTGACACGCTGTGACACCTCACGGGCCAGGTACGCCGCCGCTCTGCTCGTTGTGAATGGCTTTCAGGTCAAGATCTTTGACACGCTGTGACACCCCATTGGTAAAATGATCGGTCAAGGGTTGGGTTGTGAATGGCTTTCAGGTCAAGATCTTTGACACGCTGTGACACCATGGCTCACCACGGAACGGATGCCGCTACCGTTGTGAATGGCTTTCAGGTCAAGATCTTTGACACGCTGTGACACCCCTGGGGCGTGTCGATGCCGAAGCCCTCGTGTTGTGAATGGCTTTCAGGTCAAGATCTTTGACACGCTGTGACACCCCAATGGATCTGGACAACCTGTGGAGTACGGTTGTGAATGGCTTTCAGGTCAAGATCTTTGACACGCTGTGACACCATGAGCCACCCCAGACAGAGGGCCAAGCCAGTTGTGAATGGCTTTCAGGTCAAGATCTTTGACACGCTGTGACACCCTTCTTTTCATCCGCCCATTTCCAGCATATGTTGTGAATGGCTTTCAGGTCAAGATCTTTGACACGCTGTGACACCGCAGGCCGCTGTGCATCTTCACGAGCCAACGTTGTGAATGGCTTTCAGGTCAAGATCTTTGACACGCTGTGACACCACATCAATAGGAGAGAGGTGTGGCGGAAGGTTGTGAATGGCTTTCAGGTCAAGATCTTTGACACGCTGTGACACCCAACGCAACGGCGCGATCCAGTAAGAAGCGGTTGTGAATGGCTTTCAGGTCAAGATCTTTGACACGCTGTGACACCTAGACAGATGGGTTCCACTTCGCCAGTTGTGTTGTGAATGGCTTTCAGGTCAAGATCTTTGACACGCTGTGACACCCGGCGTGGTGCCCATGCGCGGCGCGCTCGTGTTGTGAATGGCTTTCAGGTCAAGATCTTTGACACGCTGTGACACCCTTCTTTTCATCCGCCCACTTCCAGCAGATGTTGTGAATGGCTTTCAGGTCAAGATCTTTGACACGCTGTGACACCCCTCGATAG
>CAZYPC010000050.1:0-31568 GCA_964649165.1 uncultured Chryseobacterium sp.
AGGCGAAGATGTTGTAGCTCTCGCGGTAGTTCTTGGTGATCCAGAAGCCGTAGAGCTTGGCCACGCCGTAGGGGCTCTTGGGGTAGAAGGGCGTCTCCTCGTTCTGTGCACGGGGCAACACGCCGCCGTAGAGTTCGGAAGTAGAGGCCTGGTAGAATTTCGTTTTCTTCTCCATGCCCAGGATGCGGATGGCCTCCAGGAAACGCAGCGTGCCGATGCCGTCGGCGTTGGCCGTGTACTCGGGCATCTCGAAGCTCACGGCCACGTGGCTCATCGCGGCGAGGTTGTAGATCTCGTCCGGCTGGATCTCCTTCACCAGGCGGAGGCAGTTCACACTGTCGGTGAGGTCACCGTAGTGCAGGTGGAAGGGACGGCCCTTCTCGTGCATGTCGTGGTACAGGTGGTCGATGCGGTCCGTGTTGAACAGCGAGCTACGGCGCTTCACGCCATGCACCTCGTAGCCCTTGTTCAAGAGCAGTTCGCTCAGGTACGCGCCGTCCTGACCGGTCACACCGGTGATCAACGCCACTTTACGCTTCTTGCCGGATTCCTTCTTCTTCGCCATTGCGTCGGGGCGACGTTCACGTCGCCCATGGTTTTGGTTGCTATTGAACGATGAACCAATTGTTCACCAGAGAATGCTTGTTGTACCGCATCGGCGCGTCCGTGGTCACGTCGATAAGCTGCCGACCGGCCTCGTTGGCGATGGCCTGTCCAGCGGCGGTATCCCATTCCATCGTCGGGGCATAACGGGGGTAGGCGTCCGCAGCGCCCTCGGCCACGAGACAGATCTTCAGCGCGCTGCCCATGCTCGTGATCGCGACCTCTCCATGCTTTTCCTTCATGCGGGCGATGAACGCATCCGTGTCCGGGCTGTTGTGGCTCCGGCTCGCAACGATGGTGAAGGGGTGTCGGGGCATGGGAAGGGGAAGGCGCTGCGCGAGCGCGGCGAGTTTCAACGCGGAGGTGGTGCCGTGGGTTCCGGCCAGCTCCAGCTTGTATGAACCTCCGCCTTTCCAGGCAAAATAGAGGGTGTCCTTCGCAGGCACATGCAGTACCGCAGCGAGTGGAACGGTCATCCCCAGTGGAGAGAGCGCCCCGCCATCACGTTCCATCAGGGCGATGTTCACGGTGAATTCCCCATTGCGCTTGATGAACTCCTTGGTGCCATCCAGCGGGTCGACCAGCCAGTATCGCTGCCAGGTCTGGCGTTCTTCGGCTGGAATGTCCTTTCCCTCCTCGCTCAGCACCGGCAGGCCCGTGGCTTCCAGTTGGCGCACGATGGCGCTGTGGGCCTGCTTGTCCGCTTCCGTCAACGGCGAACGGTCATCCTTCAATTCCACCACGACAGGTCGGGCGTACACCGCCATGATCTCCGCGCTCGCTGCGAAGGCCGCCGCGATGGCGTGATCCACAAGGGGGAGCAGCTCGCTTGCACCACCGGAATTCGCGGAACGAAGGTCTTGGCTCACAGGGGCCGAAAATACCCCGGGACTCCCTCCGTTCTGGTCGGCCCCCATCGCCCTATCACCACCTGAGTGTTGAGCGCAGCCCGGGGCGCCGCTAGGGCTTGGCGTAGCGCTCTTCGTACTGCCTGTACAACTGCTTTTGATGGTCGTCCAGTTCGAGGTGACGGCCATCGATGAAAGCGTGCGTCACGTTGTTCGTGCGCATGTCCAGAGCGTTCCCGGTCGAAACGAAGAGCGTGGCGCTCTTGCCAACGGAGAGGCTCCCGAAGCGCTGATCGATACCGAGCACGCGTGCGGCATCGAGTGTGATCGCGCGAAGGGCTTCCTCCTCGGAAAGACCGTAGGCCGCAGCCGTACCGGCCAGGAACGCCAGGTTCCGGCTTCCCATGCGCTCCATGTCCCCGGAATAACCCAGGCAGAAGCGAATGCCCTTGCTCTTCAGCAAGGCCGGCAGGCGGAAAGGCAGATCGATGTCGTCCTCGTCAC
This sequence comes from uncultured Chryseobacterium sp., assembly GCA_964649165.1. GTDB lineage: Bacteria > Bacteroidota > Bacteroidia > Flavobacteriales_F > PHOS-HE28 > PHOS-HE28. The sequence goes on from CAZYPC010000050.1 coordinate 1,956, forward strand.
GCAAGGGAAGGCTGTGCACGCGACGCAGGATCACGTCGACCTTTTTGTCCGACAGCAGCTCGGCGACGCGCCATGCATCGTACCCGCCCACGATCACCGTGCGCTTCACGCCGACGCTGTGCGCGAAAAGCACCGCCTCTTGGATATCCTGCGCGACGTCGGCGTTCGCATAGAGTGTTCTCGAGCCATCGAACAATCCGCGCATGGCTTCCATCCGCAGGTCGGTCTCCGCATGCTGCCGGGCCGAGGCGTATGCGCGCGCGCGGCGGAACAGGTCACCGATCGCATCGAGCTTCTTCGCGCGTTCATCCGCCCTGCTCTTGGTGGTCTCACCGGGTTCAGCCCACCAGCCGTCGCGCTGCATCGCACGCGGCCATGTCAAATGCATACCATCATCCGCCTTGATCGCCGCGGACGCGTTGTCCCATGCGTCCAGCTGCACGATGCTGCTGGTGCCGGAGATGGTGCCGCCACGCGGCGTGCACTGCGCGATGAGCACGCCATTGTTGCGGACCGTGGGAATGATCCTTGAATCCGTGTTGTAGGCCGAGAGTGCACGCAGCTCGGGTTCCATCTCCCCCGTGTCGTCCTCATCCGAAGTGGCGCGCACCAGGTCCACCTCATGCAGGCCGAGGGAATTGTCCGGTAGGATGAGCCCCGGGTAGATATGCTGGTCCTTCGTATTGACCGTGGTGTCGTAAACGGCCGTCACACCGTAGCTGTGGCCCACGTAATCGATGGCGCCGTTCCTGAAACCGATGGCCGCATCATCGATCACGGTGCCGTCACCGACGTGGACGGTTCCTCCTTTCAACAGGATGGACCTGGTTTGGACCGGCGCGGGGGTCGGCTTTTGGGCGGACACCCGGGCAACCGTGAACATCAGAAAGCACGCGACCATTGCCGCGCTGGTCCGGGCCAGGCGCTTACGGTCTTTGGACCGTGGGCGGAAATGCGGAACGCAGCTCATGGTTCCTCGCCGAGTGTTCCACAGTGCCAGTGCCTCTTCTCCTGCTTCTCGGGCTTGGTGGTGGCTGCACCGGCCTTCTTCGCGGCGATCATCTTGGTGATCAACCGCTCGCGTTCCGCCCTCATGGCCTCGCGCAGTGCCAGATCCTTTTGGACATCATACCGGCGCACGCCATCCACGAAGGTCATTTCGGCTTTCGCGCCGATGCTGAGCGGGTCGGCGCTCCACAGGACGATATCCGCATCCTTGCCCACCTCCACCGATCCCATGCGCTGGTCCAGATGCAGCGCCTTCGCCGGATTCAACGTCACCATCTTCCATGCCTCCTCGGCGGTGACGCCGCCGTATTTCATCGCCTTCGCCGCCTCCTGGTTCAGCCTGCGGCTCATCTCGGAATCATCACTGTTGATGCACGTGTTCACCCCGGCCTTCTGGAGCAACGCCGCGTTGTAGGGGATGGCATCCATCACTTCCATCTTGTACGCCCACCAATCACTGAACGTGCTCGCTGAAACCCCGTGTTCCTTCATGCGCCGCGCCACCTTGTAGCCTTCAAGGATGTGCGTGAACGTGTTCACCTTGAAACCCATGCTATCGGCTACATCCATGAGCATGGCTACCTCGCTCTGCACATAACTGTGGCAGGTGATGAAACGCTTCTTGTCGAGTATCTCGGCGAGCGCGTCGAGCTCGAGGTCCCGGCGCGGCTGGATCGACGGTGTGGGTTCAGGTCCATTACGTTTCCCGGTCCTGGTGGGCTTCAGGGCTGAGGTCTCGGCCAGGGACCATTCCGCCCGGTACTCCTTCGCCCGGTGGAACGCGTCGTACATCAGCTGCTCCACGCCCATGCGCGTTTGCGGGAAGCGCGACCCGTCCGTGTTCCAGTTGCTCTGCTTCACGTTCTCGCCGAGCGCGAACTTGATGAAGCCATCCGCCCCGGCGATATGCATCTGTTCACCGTTCTGGCCCCAGCGCAATTTGGTGAGCGCGCTCTGGCCGCCGATCGGATTCGCGCTGCCGTGCAATTGTTGAACGGCGGTCACACCACCGGCGAGGTCACGGTAGATGTCCACGTCCTCCGGGTCCGTTACATCGCCGATGCGCACTTCGGCCGTGATGGCTTGCGAACCCTCGTTCACCCCGCGTTCGATGGCGATATGCGAATGCTCGTCGATGATGCCGCAGGTGATGTGCTTGCCCGTCGCATCGACCTCCATCACCGTCGGCCTGCGCCGTTCATTGAACAATGCACCGAGGTCGAGCTTCGGTCCCACACCGAGTATCCGGCCTTGTGCGATGCAGACGTCAGCATCGCGCAGCACACCGGAAGGCCCGTTGGTCCAGACCGTCGCATGGCGGAATACCACCAGTTCCGTATCGGGCAACATGGTCGCGCCGTACGCGCCCATCGGGAACCAGACCTGGCCCGTGGGAGCCGACCACAGACTGTCCAGTGCATGATCCTTCCGATCCTTGGCCGGGATGCTCTGCACACCCGCCTGGCGCACGGCGCTCCAGGTGATCCACTCACCACCGGGCATCAGGCCCCGGCCATCCCATATGGCCCCGCGCGGATGGATGTTGCCGTTCAATCGAACGGGACCGGTAAAGCCGAACGGCTCGCCTTCAAATACCAGTGTGACCGTGCCACGGACCACATCCACCTGGGCCTTTGCGCGCTTCGTCCCGTTGCCCGGAGCGCTCACTTCCGCCTCTGGCTTGTCCACTTCCCCTGTGACCTTCAACTTGAGGATGGAACTGCGGAGGTTCAGGTCGAAATTGCCACGCGGATCCTCTTCAGGGATCGGCTTCTGGACGTTCCGCACCCCACCCACCCAGGTCTCGTAGATGACGTTCTTCTCGTTCAACAAGTGATGGGACGTGATGAGGAGGTTGGCCCGTGCTCCAGCCTCGATGGTGCCGACCTGGCCTTCCAGGTGGAACAGCCTGGCCGGCACCGTGGTCAACGCCGCGATGGCCGTCGTACTGTCCAATCCGCTGCGCATCATGCGTCGTAGGGACGCCCACATCCCTCCGACATCCTTGAGACCATGGGCGGTGAAAGCGAAGGTTCCGCCAGCCTCAGCGATACGTGCGGGGTTCGTCGGGGCGAGTTCCCAGTGTTTCAACTTGGCGAGACTGACGTCGAGCGCATCGAATGGATCCTCCACGTCATACGCGTCCGGCAGGATCATCGGGACGATGAGCGGCTGATCGGTGGCGAGAACATCGCCGAGCCGCGCATACTCGTCACCCGCGCCCTTCACGATGAAGTGGAGCCCGAACTCACGACCGATCGAAGCGATGCGGAGGATATCGTTGCGGTTGGATGCCTCGATGACGAGGGGAAGCGCGAGCTGCGCGTGCAAAGCGCTCAGGTCCGCATCGCTCTGCTGCAAGTGCCCTTGCTCCGCATACCACCGCGCGTCGTACAAGGCCTGCCGAAGCAATGCGACACCGCCCATGAGCGAAGAAGGATACGCCTCCTTGCTTGAGCCCTTCTTGAACGAGAACTGGGCGGAAGCCTCCGGCAGGAGGATATCCTCCGCTGGTGTCCTACCCGCCAACAGCACCGCACACGCGGTGCCCCGCGCGATGCCGTCCATTCGATGCGTGATCACCGTTGCGAATCCTTGGGCCCGCAGCGACGCCGCTTTCTCCTCGTCGGGGGTGTAGAGCTTGAACGCATCGGTCGAAGACCGGATGGCCGGATCCCAGAAGCGGGCGCCACCGGATCTTTCGGCCCCGCTCGCCTCAACGGTCGGTATCCCGATCGAACCGTACGGCTCAACAAGGCCTGGCCAGACGTGCAGACCCTGCAGATCGCGTACGACCGCGTCCATCGGCGCGATGCCGTTCTGACCTACGGCGAGGATACGCCCTTCCCGCATCAGGATGGTCGCGTCCGACAAGGTCTTTCCCGGTGATGGGTGTACAGTGGCGTGGGTGAAAGCGAAGACCTGCGACTTGTCCGCCGGCCCGTTCACCGGCCTGTTCACTTGGGCGCCCACCGGCCGTGCCGCCATGAGCACCAGGATGAGGAAAAGTGGACGCATGCTCATCGGCGCGGCGAATGTAGCCGGGACACGTCCTGTGCAGCATTGGTCGGATCGCCGGTCACCGTTCGACACCGCTTCTACATTTGGCACCCCGAAGAACCGATCGCCATGGCAGAAACCGGTGGTATCCTGCAACTGTTCCACAGCATCCTGCGCTGGCTGGTGCTCCTCTCGGTGAGTACCGCCGGCTTCGTGGCCCTCAAGGGCTATCTGCGCAAGGACCCGATCATCGTCTGGGAACGCACGCTCACCATCTTCGCGATGGTCCTCTGCCACCTCCAATTGGTCGTGGGCCTGGCCCTGTACGCGATCCGGTTCAAGACCTACGAATCGGTATGGATGGGCAACCAGTCGTGGATGGGTGACACGGTGCGCCGCTTCTGGAAATTCGAGCACATCAGCATGATGATCCTTGCGATCGCCCTCGTCACCATCGGGCGCATGGTAAGCAAGCGGGCCAAGACCGAACCGGGCAAACAGTTGAGGATCGCCATCTTCTACCTGCTCGGCCTCTTGATCATGTTGATGATGATCCCATGGCCCTTCACCCGGATCGGCCAGACACAGGCCATCGGATGGTTCTGATGCGCGTCCGTCCGCTTTCCATCGTTCTCTGCGCGGCCTTGTTCGCTTGTGGCAGCGCGACCGTTGACGATGCGGGGTCAGCTCCACCTACGGAAGGAGAAATGGTGTTCAACGCGAACTGCGCGATGTGCCACGGCCGGAAGGGTGATCTGGGCATGAGCGGGGCGAAGAACCTCGTGACGAGCATATTGGAGCGCAAAGAGGTGATCGCGATGATCACCAATGGCAAAGGCGCGATGATGCCTTACGGCACCACGCTCACGAAGGAGCAGATCGAGGCGGTGACCGACCATGTCCTCACATTGCGCAGGGCTTCCCCGAAGTGATGATCGATCTGAAGGAGACGCGGGTGAAGGGGGAAACGGCGGTGCTCGTCGGGCTCATCACCGCGCCGGACCGTGACAAGCCGGGGCAATCGATCGAACAGGTGACGGAATACCTGGACGAGCTCGAGTTCCTGGCCAGCACTGCGGACATCCGTTCGATCAAGCGTTTCACGCAGAAAATGCACAAGCCAGACGGGCGCAGCTATGTCGGTAGCGGCAAGCTCGCCGAGATCAAGGGATGGATGGAGGAGAACGGGGCGGACATGGTGATCTTCGATGACGAATTGAGCCCTGCGCAACAGCGCAATCTGGAAAAAGACCTGGGCCGCCCGGTGCTGGACCGTCCACGGCTGATCCTGGACATCTTCGCCCGGCGCGCGCGCACCAGCCATGCACGTACACAGGTGGAACTCGCACAGTACGAGTACATGCTGCCCAGACTCACCAAGCTGTGGACCCACCTGGAACGGCAACGGGGCGGTACCGGCACGCGCGGCGGTGCGGGCGAGAAGGAGATCGAAACGGATCGCCGACTCGTGCGCGACCGCATCGCGCTGTTGAAGTCGCAGTTGCGCGACATCGACAAGCAGATGGCCACACAACGCGGCAACCGGGGCAAACTCGTACGCGTGGCACTGGTGGGTTACACCAACGTGGGCAAGAGCACGTTGATGAACCTCTTGAGCAAGAGCGATGTCTTCGCGGAGAACAAGCTTTTCGCCACGCTCGATACCACGGTGCGCAAGGTGGTCGTAGGTAATCTGCCGTTCCTGCTCAGCGACACGGTGGGATTCATCCGCAAGCTGCCGCACCAGCTCATAGAGAGCTTCAAGAGCACGCTGGACGAAACGCGCGAGGCGGACCTCTTGCTCCACGTGGTGGATATCAGCCACCACAACTTCGAAGAGCAGTACGCCACGGTGAAACACACCCTGCAGGAGCTCGGCGCGGGTGGCAAACCGACCATCGTGATCTTCAACAAGATCGACGCCTACCGGCCGATGGAGCACGACCCGCACGACCTGTCGCCGAAGCGGCCCGACCAGTTCACCTTGGAAGAGCTCAAGCGGACCTGGATGGGCCGGATGCGCGATGAGGAGTGCATCTTCATCTCCGCGGTGACCAAGGACAACATCGAAGCGCTGCGCAAACTGCTCTATCAGCGCGCCAAAGCGATCCACGTCGCACGCTTCCCTTACGAGAGCGATCTGCTCTTCGGCGACGAATACCTTGATCCGGGCACACAAGGACAAGGCAACCCCTGACCGCTGGCGCAGTCTGTAGCGCGACCCGGCCCGGCCCATGAAAACCCTGCTCAAACGCCTTTACACGGCCCTGCCGTTCAAGCAACCTCTCTTCAAGGTGTTGCGCCTGCTGCCGTTGCCCCGCAGCGTGTTCCAGCACCTGCACTTCACCGGCATCATCGACGTGCGCGTACCGGGAAACGGCTCGTTCCGCATGCGGCACCACGGTTACATGATCGAGAACGAACTCTTCTGGCGCGGCATCAAGGGCTGGGAGAAGATCTCGCTGGAGCTGTGGATGCGCCTGTGCAAGCGTTCCGACACCATTATCGATGTCGGTGCGAACACGGGTGTGTACGCGCTGCTTGCGAAGACCGTGCGGCCGGGTGCGACCATCATCGCGGTGGAACCCGTCGAGCGCGTGTTCAGGAAGATGGAGGAGAACATCGCCTTGAACGGCGGCGGCATCCATGCGGTGCGCGCGGCGGTGACCGACCAGGAAGGCGAGGTCATGCTCTACGATCTGCCTGAAAGTGACCACGTCCTGGCCGTTTCCCTGAACAAAGAGCACCTATCGATGCTCAAGGGCCTCCGTCCTGTTCCGGTGCCAGCGCGCACGATGGCAGGGATCGCCAAGGAGTACGAGCTACGGCGGATCGACCTGATGAAGATCGACGTGGAAACGCACGAGCCCGAGGTGCTTGCGGGCTTCATCGATCTGCTGCGGCGCGACAAGCCCTCATTGCTCATCGAGATCCTGAACGACAAGGTCGCGTCGCGCGTGGAGGAGCTGGTGCGCGGAATGGGCTATGTCTACTACAACATCGACGACGTGACCTGGCCACCGGAGAAAGCCGCGACCTTGTCGAGAAGCAAGCACTTCAACTACCTCTTCTGTCAGCCCGACGTGGCGAAGAGCATCGGGCTGGATTGAAGTGCTTCAATCGAACGCCTGCATGTCCACCAGCTTTCGGTAAACACCGTCGGCCGCGATCAACTGCGCATGCGTGCCACGTTCCACGATGCGTCCGGTCTGCAGAACGCAGATCTCGTCGCAATGCTGGATGGTGCTCAGGCGGTGGGCGATGACCAGTGAGGTCCGGTCTTTCATCAGTTTGAACAACGCATCCTGGACCAAGCGTTCGCTCTCGGTATCGAGTGCGCTCGTAGCCTCATCCAGGATGAGGATCGCGGGATCCTTCAGCACGGCACGCGCGATGGCGATGCGTTGTTTCTGGCCACCGCTCAAGCGATTACCCCCATCACCGATGTTGGTGCGGTAGCCGTTCTCCAGTTGTCGGATGAACCCATCCGCGTTCGCGATCGCGGCGGCACGAGCTATTTCCTCTTCGCTCGTGCCCGGCCGCCCGAAGGCGATGTTGCTCGCGATGGTATCGTTGAACAGGATGCTGTCCTGGGTGACGATGCCCATGAGTTCGCGCAGATCGCCGATGCGTAGATCGCGTATGTCCGTGCCATCGATCGTCACCACGCCGGAAGTCACGTCGAAGAAGCGCGGGAGCAGGCCAGCCATGGTACTCTTGCCCCCTCCGCTCGCGCCCACCAGCGCCACGCTTTTACCCTTGGGAATGTTGAGGTCGATCCCGTCAAGGACCTTGCGGTCATCATAGGCGAAGCTGACGTTCCGGAATTCAACTCCGGTGCGCAGACCATCTGTCGGCCGCGCGTCCGGTCTCTCCTTGACGGTGTTCTCCACGGCGAGCAGGTCGAAGACACGCTGCGCACTGGCACTGCCCCGAACGATGCCGCTCCATCCTTGCGAAAAGCCCTTGATCGGCGTGAGCAGCTGCGAGAAGATGGCGATATAGGCGATAAAGGTGGTGCCGGCCAGTTCGGGCGGGGTGCCCAGGGCGAGCGAGCCGCCGATGTAGGCCATCACCGCCATCACGGCCGCGCCCATGGTCTCGCTCAGCGGGGAGGCCACGTCCTGCCTTCTGAGCAGCGCGATGCTGGCACGCGTGAGCAGTTCATTCTCGCGTTCGAAACGCCGTCTCATGTCCGCTTCTCCATTGAAGGCCTTCACCACACGGATGCCACCAAGGGTCTCTTCCACGCGGGCGAGCAGGTCGGCGCTCTTCTCCTGCACACGGGTGCCGCGCTTGCGCAGGCTTTTGCTGACGCGCGCGATGAGCAGCCCGCTCAACGGCAGGAGCAGCAGGGAGATGAGCGTGAGCTTCGCGCTCAGCGTGACCATGGTGCCGATGAAGAGCACGACCGCGATCGGCTCGCGGAAGATCATCTCGATGCTGTACATCACACTGTACTCCAGCACCTGCATGTCGTTGGTGATCACACTGAGCAGATCCCCTTTGCGTTCGCCGCTGTGGTAGCGCAGTGGAAGCTCCAGCATCTTGTCGTAGATGTCCGAGCGCAGGTCATGGATGATGCGGTTCCGGAAGACGCAGATCGCGCTCACCGCGAGGTAGCGGAAAACGTTCTTCAGCAGGAAAAGCGCGACCACACCGAGGCATATCCATGCCAACGCCGGCAGCTGGCCCTGGGTCTCGATGAGCCGCGTAAGGCCGTACTGGAAAGTCTGCTGGATGGCGTCCTTGCTCCATGTGAACGGAGGACGTGCGTGGACAAGCTCCGTCTGCCCCATGAGCAATTGCAGAAAGGGGATCAGCAGGAGCATGCTGCCCAGGTGGAAGACGGTCGCCAGCAGGTTGAATACGCCGTTCAAGACCGCATAGCGCCGATAGGGCCGGCCAAAGCGGAGAATGCGGAAGAACTGGCGCATCGGAGGGCGGGCGAAAATACCCCGGAGACCCGGGCCGACCGACGATCCGCAGTGCGGCTACATTTGAGCGGGTACCCCTACCCGTTCCGATGGGCTTTCTCACGGCGTCCTGCCAGGTCCTTCTGCACGCACGTGCGCACCTGGCCGTGGATTTCGCCCGGACGTTGACGCTCGGTCGCCAGGAGCTGCTCATGAATGTGGACGATCTGCGCGAGCTGACCATCGCGAAGGGTATCGGTACAACCGAACAACGTCAGCGGCTCGACCGGTCGAAGGGCTATGCGGAGCCCTTTCTCGAACTGTTGGGGGCGCAGCGCATCGAGAGCCTGGACGCATCCGGCTATGAGCAGGCGACCATCATCCATGACCTCAACACCCCTGTGCCTTCCTCCATGCACGGTCGCTTCTCCTGCGTGATCGACGGTGGCACGATCGAGCACGTGTTCAACTTCCCGAACGCGATCCGGAGTTGCATGGAGATGCTGGAGCCCGGTGGCCACTACATCGGCATCACACCTGCGAACAACCATTTGGGCCATGGCTTCTATCAGTTCAGTCCGGAGCTCTACTACCGCGTGCTCGGCGCGGAGAACGGCTTTGAGGTCCGCACCATGCTGGTGAAGGCCGATTCGCATTGGTATCAAGTGGCCGACCCCGCTGTGCTTCACGAGCGCACGGAGCTGGTGAGTTCCGCACCGGTCACCTTGGTGGTCATCGCGCGCAGGAACAAGGTCATGGAGCGCTTCCATACGCCCCAACAGAGCGATTACGTCTCGGCGTGGTCACCGGCGACCGCGGCCACTGGCACTTCACCGACCGGAGCGGCTGGTGAAGTGCGTGACGTTGTAAGAAAAGTGCTGCCGACCGGGCTCAAGACCCGGCTCCGGCAACTCCTGTCACTTACCCGGAAACGGGAAGACGTCCCCGGCCTCGGCACCGTAGACGCCCGGCACTTCAAGCGCATCGATCTCTTGTAGGGGCGGGCGGGGCCTTCAGCCGATGAACCTTCGGGCCACGGGTGGGGCCTATCTTCGCGGCCCATTCGCCGGGCGCGTCGCGTTGGCGGTTTTTTTCGACATGGACAGTCTCCGCCAGAACAAGGTGAACAGTCTCCTACAGAAGGAGATGGCCGGTATCCTGCAGACCGAAGGACGCCGCCTGCTTCCCGGTGGGTTGATCACGGTGACCGGCGTGCGAGTGAGTCCGGACCTGGGCGTCGCCAAGGTGTATGTGAGCCTGTTCCCGGTGAAGGACAAGACCCGTGCGCTGGAGCGCGTTCGCGACGATGCGCACCACATGCGCGGGATGCTCGGTCGACGCATCGGCAAACAGATGCGCGTGGTGCCGGAACTCATCTTCTACCTCGACGATTCGCTCGACAAACAGGAGGAGATCGATCGACTGCTGAAAGGCTGATCGTACGACCCGGCGCTCTTCGGGATACCGGACCAACAAAAGCAATGATCACGCATGCAGTATGATCCGGTCAAACGCCAGCTCGGCTCGGTCTTCAACCGGTCGCCTTTCCTGCGGAAGGTGTTCTACCGCCTGCTCGACATGTTGATGCTGCGCGCCTGGCACGTGCAGAAGGAACTGCGCGGATGGGTCCGGAAACTGAGCGGCCGGCACGGTGTCCATATCTACGACGCTGGGGCGGGTTATGGGCAGTACAGTTACTGGCTGAGCAGCCTCGACCGATCATGGCACATCACCGCGCTCGACGTGAAGGAGGAGCAGGTCGCGGATTGCAACGGGTTCTTCCAGCGCATCGGGCGTCCGGACGTGAAGTTCCAGGTCGGTGATGTGACCAGGTATAGCGTACCGGAAGCGTTCGATCTCGTGGTGTGCGTGGATGTGATGGAGCACATCCTCGAGGACGAGGCGGCCTTGCGCTGTTACAGCACGTCGCTGAAGGCGGGCGGCATGCTCATCATCAGCACCCCCAGCGATCAGGGGGGCAGTGATGTGCATGGTGAGGGCGAAGGGTCGTTCATAGAAGAACATGTGCGCGACGGCTACAACATCGACGACCTGAAGGCCAAGTGCCTGCGCAATGGATTCACTACTGTGGAAGCCCGATACAGTTACGGCACGCCTGGGAAGATCAGCTGGCGGCTCAGCATGAAATGGCCGTTATTGCTGCTGAACGCGAGCAAGGCGTTCTATATCGTGCTGCCGTTCTACTACCTCATCGCTTATCCGATCGCCTACGTGCTGAATTGGTGCGATGTGTCCATGCGGCACCGGACAGGCACCGGCCTCATCGTGAAGGCCTGGAAGTAGCGGTGGTAGGCCGCTGCCTTCGAGAAGGCGGCCCTACCTTCGTCACATGCTTCATCGTAGCGCACCTCTGTTGGGATTACCCCTCGCGCTGCTCCTCCAGGGCATGGCCCCATACCTTGGGAGCTGTCCGGTGGACAAGTCGCGCTACGCGGTATTGCCGCCGGGCGATCAAGTGGCCTGGCGCGAAGGATTGAACGTCTCCGAATACCCGCTCACCCATGCGGATGTGGAGCAGGCCGAATGCTTGTTGATCGCCCGCGCGGACGCCGTGAACGCCGACCTCGCGGTGAACGGTGGAGGCGAGCATATCGAACCGGCCGAATACTACCGCCAGTACTGTGTGTTGCGCGATCAGGAAGGCCACAGGATCGTCTACCTCAACGCCTTCTGCCAGCTGCCCGCGACGCACATTCCCTGGCAACAGGTATGGGTGGAAGTGGACAACGGTGGCGCGTGCTACTTCCAGGCACTGTTCGACCTCACCTCGGGCCAGGTCCTGGAGTTCAACATCAACGGCGACGCATAGCTGCGGATCCTCTTGTACCTCCCCATTCTTTTCGCCCGTCGTTATCTGCTCGCCAAGCGCTCCAGGAACGCGATCAACGTCATCACGCTGATCAGCATCGTGGTGATCGCGGTGGTCACGGCGGCGATGGTGGTGGTGCTGAGCACGCTCAACGGCATCAGCGACCTGGTGGACAAGCTCTACAGTCCGTTCGATCAGGATGTGACCGTTACTCCTGCGGCCGGCAAGACGTTCACCAAGGACAGTCTCGCGCTGGACAGGATACTGGCTTTGCCCGGCGTGCAAGCGACCAGTTGGGCCATCGAAGAGAACGTGCTCCTGCGCAGCGGCGAGCAACAGGCCGTGGCGACCATGAAGGGCGTCGAACCGCAATACCTCGAGATGGCCTCACTACCCGGAAGCATGTACGAGGGTCAGGCGCGGCTTGAGGGGGACAACGGTCCGCTGGTGATCCTGGGTGCGGCGCTCAAGGACCAGCTCGGTGTGCCCCGTGACGACGGCGTGATGCGACCCTTGACCATCAGCGCCCCGGTGCGGGGGCGGAAGCTCCTGCGTTACAAGGAGCAGGCGTTCGAAGAGGAACACGTGGCCGTCGCCGGCGCCTTCTCCATCAACATGGAGTTCGATCAGCAGTACGTCATCGCCCCCATCACCCTGATGGATCCGTTGCTGCACTACGGGGGTGAAGTGACCGCTTTGGAGGTCAAAGCCAGACCCGGCATCGCCATCGAGGATCTTTCCCGGGAGGTCGCCGCCATCGCGGGTCCGCGCTTCACCACGCTTTCGCGCTACGCGAAGAACGCGTTGATGTACCGCACCAACGCCACGGAAAAGTGGTTCACGTTCGCCGTGCTGGCTTTCATCGTCCTGATCGGCGCCTTCAACATCATCGCTTCGCTCACGCTGATGATGATCGAGAAACAACAGGACATGCGCACGCTCACCGGCATGGGGGCGACCACGGCGTTCGTGCGGCGTGTCTTTTTCGTCGAAGGACTGCTCATCGTAGCGGTCGGGAGCATCACCGGGCTGGTACTCGGGCTGCTCATCTGCGCGGTCCAGATATGGACCGGGATCGTGGGGCTGGCGAACTCCGTGGTGGAGAGCTACCCTGTGCGGATCGTGCCGGCGGACATCGCGCTGATCTTCCTGACGGTGCTGCTCATCGGGATGCTGGCAACCACCGTCTCCCTTCGCGGACTGGGCCAACGCTACCTGATGGAACGCTGATCACGGTCGGCGCCATCCGGCATCCAATGTGCGTGTTCAGGCCGCCAGGGCGAAGGCGCTGCGCACTTCCTCCAGCAATCCGATCAGGATGCGGGGGTCGCGCTCGGTGACGAGCTTCATGCGATGATCCTTGAAATTCGGTAGCCCCTTGAAGTAGTTGGTGTAATGCCGGCGCATCTCCACAACGCCTTCCCACTCCCCTTTCCAGGTGATACTGCGCTCCAGGTGCTCGCGCGCGGCATCCACACGGTCGTTGAGCGTCGGAGCCGGCAGGTGCTGCCCGGTCGCGAAGTAGTGCTTGATCTCGTTGAAGATCCACGGATGCCCGATGCTCGCCCGACCGATCATCACACCGTCCACACCGTAGCGTTCGCGCATGGCCTTCGCCTTCTCCGGAGAGTCCACATCACCGTTGCCGAAGATGGGTATGTGGATGCGCGGGCTGTTCTTCACCTCCCCGATCAGCGTCCAATCAGCGGGGCCCTTGTAGAGCTGGGCACGCGTGCGGCCGTGGATGCTGAGGGCCTGGATACCGGCATCCTGCAGGCGCTCCGCCACTTCCATGATGTTCTTTGTCTGGTCACTCCAGCCCAGTCGCGTCTTCACGGTCACCGGCAGCCGGACGGCCTTGACCACTTTCTCCGTAAGGCGGACCATCTTGTCGACATCCTGCAACAGACAGGCTCCCGCGCCCTTGTTCACCACCTTGTTCACCGGACAGCCGTAGTTGATGTCGATGAGCTCCGGGCCCGCCGCCTCAGCGATGCGCGCGGCTTCCTCCATGGCGTCCTCGCTTCCGCCGAAAAGCTGGATGCCGATGGGCCGCTCCTCCGGAAAGATGTCGAGCTTCTTCATGCCCTTGGCCGCTTTGCGGATGAGGCCCTCGCTGCTGATGAATTCGGTGTACATCATGTCAGCCCCGTGCTTCTTGCACAGCGCGCGGAACGGTGGGTCGCTCACGTCCTCCATGGGCGCGAGCAGCAGCGGGAATTCCGGCAATTCGATGGGGCCGATACGAGGCATGATCAGGGCCCGCGAAAGTACGTGAAGCTACCACCGCGGTGCTCCGCTGTGACTTCGAGAAGCCCGTCAGAGCCAGATGATGAGGAAGAAAAGCGCCAGACCTACCATCCCCATGCAAAAGGCCATGGCTACGGTCCAGTCATGGGTCCGCATGCGTCGTTGATCGCGCGCAAGCATTTCAGGTCCATCCACGAGCAGCTCCTTTTTGATTCGGGGCGCGAACGTACCGGGAACCGACCAGGCGACGCCAGCAGATTTCGACCACGACGAGGTGCGATCCGGCGAACGTATACTGATAGCGGTCCGGGGATGGGTCTGTGTGATCTTGGATCGGAGCATTGCTTTCACCAAAGTCCAGCGGACCTGTCAGGGACCAGGACCACGTCCACTTGTTGCGTAAAGCGACCTGGCCACCAGGCTCTCACCTACCGTGGAACGTCAGAGGCTGGCCACCGGCGTCAGTGCACGACCATGAAGGTCCGCCGCACCGCCCCTGTCGTATTCAACGCCTCCAAGGCATAGCTACCGGTCGGCAACGCTCCGACATTCAGTTGCAGGCCATGTTCACTGGTGCGTGTGACCGGCGCGGGAACGACACGGCCAGCCAGGTCAAGCACCCGGGCTGACTTGAGCGCGCTGCCTGCAGACAGTTCCACCCTCAGCCATTCGTTGGCCGGTACAGGATAGATGTTCACGACGTCCGCACCCGCCTCCTCCACGCTACGCAGGCTCACCGAAGCGGCGACATCAGGGACCTCGGCGACCAACGGGGCACTCGACGGCTCTACAGCCGAAAGCGCTTCTACCTCTGCGGCCAGGGCCAATTCAGCCATCAATTGCTCCACAGCCGTCACGGCTTGGGCGATGAGTTCATCATGGGAGGCTGTTTCCGTTACCGCTTGGGTCACGGCAGGGATCTCCGGATCGATGGCGGGCGGGAATACGCGATAACTCCGCCACATACCCGGGTTGTCAGGCGCATCGAACAGCCAGAAATAGCCATTCGCATAGGACATCCCGAACAGGGTACGCGCCGGTGCGCTGGGCGGGAGCTGGCAAAAGCCCGAATACGTGCCGGTGCGCTTGTTGATGAAAAGCAGCCGCCGATGCGCATGGTCGTATACCCCCCATTCGTGACCGGCGAACCCGGTGTACACGATGCTGTTCGCGTTCAGGTCTCCGAGGCCCGTCGGCAGTTCCTTGATGTGCCGGACCGCCCGCCGTGAATTGTTGGACCTCGAATACCGGGACACGCTACCGTCATGGTAGTAAATGATCTCCTTGGCCTCCGGGTCGAAAGCGCCGACCGAGTGCGCATCAGGCTGGGCCGCCTTCAGCAGCACGGTTCCCGTTCCGGTCGGCAGTTGCGAAGCGGGGCTCAACGTTTGGGCGAAGAGGCCGGCGTCCAGGTAGCCGTTGCCCTCCAACTGGTGTGTCGCCGGATTCCACCAAGCCCCTCGATAGTCGAAGCCTTGCTCCGTGGTTCCCAGGAACGCACCGCTCTCGGAATACGTGTCCACCGGATAGCGCCTGCAGCCGGCATCCACGCTGTAGTAAAGCCCGGCGTCGGGATTGAAGACCACCGCTGAACGGTTGTCATTCGCACCGGCCGTCGCAGCCAGTGTGGGACCCTCTTCCGCCGCAGCGAGCGGCATACCTTGTTGTGCGTGCGCACGCGCGCTGAAGAGGGCCAGAACAGAAACGACCTGCAAGAAGTTGTGTCTCGACGTTCTCATGGGCTTTGCGGGTTTGAACCGGAAGTTGGCCAGGCTCCGAGGGTATGGGGGGGCCCGGGTGAATACGGATGTAACGTGTGCCGATCGGCCGAATTGCATGATGGACGCGCTCCTCCGGGAATAGCGCACTGAACCGCTTTTGTCGGGAAGGGACCGTATTCCGATGGCCCCGTAGAAAAAAGGAACGGTCGGCGGTCGCACTCTTCTTGTCGTTCACGGAACCATGTTTCGGGGCGCGGGTTCTGCTACTTTCGCCGCCCATCTGGAGAGATGGCCGAGTGGTTTAAGGCGCACGCCTGGAAAGTGTGTTTACCTGAAAGGGTAACGGGGGTTCGAATCCCTCTCTCTCCGCCAATGCGAAGGCCGCCTTTCGGCGGCCTTCTTGTTCTCCGAGCGAGCGAAGCAACGCTTCGCCGAGCGCGGGGAACAAGAAAGCGCGTCGCGAAGCGATGCTGCCTTCGCTTTGAAGCCTCCCGCTCAGGGAAAGCCCGCATCGGGCAATCCTCTCTCTCTCTCCGCAGAACGAAAACCCGCCCGATGGGCGGTTTTTTTTCATGGTGCGCCCCGTGCAGTGGGTCCGGGTGCTGATCGTAGGGTCTTGGGCATGCCAACACGCGAACAACCCACTGGAAGTTCGGTGGCCCGGCAACCGATCGGCTCAACCTGCGCTGAGCTCTCCGCAAAGGTCGAGCGTCATCCTGTGGTGCAACTCTTGCGCTGAAAAGCCCTGTCCGAGCAGGAACATCAGCTTGGTAACGGCCGCTTCCACCGTCATGTCATAGGCGCTCACCACACCCATGTCAACGAACGCCTTGCTGGTGACATAGCGGCCTTGTTCCACCCGGCCTCCGACGCACTGGGTGACATTCACCAGGACGATGCCCTCACTGCGTGCCTGACGCAAGGCACCCAGGAATTCTTCATCGGTCGGCCCATTACCACTGCCGAAAGTGGTCAGCACAGCGGCACGCAAGCCAGGGGTGGCCAAGGCATGCCGTACCCACTCAGCGCGTATGCCGGGGAAAAGCCGGATGACCCCGACATGGTCGTCGAGGCGTTCATGAACCTTGAGGGGGCCCGGACGGCGCGGGAGCAGGGCTTGTTGGTCGTAGCGGATATGCACACCGGCTTCGGCGAGTACCGGCCAGTTCGGAGACCGGAAAGCCTCGAAGCGCTCGGCATGCACCTTCACGGTGCGGTTGCCGCGATAGAGACTGTATTCGAAGTAGATCGCCACCTCGGCAACGACCGGTCGACCATTGTCCTTGGCCGCCGCGATCTCGATCGCCGTGAGCAGATTCTCCTTGCCGTCGGTGCGGATGGTGCCGATGGGAAGCTGGGAACCCGTGAGGATGACGGGTTTGTCCAACCCTTCGAGCAGATAGCTCAGCGCACTGGCCGTGTAAGCCATGGTATCACTGCCATGAAGAACGACGAAGCCATCATGGTCCGCGTAGTGCTGACCGACGAGTTGGGCGATACGCACCCAGTCCGACGGTCGCATATCGCTGCTATCGATGGGCCGCTCGAACGAGATGGCGTCAAGCTGGACATTGATGCGTTCAAGCTCCGGCACATGCTCTTCCAAGTGCTCCAGGTCCATCGCCCTCAACGTCCCACTTCGCGCATCGGCCATCATACCGATGGTCCCGCCGGTGTAAACGATCAGAACGCGGGGTCGATCCGTCATCGCGCGAAAAGATGGCGGGCGTTGGCGGTGGTGATCCGTTCGATGTCATCCAGTGAGCGCTCGGTCGCAGTGGCCAGGGCCTGCGCGACGAGCGGGATGTAGCTGCTCTCGTTCCGCTTCCCGCGATGTGGCACAGGGGCGAGGTATGGCGCATCGGTTTCCAGCACGCAATGCTCTGCTCCCACCTCTTTCATGGTCTGTGCCAGTCCGCTTTTCGCATAGGTGATCACACCACCGATACCCAGCTTGAACCCACCCAGCTCCGTGATGAGCCGTGCCTGTTCGGATGTCCCCGTGAAACAATGGAAAACGCCTCGCAAGGTGTGGTCGTTCTCCTCCTCCACGATGCTGAACACCTCCTGGAAACTCTCTCGACAGTGGATGACAACAGGTAGCGCGAGTTCCTTCGCCCAGCGCACCTGGCGGCGGAAAGCATCCTGCTGCTGCACCAGGAACGTCTTGTCCCAGTACAGGTCGATGCCGATCTCGCCCACGGCGAAATAGCGTCCGGAGGAAAGAGCCCGCTCCACCTCTGCCAGATCCTTGACGGGGTCGGCCGTCACGCTGGAGGGATGAAGGCCCATCATCGGGAAGCAGATATCCGGATGCGCCTCGCACAGCAGGTGCATCGCCTCCACGCTGTCGTGGTCGATGTTGGGCAGGTAGAGCGCGCCGACGCCGCTCTCCAGGGCCCGCGTGAGCATGTCCTCCCGGTCCCCATCGAACTGTTTGTGGTACAGGTGTGCGTGGGTATCGACGAACATCGGCGGTGAAAATAGTTGGACGCACGGAGAACGGTCGGCATGTCGTGGGTCGCTGGCTCAACCCGTAACGCGCCAACGTGCAACTTCGCGGTCGCTTCCGGAAATGAAACTCCTGGTCATCCGCTTCTCGTCGATCGGCGACATCATCCTCACCTCTCCGGTGCTGCGCTGTCTGAAGCAGCGGGTCCCGGGCGTGGAAATACACTTCCTCACCAAGGCGCAATTCCGGGACCTCGTCGCGCATTCACCCCACGTGGACAAGGTACACACCATGGAAGGGGATGTGAGCGAAGCACTGCCCGCACTGAAGAAAGAAGGGTTCACGGAGATCATCGACCTGCACCACAACCTGCGCACCTGGAAAGTGAAGCGCGCATTGGCCGTTCCGGCGCACAGTTTCCCGAAGTTGAACATCGAGAAATGGATGCTGGTGAACCTCAAGCGCGATCGCATGCCACGTATGCATATCGTGGATCGGTACCTGAGCACGGTGGCGCACCTGGGCGTGAAGAATGACGGCGCAGGCCTGGATCTGTTCATTCCGCCGGACAAGGAGGTGCCGCTATCGGACCTGCCCCCGAGCCATCACAATGGGTATGTGGCGCTGTGCATCGGAGGTGCGCATACCACCAAGCGGCTGCCCGAGCACAAATTGATCGAGCTCGGCGAGCTGATCCCAGGACCGATGGTGATCATCGGCGGGCCCGACGACAAACCCGCTGCGAGAGCGATCGCGGATGCGGTCGGGGGGCGTGCTTTTGATGCGACGGGGACATACGATGTGCTTGGTAGTGCCTCGCTCATCCGCCAGTCCACGAGCGCCGTCACCCACGACAGCGGCGCGATGCATGTGGCGGCCGCGTTCAAGAAAAGAACCGTGAGCATCTGGGGCAACACGGTACCTGCCTTCGGCATGGGGCCTTATATCCCGCAGCATCCGGAGCGCGCCCACATCATGGAGGTAACGGGACTGGACTGCCGCCCGTGCAGCAAGATCGGTTTCGATGCGTGCCCACGTGGGCATTTCCATTGCATGGAGAAACAGCCGCTCCGAACGATCGCTGACCTGGTATCATAACGCCCGGACCTTCAACCTTTCGAAGACCATGTCGTGGGATATCTTCATACAGGACCTTCCGGACGTCGCTTCCGTAGAGGATATTCCACAGGACTTCCGGCCCGGTACGATCGGTGATCGACAGCAGCTCGTGGCCCGCATGTGCGAAGCCGTTCCGTTCCTGGAGCATCAGGAGCACGACTGGTATGCTGTCGAGACAGAGGAAGCTGTGCTGAGCCTCAGCGTGAGCTGCGAGCCTGATACGGATGCCGTGACCTGCATCACCATACACGTGCATGGCGGCGAGCGCTCCGCAGCGTGCGTTGCGGCTTTGGTACTGGCCACGGGCTGCCGGGCCCTGGATACGGGTACAGGCGGCTTCTTCGATGTCCATTCACCAGGGTACGGCTATTCTTCCTGGGCCATGTACCGGGACCAGGTGTTGTCCCGGTCCTCAGGTAGTTAGCACGGCTTTACAGGGACCGGTCGGTCGACATGGTCGTGTTCGTCGGTCGGTGCCGCGCCCAGTGCTTCCCCATCACATGCAGGAGGATCGCTCCGCTCTGCACGAGGAAGTACTCGTGCCACAAGTTCCCGCTCGCATTCCCATCACCCAGTTCCCAGCCCCGGTCCACGAACAAGGCGAGCAGACCGAAAATGAGCAGGAGGACCGTAGCGTACTCCCAGTGCTTCAGCATGGACCGGAGGTTGGGCAGTCCCAGCAGTTCCTTCGCGTTCACGAGCATTCCACCCAGGAACGGCCACACGAACACGAGCGGCAACGCGAACAAGCGGGCTTCACGTGCCTTGGTACAGAACAGCACGACAATGGTGTTGAGCAGCACCGACAGGAAGAAGGCGGAACGATAGAGAGGTGCGCTGCTCGTAGAACACCCTTGCGCGGCATCCGCCGCGAGCAGCACGGCCGTGGGGAGCCCGAGGGCGAGGTAGAAGTACACCAGCGTCTCGACGGTCGTCGGGGCATCGGCGAAGTTCAGTTCGAACAACGTGGCGCGCCCGGCGACATCGTTGCGCAACAACTCCTGTCCACCGAGGTAGTGCACATAGGCGAGCAGGAAGATCGCGAAGAGAAGCACCGGTGCCGCGAAAGCTGATGCGCGCGCGAACCCGGAACGGGTTCCCCAGCACTGCGGTCTCCATGCGCCGTCCGAAAAGAACAGGAAGAAGGAAGGCAGCAACAGCAACGAGGACTCCCGCACGCACAGAGAGACCGTGAACCAGAGGGTGAACCATGCCCAGCGCCGCCGGACGCAGGCTTCGATGGAGAGGAAAAGCGCGGAGTACTGCAATGGTTCATCGTAGCAGTAGATGGGCGGGAACCAGCCATTGAGCACCGTAAAGGACAAGTGATAGGCGGCCATGGCCAGCAACGCCTCGCGATGTGGCCGTTCGAGGGACCGCACCAGCTTGTACAGGAGGAGACCACTGACGAACAACAGGGCGAACTGTGTGACGATGAACGCGTGGGCCTCTCCCATCGACGTGATGCGATCCAGTCCTGCGATGATCCACGTGGTGAAGGGCCTGCGGGCGAATGCGGGTTCCGTGCGGTGGAAGTCGAGGTTCACCCCGAGATAGTCCGCATTGATGATCTTGCCGTTCAAGGGATAAAGTCCCGAGTCGATGTTCAGCATGCTGTTCATACCCGGGCACAGATGAAGGGCCAGGGTGCACAGGGTGAGCGACAGACCGAGCGACCAGGCAGGCCATGGACGCCCGATGGTGCTCATGCGAACAGCGCCTTCAGTTCCGTCGCGTCCTTCGGCTCCATCTTACCGCTGAGGATGAGACGTAGCTGCCTGCGACGCAGGGCGCCCGCATAGCGCCGGATCTCGTCCTCGGTCTCAGGCACCACCTCCGAGACCTTTACCGGCCGCCCGGTATTGTCCACTGCCACGAAGGTGTAGATGGCACTGTTGCAGGCGATCTTCTCACCGGTGATCTGGTCTTCCACCCACACATCCGCCCAGATCTCCATGCTGGAGCTGAAGCAGCGGCTCACCTTGCTCTGGATGGTGACGAAATCGCCGAGCTTGATGGGCCTATCAAAGCTGACATGGTTCACCGCCACGGTGACCACCTGCCGCTTGCAGTGACGATGCGCACTGATGGCGCAACTGATGTCGAGCCATTGCAGCAACCGGCCGCCGAAGAGGTTGTCGAGCGTGTTGGTATCGTTGGGCAGCACCAGATGCGTGGTCTCTGCGAGGCTGTCTTTGGCGGGGCGGGGGTCCATGGGATCAGTGGATGGGTATGATCAGCGGATATGACGATCGCGTGGTACGGAGCGCGAATGTACCGGGAGCAACGGTGGCCCTCCGCTCATCCGCCGATCGGTCATCAGCTCACAGCTCCGGCTACCTTTCGCGCATGGATGATTCCCCCTACGCGATCGCCAAGGCGTTGCACATCATCTTCATGGTGACCTTCTTCGCCGGCACGTTCTATATCGTGCGCCTGTTCATCTACCACAAGGAGGCGCTGTCCAAGTTCGAGCCGGACCGGACCATCCTCTCCCGGCAATTGATGGCGATGGAGCGCAAACTGTGGTACATCATCACCTGGCCGTCGCTGGTGCTCATGTTCATCTTCGGGCTCTGGATGTTCGCCATGCACCCGATGCTGATCAAGCAGCCATGGATGCACGCGAAGCTGGGGTTCATCGCGCTGCTTTTCGCGTACCACTTCAAGAACCACGCGATCTATGTGAAGGCGCGGAACAACGAGCTTCCGTGGTCTTCGTTCCGCTTGCGTCTCTGGAACGAAGGGGCGACGATCTTGCTGTTCGCCGTGGTATTCCTGGCGGTGCTGAAAAAGCTGGACTGGAAATACGGCGCGATCGGGCTGCTGGTCCTGGGACTGGTCCTGGGGTTGGCCGTCGCGCAATACCGGAAGAAGCGGATGGCTGGTCCATCGGGCACCAACGCGGCCACCGGCCCGAAGCAAGGTCTTTGATCGCAGCCGGGCTGGGGCCCGGCGAAGGGGTCAGCGCAACGTGTAGAAGAGCACCTTACCGGCGTCGGTTCCGGTGATGAACCAGGTGTCGTGGAAGAAGCAGGGTGAGCGGTGCTGCTGGTCCTTGTTCTCGGGATACATCAGCGTTTGCACGGACGCGCCATCCTTACCGACAAAGCTGACCGTCCCGTTCTTGTCGGCCTTGGCGGTCAGGTCGCCATGCTGTGCGCTCTCCTGTTGGTAGAAACGATCGAACGGTGAGTTGCCCACCTTCAGGTTCAGCTTCTTCATGGCCAAGGAGTTCGGCATCCAGGGGAAGTTGGCCAGGTTGCCACCCTCCTTCTTGCCCGTCTTCATATCCCAGATCTCGCGTTTGCCGGTGAAACCCGCGAGCATCACGTACTCACCATTGTCGTTGAACATCGCGTAGTACACGGCCTCGCTGTTGTCCTCCATGAACTCGAGGTGGAAAACGCGCTTGCCCGACTCCAGGTCCATCACCTCCGCGCCCTTGGTGGTTCCTACCAGGATGCGATCGCCCTTGGGCGCGACGGCCAGGAAGATCACTTCGGCCTTCTCGCACTGTATGGTGCGGGTAACGGGTTCCAGCACGGCCTGCGCAGCCGCCCTTTGCGGTGCATGGAGCAGAACGAAAGCGGCCAGGCCCAGGAAAAGCAAGGAGGAGCGGTTCATGCGTTATCGATCAGGTGACGATGTTGCTGGAGCCAGGCGATGGCCGAATCCGTGTCCGGAAAAAGCTGGATGGGCCGTTTGGGCTTGTTGTGTCGGACGAACGCATTGGCACTCATCTGGTGGCCGAAATCGCGCACGACGATCGCGTCCGCAGCCAGGATCTCGCTGCCGGCATCACTGGAAGCATGAGCCCGGGCCTCGTTCGTGAGCGACGCCCCGGGGCCGGCCGTGAACAGGAAAAGCGCCTTGCGTCCCTGGCGAAGCGTTCGGATGGCATCGAACATCTCATCGATCGCGTCCTGACCCGCCAACAGGCCATCCTTGAAGTGCGCATGCACGATATCCTCATCAATGAGGGTGAGTGTGCAAGCGCTCAGTTCAATAGCGTTCATGTGCTCCTGATCAGGCTCGTCCATCGGAACGTCGGCCGATGAAAAAGGGGTGCGAATCTAATGGCGGTTCAAGGCGAGTGTGCAACCATCCGCGTGCCATCCGAAGGGCCGCCATGCAAAGATGGTCAACGCACCAGCAACCAGGCCTGTGGAGCGTCCTCCTTGCGCACGGCCGCCAAGGCTTCCAAGGCCAGCGCACGTTGTGGATAACTGCCGATGGCCACGCGGTAGAGCCCGCCTTTGCGATCGATGATATCGGCGGCGAAACCCTTCGCCCTCAGATCGGCCATGAAACCCTCGGCGTTCTCCTTCTGCAGGAAGCACCCGCCAATGACGTGGAACCGGTTGTGCGGGACCCTCACAGCAACAGCCGTGCTCTCCGGCACCGCCACCTGTTTCTCCGGGTTCACCTCCAACGCAGGAGGCGGGGTCGGCGCTCCCAGGTCCACGATCAAGGCGGCAGGACTTTCCCCAGGCGCAGGTACCTCGCACACGCCGGTGACGTTCTCAGGCAATGCCCAGGTTGTCGTGTCAACGGGCTCCATGATCGCCGGGTCCTCCGCGAGGCGAGGATGGTAGCTCCCTGGTTCGCTACTGCCGAAAAGTTCGAACCCGCTCCATTGCGCACCACTAGGCGCTTCCCTGGAAACCACCCACCACGTGCCAGCCGTACTGAGAAGCGCCAGCACAGCAGCGGCAGCGAGCCAGGGGAAGCGGCGCTGCTCCACCTCCTCCGCCGGAACAAGTGGGATCACCCTGGGTTCGGGCAGGGATGCGGGGATGGGTGTCGCGGGCACCGGGACCACGCACGGCACCGCAGGAACGGACCGGAGGCCGTAGGCATCCTTCAGGAAGTTGACGCGGCGGTCGGGATCGAACTGCAGGTTGCGTTCCGCATCGCGGTAGAATGTGCCGATGCGAGGAAGTTCAAGCCGACCGTCGCGCTCCAGTTTGCTGTGCCACGCATCCACCTCACCATCGATCACCGCCCCGGCCCGAACGAAATCGAGCCCTTGGGCCTTGGCCAGATGGTCAGTGAGCAAGCCGTCCGTGCGCGTGAGATGCCGGTTGAAGCTGAGGTCCTTGGACGGTGGATGGATGGACCGGCGTTGCTCATCGAGCCGGGCCGGCCTGTAGTGCGTGAGGAAGCCCCCGAAGCGCGGCACGATCACACAGTCGTGCGCGTACAGCAGTTCGTGCAGGTCACGTTCGATGGGCATGGGGCAGCGAAACTACGAACCGGTTACCCGCCTGCGCGCCTCCTCCAGATCAGCCGGGGTATCCACGCAGAAGGACGGGTGGGTGGTAAGCCCCACACCTACCCGGAAGCCGTTCTCCAACCAGCGCAACTGCTCCAACGCTTCCGCCCGCTCAAGCGAGGATGGTCCCAACAGGACGATGCGCGAGAGGGCCTCAGTGGTGTAGGCGTAAAGTCCCACATGTTTCAGGAAACGGAACTGCGCGTTGCGGGGGCCTGGCGTCGGGTTCCGCAGGAAAGGGATCGCGGCGCGGCTGAAATACAACGCGTTCATGCACACGTCGGTGGTGATCAGCACCTCTCCAGGATCCTCCAGGTCACGATCATCCGTGACCACCTGGGCGAGCGTGGCGATGGCTGCATCCGGAACGGCGATGGCCGCGCATAGCTCATCGATCTGCGCTGGTACGATGAAGGGTTCGTCACCCTGGATGTTGACCACCGCATCGAACTGCTCGGGGCGTGCTTTCTCAAGCGCTTCCCAACAGCGGTCCGTGCCACTGGGATGGCTTGGCGATGTCATCACTGCGGTGCCTCCGTTGCTCGTCACATGCTCCATGATGCGCGCATCATCCGTGGCCACCAACACATGCGCGAGCGAGGTCGCTTGCTTCGCTTGCTCGAACACGCGCATCACCATGCTCCGGCCGCCGATGTCCACCAGCGGTTTGCCGGGCAGGCGGCTGCTGGCATAGCGGGCAGGGATGACACCGAGGATGCGCATGTTCACAAGTCGACAGCGAGTTGGACCTGCCAGCTTCTCGGTGCTTCGATCGCCATCGGCCGTATGGAGTAGACCTCGTTGCTCAGGTTCGTGGCGATGAGTGCGGCCTTCACCTGCGGTGTGAGCTGGTAGCCCAGGCGGGCGTCCACGATCCAGTCGCCGGTGGTGTGCGTGAGCATCCACCCTTTCGCGCCGGAAGGCAGGAGCAACGGATTGTCGAAGTCAACGAATGCCTTGTCGATGTTCCGCACATGGCTGTTGTACCGGACGCTGATCCCTCCGGAGATCTTCCTCCACTTCACTCCGACATCCGAACGGAACAGGCTGCGCACACGGTACTTCAGGATGTTGTCCGTTGTGTCGTAGCTCGTGTTGCGATAGCCGACGGGCACAGGAGGATTGCCCAGCGAAGTGGCATAGGTCGCGTTCGGTGTTGTACTGATCGGCGTGGTGTGTGTGTAGCCCATCAGCAAGGTGATCTCCACCTTTCCGATGGTGCCCTTGCCCGCCGCTTCGAACTCCATGCCGGTGATCCTCGCTCCGCCGGTGTTCACGGACCGGAACCCGAGGCCCGCGAGCGGATCATTCAAGGGTGCCTGAGCCCAGGTACCGAAGGTGAACTCGACGAACCGGTCGATATCCTGCTGGAACACCACGGCATCCAGATAGCCGCTGAAGGCTCCGATCCGGAAACCCTGCTTCACGCCGCCTTCCACGTTCACGCTGAACTCCGGCTCGAGGTCCTGGTTCGGGAAGATGTTCAGCTTGCCGACGCTGGTCTTGATGTAGCGTTCGCCCAACGTGGGGAACCGGAAACCCTGCCCGTAGCTCGCCCGCAGATAGGTCGCTTTGAGCACGCGGTACGTGGCCCCCGCGCGATAGACCGGCTGGGCCTTTTCGTACTCGTTCACCTTGAAATTCTCGTAGCGCACGCCGGCGCTCAGCATCAATTTCTCCTGCAGGACCTTTTTGTCGGCCTGGAGATAGCCCGCGTACGTGCTGGCCGTGTTCTGGCCGTTGCCGTCCGGGTCCCCGCTGTAGAGCCGCGCATCGCTGTCGGTATTGTTCCAGGTGATCCCCGCCGTGATCGTGGTCTCTCCGAAGATGTCGGCCTTCTTCTGCGCCTGGTATTCGGTGAAGAGGTTGGTACTGGCGTTGGCCTGCTCGTTGTCGTTGTCGAAACGCTGGTCGTAGAAACGGGCCCGCAGGATATGACGCATGCCCTTCGGCCCTCGATAGTTGATGTACGGGTCCAGGTAGTATTGGGTGCCGAGTGTCCGGGTGAGCGTGCCGGGCTCGGAGCGGTAGAGACCCTTGTCGGTATCGTCCCACACGAGCACTGTGCTGCTGCGGCTCTTCATGATGTTCCCGTTCAGCCCGTAGCTCAACCCCTTGATCCTCTTGTTGCGCCAGCGCGTACCGATATTGAACCGGATGCGGTTCTCGTAGCCGCCGGGGCCCACGCGGGAGGGGTCGCTGTTCGGCAGGCTGTCGGAAGTCACGCGTTCGGGTCCCACGAAACCATAGTCACTGAAAGCCATGCCGCCGATCACCAGATCGAACGCGCCGTACTGCTGAGCGTGGTTGAAGCTCGCTCCGGCGAAGACGGGCGGGTTCGCATCCCACCATTTCGCGGGCTTGTGGCCGGGCGTGTCCCAGATCCCGGCATACACCGTCGCTCGCGTCCGTGGTTCCAAACGTGGATAGGCTGTGCGCACATTGATCACCCCGCTCAACGCCGCGCTTCCGTAAAGCACGCTGCTGGCTCCTTTGATCACCTCCACCTGCTCCAGGTTCTCGATGGGGAGAAAGCTCCAGCTCGGCCGCCCGATGTCCCCTGCCAGGATCGGCAGGTCGTCCACCAGCATCATCACGCGGCTGCCGGCTCCAAAACTGAAACCGCTACCCGCACGGATCTGCGGATCGTTGTCCACGACGATCACACCGGGCACCTGCACCATCACATCCTCGAGTGAAGTGGTGTTCCGGTCCCGGACGATGTTCGGCGGCAGCACGCTGAGCGATTGTGTCACCTCACCCACCCGCTGCTCGAACTTGCCCGCGCTTACCACCACCTGGTCCAGTTGCGAGGCACTGGGTTCCATGCCTACTGCGAGCGTTTGGTGCGTGCCCGCATCCACATGCAGCGCCACCTGCTTGTCCGCGTAGCCGATGCTGCGGAAGAGCACCAAGTAATCCCCCGGCGGAAGCGCGGCATTGAATGCGCCATTGATGTCGGTGGCCGTGGTGCGACCGGTCGTGAACAGGATGCTCACACCCGGGATCGGTTCCTTCGTCGCGGCATCGTTCACCGAACCCTGCACGCTGCCGTCCTGCGCCGCGCAAACGTTCACCAGTGCGCAGAGCGCGAAGGGGAAGAGCAACCTCATCGGAGGCGGTTACATTGGGCGATCACCGATCGACGGCCAAAGTAGCAGGCCGACCCGAACACCATCCATGGACGACCAGCAACTGATCCACCGCATCGCCTTGTCCATGCTGAAAGGCATCGGCCCGGTGAACGCACGGAACCTGGTGGCCTATTGTGGCGGGGTGGACCCGCTCTTCACCGACAAGAAGGTGCGCAAGACGCTTCAAGAGAAGGTGCCCGGCATCGGTCCCGTGCTCGCGGCATCCATCCAGAACACCAAGGTGCTGCAGGAAGCCGAGAAGGAACTGGCCTACGTGCGCAAGAACAAGCTGCGTGCGCTCTTCTACCTCGATGAGGACTATCCCAAGCGCCTGAAGAACTGTGACGATGCACCCGTGCTCCTCTTCGTTCGCGGCGAGGCGGAACTGGACCCGGAACGGAGCGTGGCCATCGTCGGTACGCGGGCCCCCACCGAGCACGGCAAGCGAACGTGCGAGGACCTGGTCGAAGGGCTGAAGGAGAGTGGCGCACAGATCGTCAGTGGCCTGGCCTATGGCATCGACATCGTGGCGCACCGCACAGCGCTGAAGGCCGGGCTGGACACCATTGGTTGTGTCGCGCACGGACTGGACCGCATCTATCCCGGCGAACACGCCGCCACGGCGAAGGAGATGGTGAAGCACGGCGCTCTTGTGAGCGAGCTGACCAGCGGCTCCAAATTCGCGCCGGGGAATTTCCCGGCGCGCAATCGGGTCATTGCCGGGCTCAGCGATTGCACCATCGTCATCGAGAGCGGAACGAAAGGCGGCTCGCTCATCACCGCGGACATCGCCAACAGCTACGACCGCGAGGTGATGGCCTTTCCCGGCCGGGCTACGGACGTGAAGAGCGAGGGCTGCAACCGGCTCATCAAGGACAACAAGGCGCACCTCATCACCAGTGCCTTGGACGTGCTGAAGTTGATGGAGTGGCTGCCGACGGCCAAGAAGAAAGTGGGCGTGCAGCAGGCGATGTTCACCGAGCTTCAGCCGGAGGAACAGGCCATCGTGGATGTGCTCAAGGCGAAAGGAAAGCTCGATATCGACTCACTGTGCTTCGCGGTGGGGATGCTGCCGCACAAAGCGAGCACCGTGCTGCTCACGTTGGAGTTCAATGGGGTGGTGCGGAGCTTGCCGGGGAAGATGTATGAACTGGCCTGA
This sequence comes from uncultured Chryseobacterium sp., assembly GCA_964649165.1. GTDB lineage: Bacteria > Bacteroidota > Bacteroidia > Flavobacteriales_F > PHOS-HE28 > PHOS-HE28. Next base: position 30,823 of record CAZYPC010000050.1, read on the forward strand.
ACCGCAGATGAATGCGGATGAACGGGATGAACGCAGATGATCCGTATTCCGAACAACGAAATGAACTTGAACGATCCACACCGGAGGGAGACCGAGGTGATCATTGGAGCCGCTTTTGAGGTGGCCAATGTCCTTGGACATGGATTGCTCGAAAAGCCATACGAGAACGCGATGTGCGTTGAACTCGGGGCACGGAGTGTCCCATTCGAACAGCAGCGCAGGTTCGACATTCTGTACAAGGGCGTACATGTTGGCCTGTACATACCCGACCTCATTGCTTTTGGATTGATCGTCGTGGAGACCAAGGTCGTTGAAATGATCACGGACCAGGACCTGGGCCAAATGCTGAACTACCTGCGCGTAACCGGGCTGCCGGTCGGTCTGATCTTCAACTTCAAACGTCCGAGGCTGGAGTTCCGTCGGGTCGTGATGTCAGAGAACATCCGCTAGGTCCTCGCCGCACCCGCACACATCTGCGTTCATCCCGTTCATCCCCTCCATCGGCGGTACTTTCGCTGTTGCCACTCAGCAGAGTCCATCTACCGAGTTTGATGTTATGGCTCGCACCGAAGACCAGACCTACACCGGCATCGACTTCACCAAGGAGCCTTTGCCGCCGGGCCAGTTCGAGCAATGCACCTTCACACGCTGCACGTTCACCCGTGCCGACCTCTCGGCCCGGAACTTCCTGGAATGCACCTTCAACAACTGCGAGCTGAGCATGGCCCGCGTGGTGCGCACGAGCA
>CAZYPC010000051.1:0-18311 GCA_964649165.1 uncultured Chryseobacterium sp.
GGGTTCCGCAGTGATGTGACGGTGCCGATAGGGGATCTGACGAGACGGTCATTGGAATATGCCTTCCTCCCGATAGGTGAATCTTCGGGAATGGACTTCGCCGCGAGCGTGACGAATGCTGGTCCTGATACGGCTCATAATGTCGTGGTGCGCATGTGGGCCAGATTGGACGAGGTCGACCTCGGCACCTTTGACAGTGATACGCTCCCGTATTTGACACCAGGGGCAACCGATACGCTCCCGATCAGCGCGGACCTTCAGGTGAACCAGGATTTTCCTCCATTGAGCCTCCTCTTCACTGTGAACTCGGAAAGTTCAGACACGCTCCTTTCCAACAACCACGATTCGACCGGGATCTCTATCCAGCTCAACCGATTCATGAGGGCCGAGCGGGAATGGACGGATACGGTCGGAACCGGTCCCGACGGCACGATCATGTTCGTCAGGTACGAGGTCACGCAAGCGGAGGTAGAGGCCTGCGGATTGATGTGTGTTGTTCCCTTTGATCCGGACTTCATGGGTTATTGGCTCATCGGTCGCATCTATGATGAGGATTTCAACCTGTTGAGAGAGAACGACTACTCGATCACAGAGTACGATATGAGCGATCCAGGGGAGACGCATTGGATCTTCATATCACTGTTGGACTACACAATACTGGAATCCGGACATGATTACTACGCGGCCATCCAGACCTTCAACTACGGCGGCCAGCCGATGTCGTTCGCTTGCGCAGGCCCATGCGCGGATTCCTCCGCATTCCGTTACGACGAGACCTCCGGGTCGTGGTCTGCGCTGGACCGGACGCCGATCATCGGCCTATTCACCGGGCCGAATTGCTTCTGGGGTTTCGATGAGCTAGGTACTCCTTCGCTTCGGTTGGGGCCCTGCATTCCAAACCCGGCCACGAGCCTGACAAGGTTGAAGTACTCCATGCGCGACGAGAACGCGGTGCGCTTGGAGGTCAGGGACATCATGGGCGCTTTGGTCAACGCTGTGCGTATCGGTCGGCAACCGCCCGGCGAACATGAATATCATCTGGATGTATCGGCGCTTCCGGACGGGGTGTACACTTATTCGATTATTGCGGATCATTCCCAGGTGACGCGCCTTGTTACAGTCATGCACTGAGCGGGCTGTTCATTCTCCACGTTCGATCGTTGATCGCAATAACGTCGTTAGTCGAAGCCCCCGCGTGCGGCGGGTACCTTCGCCCTCATGCGCGGCAACTCCGTCGGCACCGCTTTCCGGCTCACCACCTTCGGTGAGAGCCACGGCCCGGCCATCGGCGGGGTGGTGGATGGCTGCCCGGCGGGTCTGTCGTTGGACATCGCGGCCATTCAGGACGAGTTGGACCGCCGCCGACCGGGGAGCACGCCGTTGGGAACGGCACGGAAGGAGAGTGATGTGGTGGAGATCCTCAGCGGGCTGTTGTCGGACGCCGGACAACCAACAACCGGCAACCGACAACAGCTCACCCTCGGCACTCCCATCGGCTTCCTCATCCGGAACGCTGACGCGAAGAGCGAGGACTACGACCACCTGAAGGACACCTTCCGACCCGGCCATGCGGACCGCACGTGGGAGCAGAAATTCGGCTTGCGCGACCATCGCGGCGGTGGGCGGTCCAGCGCGCGGGAAACAGCGTGCCGCGTGGTGGGCGGGGCCATCGCCCGGCAGTTGGTCGCTCAACAAGGCATCAGCCTGCAGGCCTATGTGAGCCAGGTCGGTGAGATCTCCATCGGCCGGCCGCACACGGAACTCGACCTCTCCAGCGTTTTCAGCAGCGATGTGCGCTGCCCCGATCCGGCCATCGCCGAACGCATGACGCAGGCCATCGAGCGCTTACGTGCTGAAGGCGATTCGCTCGGGGGGGTGGTCAGCTGCGTGGTGCAGGGATTGCCGCCCGGCCTGGGCGAACCGGTCTATGACCGGCTCGACGCGGACCTCGCCAAGGCGATGCTTTCGATCAATGCAACGAAGGGCTTCCAGATCGGCAGCGGCTTCAGCGCAGCGGCCATGCGCGGATCGCAGCACAACGCCGGGCCACAGGGCGGCGTGCTCGGCGGCATCACCGATGGGGGTGACCTCTTCTTCCAGGTCGCATTCAAGCCACCGGCCACCATCGCGCTGCCGCAAATGTCCACTGACCGGTCGGGCAACACGGTCACCGTCGAAGGCAAGGGCAGGCACGACCCTTGTGTGGTGCCGCGCGCCGTGCCGGTGGTGGAGGCGATGGCCTGTCTGGTGATCGCGGATCATTTGCTGAGGAACAGAACGAGTCGATCGTAGAATGAGAGGGCCAGAAGCACGCAGAACCGTTGTCGGGTGTCAGTTGTCGGTTGTCCGGCGTTGTGGGACAAGCGCGATGGCATCCTGCCGACCGGACCCGACGGATCTATCTGAAGCCCGACAACCAACAACTGACAACTGACAACCGAGCCATCATGAAGTGGATCAAACGACTCTTCGCCGCCGTCGGCATCCTGCTGCTGCTGCTCATCCTGGCGGCGGTGCTCATCCCCATCCTGTTCAAGGACAAGATCGAGGCGGCGGTGAAGGAGCAGGTGAACAACAGCCTGAACGCGACCGTGGATTGGGGCGAGTGGGACCTCACCGTGATCAGCAGCTTCCCCAACGCGGGCTTCGAGGTGAAGGATGTGAAGGTGTGCAACGTCGCGCCCTTCGAAGGCATCTGCCTGGCCAACATCGGTGAACTCAAAGCGACCGTGGGCCTGATGAGCCTCTTCAGCGACAGGATCCTGATCAAGCGCGTGGCCTTGGACCGGCCCATTATCCACGTGAAAGTGCTGGAGGATGGGCGCGCGAACTACGACATCGCCAAGGCGGACAGCACGGCGGCGACCGAGCCCGCCGATACGAGCGCCACGCTCTTCAATGTGAAGCTGAGCGAGTATTCCATCACCGATGGACATGTGATCTACGACGACGCTTCGCTGCCCATGCTCATGGACCTCGCCGGTCTCGACCACAACGGCGAAGGCGACTTCAACCAGGACCTCTTCGTGCTGAAGACGAACACGCATAGCGACAGCGTGACCGTGGTCTTCGATGGCATCAAGTACCTGAAGAACGTGAAGACCGACATCAAGGCCGACCTGGACATGGACATGCCCAACATGAAGTTCACGTTCAAGGAGAACGAGGCCACCGTGAACCAGCTCACGCTCGGCTTCGATGGCTGGCTTGCCATGCCTGCGGACGACATCGCCATGGACCTCAAGTGGGACACGAAGAAGACCGACTTCGGTACGCTTCTCTCGCTGGTGCCCGCTGAATTCGCGAGCAACCTCGCCGGGGTGGACATGACCGGCAAGGCGGCCTTCAACGGCTACGTGAAGGGCACCTACAACGACAAGCAGATGCCCGGTTTCGGTGTCGTGATCAACGTGGACAACGGACGCTTCAAGTATCCCGATCTGCCCGCGAGCGTGGAGGGCATCTTCGTGGATTGCAAGATCACCAGTCCAGAAGGCAAGGACATGGATGGCATGGTGGTGGACCTGAAGCGTTTCGCGTTGAGCATGGCGGGCAACCCTGTGGAGGCGCGCATGCTGCTGAAGACACCCATGAGCGATCCGAACGTGGACGCTTCACTGAAGGCCAATTTGGACCTCGCCAGCGTAAAGAAGGTGGTGCCCATGGGCAAGGATGACCTCCAGGGAATTTTCAACGCGAACGTGGCCATGGCCGGCCGCATGAGCGACGTTGAAGCGCAGCGCTACGATAAGTTCAAGGCGGAAGGTTCCCTGCAGTTGAAAGGCATGAACTACAAGAGCGATTCACTGCCTTACGGCATCGGCATCAGCGACTTGGTGTTCAACTTCAGTCCACAGTTCCTGCAACTCGCGAACTATGACGGCACCGTCGGGGGGAGTGACCTGCACGCCAACGGCCGTGTGGACAACTACCTCGCGTGGTGGCTGAAGGACAGCACGCTCGCCGGTAACTTCAATGTGACCAGCAGCAAGTTCGACCTGAACGAACTGATGGGGCCGTCGGTGCCGGGTGATACGGCCGCGACCTCAGCGGATACATCGCAATTGACCGTGATCGAAGTTCCCAGGAAGATCGACTTCCGGATGACCACCGCTGTGAAGCAGGTGATCTACGACAAGATGGTGCTCGAGAATTGCAAGGGTGCCCTGCATGTGCACGACCAGCGCGTGGACCTGAAGGACGTGTTCTTCAACCTCTTCAAGGGCAGCGCCACCATGAGCGGTGGTTACGACACGAAGAACCCCGCCATACCCACCATCGACTTCGCGTACGACGTGCGCGACTTCGACATCGAGCAGACCGTGCAGTACATGGAGACCGTGCAGAAAATGGCGCCCATTGCCAAGAACTGCAAAGGCGCGTTCAGCACCGACCTGAAGATGAAGGCCGACCTCGATCCGCATATGATGCCCGTGATGCAGTCACTCACCGGCAACGGCACGCTGAAGACCAAGAGCGTGAGAATGGTGGACGTGAAGGTGCTCGAGGAGGTGAACAAGTACTTGAAGAACCCCAAGCTCGATGACCCGACGCTACAGGATATCAGCTTCAGCTATGAGTTCAAGGACGGGAAGATGATCACGAAGAAATTCCCCGTGAAGCTGGATCAAGTGAAAGCCGATGTCGAAGGCTGGACCGCTTTTGCCGACCAGTCGATCGAGTACACGATGACCGCCAAGGTCCCCACGGCGATGTTCGGCGCAGGAGCGAACCAAGCCGTGGCCGGGCTGCTGGGCAAAGCGGGCGGTGCGCTCGGAACGACCATCGAACTGCCGAAGGAGATCGACATGACCGGGAAGATCACCGGCACGGCGATGAAACCGGTCTTCAAACCGGTATTCGGCAGCGGCGGCGCGAACCTGAAGGAGACCGTGATCACCGAGGTGAAGGAGAAGTTGAACGAGGAGATCGGCAAGAAGAAAGAGGAACTGCTCGCGCAGGCCAGAGCCGAGCGGGACCGCCTCATCGCCGAAGCGCAGAAGCAGGCCGACGACCTGAAGGCCCGTGCCCGTACCGAAGCAGCCAATCTGAAGGCGCAAGCCTACAAAGCTGCCGATGACCAACTGGCGCAGGTGAAGGACCCCTTCGGCAAGATCGCCGCCAAGGCCGTGGCCGACAAGCTCAAGAAGGAAGCAGACAAGAAGGAGCAGCAGGCCATCGCCGAGGCCGACAAGAAGGCCGATGGCATCGTTGTTGTCGCGCGCCAGAAAGGCGATGACCTGGTGAAGAAGGCCGAGGCGACGGATACGACAGTGAAGTGATCAATGATGAGCGTGCTGATGAAGGAGAGTCGGTTGTCGGTTGTCGGTTATCGGTTGGCCGGCTTGGCCGGCTTGGCTGGCTTCGTGGAAGGACCAGGCAAGCCGACCCTTGACGGAACCCTGGGCAGACAGACAACCGACAACCGACAACCGACAACAAAGCTGTGCTCGCCGCGTGGCTTCGGACTCGCCTTCATCGCAGTGCTCCTCGCGGGGGCCGTTCATGCCCAGGACGAGCAGGGCCCATGCGATCAGCCCACGGACAAGAAGATCGTAAAGGCGTTGGAGGACGCGGCGAAAGAGAAGAACCCCACGGAGAAGCATGCGAAGCTGAAGGCCCTGAGCGACGCGTATCCCGATTGCATGGAATGCGCGTTCCAACTCGGCATCAGCGCGTTCAATCGGGCCAAGGCCGGGGCCGGTGGATTCGATGCGTGCATCAAGTACCTCGAACCGGTGCGCGACAACTGCCCGGACTACCACAGCGACGTGTACTACGTGCTCGGTACGGCCTACTACCGCAAGGAACGGTTCCCTGAGAGCGCCCAGGCCCTGCAGAAGTTCCTGAAGTTCCCCACCGAAGACGCGTCGAAATTGAGCGCGGACATCGACGCGAAGACCGCGGATGCGGAAAAGGTGATGCCGGAACTCGCTTTCTATGCTGACTTCTACAAGGACCAACGGCCGTTCAACCCGACCGTGCTCGCTCCCGTGAGCACCAGGGAGGATGAGTACTTCCCGATGTTCTCACCCGATAATGAGCTCATCTTCTTCACCCGCATGTCGCGCAAGCAGGCCAAGGGTGACTTCGTGACCACCCAGGTGGAGGAGATCATGGAGGCCCGGCGGCCGGACACGGAACAGTCCTTCGGATCCGGTGAGCCCCTGCCGAAGCCATTCAATCTCGGCAGCGATAGTTATGGTGGCGCTACCGTAAGCATCAACAACAAGGAGGTCTTCCTCGTGATCGGCAGACCGACCGAGGCGCGCAACCCGGACGGGAGTGTCTACAAGAACATGGACATCTATCGTACGCACTACGACACGAAAATGGACTTTGGTTCGGGCCGGCAGAGCTTTGCGTGGGAGGAGCCGGAGAACCTGGGCGAGAACATCAACACGGACGACGGTTGGGAAAGCCAGCCCACCTTGAGCGCGGACGGCAGGACATTGTATTTCGCCAAGGTCGGCCGCACCACGCGCGGCACCGATATCTACTTCAGCACGCGCAACGAGCAGGGAGAATGGAGCAAGGCCCAACCCATGCCCGCGCCCATCAACACCGACGGCGACGAGAAGGCTCCCTTTCTGCACAGCGACAGCCGAACGCTCTACTTCGCGGCGCGGCCTCCCCGTGACGAGAAGGGGAGGGAGGACATCTCGCGCGGCCATCGCGGCATCGGGGGCTACGATATCTTCTTCAGCCGCATGAGCGATGACGGGAGTTGGAGCCAGCCGAAGAACCTGGGAGCTCCACTGAACACGCCGGAGGATGAGCACGGCCTCATCGTGAGCGCGGACGGCCATACCGCCTACTTCGCCAGCAACCGCTTCAAGACAGGCTTGGGCGGCTTCGACATCTATGGTTTCGAATTGCCCAAGGACGCACGGCCGGAAGACATCCTGATCGTGAAGGGCGAAGTGAAGAACGATCAGGGTCAGCCGGTGAAGGACGCCGAGGTGCTGATCACGTATATGGATACGCGCAAGACCGAGATCATCAAGGTGGATGAGGCCGATGGCAAGTATGCGACCGTGCTGAAACTGAAGCCCGGCGCGGACGTGATCATGACCGTGAAGAAGGAGGACCATGTGTTCGACAGCCGCGCGTTCACCGTGGAAGACACTGCGCGGGGAGGCGTCGCTGATGTGGAGATGACGCTCAGCAAGATCGAGGTGGGCAAGAGCTACAAGGTGGATGACATCAAGTACGCCACGAACAGCGCGGAGATCACCAAGGCCAGCGAGTACATCCTGGATGAACTGATCACCTTTCTGAAGGAGAATGCCCGGGTGCGCATCGAGATCCAAGGACACACGGACAACGTGGGAAGCCTCGCGGACAACATGGCGCTCAGCAACGATCGTGCGTTCACCGTGCGCGGTTATCTGGAAGCGCATGGCATCACCGGCACGCGGTTGACGAGCAAGGGATATGGCCCCACACAGCCCGTAGCCAGCAACGACACACCCTACGGTCGCTCGCAGAACCGGCGTACCGAATTCGTTATCACAGGGAAGTGAGATCCCGCAGCGGGCTAGTCCCCCTGCATGCGTCGCTCGTTCCTGCGCATCCGCAGGTTGAGCAGTTCCACCGCCACACTGAAGGCCATCGCGCCGTAAGCGTAGTTCTTGATGCCCTTCTCGTGAGACCACGCGGGTGCCACGCCATCGAGGACGAGCACAGCACCCACGATGAACAGGAATGTCAGCGCCAGGACCTTCACGCTCGGGTGCTTGTTGACGAAGGCACTGATCCCGTCGCTCGCCAGCAGCATGATCAACACCGCGATGATCACCGCCAGCATCATGATGAGGATCTCGTTGCTCATGCCCACGGCCGTGATCACCGAGTCCAGCGAGAAGACGATGTCGATCAGCACGATCTGGGTCACGATCATCCAGAAGATCGCCACCTTCCTGCGGCGCCCTTCACGTTGGTCCACCAGTTCCACAGTATCGCGCAACTCCTTGCCTGATTTGTACAGCAAGTAAAGACCACCGAGGATCAACACCATGCCCCGGCCGTCAAAGACCACCGGCCCGAGCGTGAACAAGGGGGCGGTGAGACGGCTGAGCCAGGTGAGCGTGAGCAACAACAGCAGACGCGTGATCATTGCCAGTGCCAGACCCGTGCGGCGTGCGCTGCGCTGACGATGTTCAGGCAGTTCCCCGCTCAGGATGCTGATCACGATGATGTTGTCGATGCCCAGCACGATCTCCAGTACCGTAAGGGTGAGCAACTGCACCCATCCGTGCGCGGTGAGGAATACCGATGGATCGAGCTGGTCGAGAGACAGCATGCGCAGGGCGCGCGAAGATATCCGGTCAGCCCTGCTTTGAACGGCCCCCGGTCACACCATCTGCTCGTCGGGAGATGGGCTTGCCACGCCTCAGTTCTTTGGGGCCCTGTTGCTGGCGTCCTTGGCCTTGAACACCAGGATCACGGTGTTTCGGTTTACCGGGTTCAGCCAATGCAGCGTACGGTCCAAGAGCCCCGGCATGGCGCATCCAACGTATTCCACCGGACCCATGGCGCTCATCACGCGCTCTAGACGTTCACGTAGCTGTTCATCGCCGATGAAGAGCACGGTGTTCGCGTGGTGGCTGGATGTGCTGTCCGCGAAGTACGTCTTGAGGTCGACGTTCGGATCGGTGTAAGGGTCCTTGGGCAGGTCCCATACGTCCCAGTAGTAGAGCGGAGCTAGCGGTGCGTCGTGCTCCACGGTGTCTTCCACCAGGATGCCGGTCACGCCCTTCAGTCCCCGCAGGAGCCGCATGGCCTGCACCCGCTCAAGCTTGCTCGAACTGATGGTCAAGGGGAGCAACAACGCCGTGTTCAACGTCCACGTCCAGATCATGGCCCCGCGCCAGAGACCGCTGCGGCGCTGCCACCAGGCGCTTCGCATGCGCCATTGTTCCCATGCGGCATAACCGAGCACGAAGAACAGCGGGATCACGGGCAGCAGGAAGCGCTCCTGCTTGTTGGGGAAGATCGAATGGACCAGGATGAACAGGACCACCGGTGTCCATAACACGAGCGGATGGGGCCTTTTCGCGAAGCCGAAGAGCACGCAGATGGAAAGGGGAGGGATGAGGACCCCGAGGAGAACCAGCACATAGTTGTACCAGGGAAGGACGATCCCCGTGTTGTCCGGGTTAGCCAGGTTGTACCGGACATACTCGGTCATCTCCACGAACGGCTTCCCCCAGATCATGAGGTCGATGCCGCCCTGCAATACGATGACCGGCGCAAGCACCCCCGCACCGAACAGGATACAGCCCGGCCACTCCCGACGGAGCAGCAGCGCGAGTCCTGCACCACCAGCGAAGAAGATGGTCTGGAAGCGGATGTTGATGGCCGCTCCGGCGAACATCCCCGCCAACAGGAACCAGTAAAGCGGGGTAGGGGCGTGGGGATCCGTGGCGCCTTCCTCGGGTGCCGTGGCTTTCAGCAACCACCAGGCGCTCAACATCAGCAGTGGCACGCTCACCATCTCCACGAGGTTGCGCACGCTGAGGAACGGCATGAAGAAGAAGAGCGCGAGGAACAGCCCCGTGCGCCAGGCGATGCGCGGATCACCCGTGATCCGCCGGGCGATGCGATAGCCGGTGCGCACCGTGATGAGACTCCACCCGGCGTGCAGCAGCCGAACGAAGACCATCTTCCCGTCAGGATCCTGCACGCCGAACCAGCCCCAGAGCTTGAACAGGATGTAGTGCAGCCCGGGATAGACCATCATGTGGCCCGTAGGTTCCGGGAAGCCCGGCTGGTTCCACGGCAGCCATTCATTGTAGTCGTGGCCGCGCACCCAGCTCATGGCGGCCTCGATCACCAGAAAGTGGTCGTCCTGAGCGAAGTAACCCTCGCTGAACAGCGCAGCCACCGCACGCGGCACGGCCGCGATGAACGTGAGCCACGCCAGCGGGTAGCGTTGCATCGAGGCGGCGAGGCGGGGAAGCATCCGATCGTGCGGCAAAGTAGCGCGCACCCGCTCCACAGCTCATTCGGCCCGACCGGTCGAAGCCGCGCCGGAGCCCGGCCGCGCAGGCAGGGATCCGCTACTTTCGATCCCCTTTTGTGGCGTAAGTGCGCGTGCGTCGGTCGGTCATCACCTGCTGTATCTGGGCCTTTGGCCTGGCCTCTTCCGCACAAACCCCGGTGGTCTTGCTGACCGACGCGACGGACCTTGCGTCCAGTGTCGCCCAACTCGACGTGATCCGGGCGCGCGGCATGGACGTTCGGGTGATCGCCGCGCCCGGCGCTTTCATCGGCACCGTCGGCGACTGGAGCCATTCCGCCCATGCGCTGTTCACACTTGGGTCGGTCCGCTTCGTCGGCGGAAGCCCTGACCGGGATGAGTTGCCGGAAGGACATCGCCTGGCGGTGGACTACTTGGACGCGCTTATGGCCGGTCGCTTCGAGTCGTCGAGTGCTCGGGGACCGATGGACTGGAGCGCGCACCCGGAAGACCAGCTGTCCCGACAGGGTCATGAAGGATCCGCGCACGATGCTGGGGATCGTGACGCGAGCACCGCTCCCGACTGGACGTGTTCCAGGACCTACAACAGCGAGTACATGGCTGGCACTGTTTGCGTCAGCGCATTCTTCGTGGAGAGCAATGGGACGGTGGATCCCAACATGTACACATGGTCCGCACAGGCCATTGCCGATGTGAAGCTGCAGCTAATCGATGCATGGAGCATATGGAGTTACACCGCGTCGCTATACGGCAACACCGTCACCGCCGTGATGGACTACTACGACCAGGCGAGCAGCATTCCGGACCAGCCCTATGAACCCGTTACACGGCCGAGCACACAGGACAACCTGTGGATCGGGGCCATCATGCAGAACGCCGGGTTCGCGGGCAGCGACCACTACGCGCAATGCGATGCCTTCAATGCAGCGCGAAGGGCGGTGTTGGCCACTGACCGGGCGTATTGCGCCTTTATCGCTTACAACCCACCGGCGCAATCCGCCCCGACGCAGTTCACTAACGGACGCACGGCCTACGCGTATCTCGGCGGCCCCTACACGCAGTTCCTGTACAAGACCAACGGTTGGGGAACGGACCAGATCAACCGGGTTTTCGGGCACGAGACCGCGCACATCTTCCACGCGTTCGATGAGTACGCGGCCAGCGGCACGGCCAATTGCTCGCGCTGGTTCAACGGCAGGCAGAACAGCAACTTCCAAGGTTCCTCCTGTAGCGGGACCGGGGCGTGTGTGATGGTGAACAACACCTTCACCGGATCGGGTGCCACTCGTCAATGGGACCTCTGCCCGCACACGCCCTATCACCTTGGCTGGGTGGGCAGGCTCATGCCGCCTGTGCTCGTGCAACCTCTCAACGATGTCGTGGTGACCAGCCAGCCGGTGAAGCTCAAATGGAACCGGAACGGTGCTCCCTCGACCGCGTACGGCTATCTGAAGGTCTTCAACCGGAGCACCGGTGATCTGGTCCATTGCGGATTCGTCGGACAGCAGGATTCCACCACACTGAGCCTGGTGAACGGCATGTACGACTGGACCATCAGCCAGGGGAACACGAACGATGGGAACGGATACGCGGGCGTGATCAGCTCCATCGGCCAGTTCACCGTGAACTCGCCTCTTGCTGCGTCCTTCACGTTCGCACCAGCGACCATTTGTGCCGGATCTCCGGTCGCCTTCACCAATACGAGCACCGGAGCCCCGACGAGCTGGACCTGGAGCTTTCCGGGAGGACAACCTTCAACGCATGCAGGCTCGTCACCACCACCCATCGTGTATCCCTCGCCGGGGTATTATTCCGTTTCGCTTACGGTGAACGATGGCGTCGCTTCCCAGACCATGACGGTGAACAATGCCATCACTGTTACAGGTGGTGCGGTGCTCCCTTTCCAACAGGATTTCAACGGGGGAAGCTTCCCCCCGACGGGCTGGACAGTAACAGGTGGACAAGGGCAGGGCCTTTTCTGGACCGCGGATGCGGTGGCCGGTTGCGATGCCCAGACCGTGACCTACGCAAATGCGTACGCCTTCCAAGGACAGGCCGGTGGGCCGCAGATCGGCACACCCCGTATCGACCTGACGACCGCGACGATGCCGTACCTGAAATTCAGCTACAGCTACGCACAAGAGACCTCAACGAACACGGAAACCTTCCAGGTTTATGGACATGACTGCGGCTTCGGCGTCTACAGCACCTTCTTCAACCGGACAGGGGCCGCGCTGGCGACCAACGGAGGGGGCTACGTGGCTGGACAGCCTTGGGTACCTTCGGATTGCTCTCATTGGCGCGACGTGGTGCTGGCGGTCGACCCGCTGAGCGGACGCATCGGTCAGTTCTGGTTCTATGTCTTCAGCAACGGTGGGCAGAACCTGTTCCTCGACAAGGTCAGTGTATTCAATGGTGTGCGGCTGCCAGTGCGGGTGCTTCTTCAGGGGCCTTGGGATGTGGGCAGCCAGCTGATGAACGACAACCTGCGAACCCAGGGTCTTATTCCCGCTCAGGAGCCCTATTCGGCGGCGGGATATGTGTACTTCGATGAAGGTGGTACCCACACGGTTAACCCGGGGGTGCTGGCGGCCACCGGCACGAACGCCATTGTGGATTGGGCGATCCTCGAACTGAGGGATGCGCTTGTCCCCACACACATCGTTTGTTCCCGCCCGGTGCTCGTGCAAAGGGACGGCGATGTGGTGGACTACGATGGCAGCCTTGCGCCGCGTATGGCCGTGCCGACAGGGAACTATTTCGTGGCCTTGAAGCACCGCAACCACCTGGGTGTGATGAGCGCGGCTCCTGCAGCCATTGCCAACGGCATGAACCCGGTGGACTTCAGCGCGCCGGCAACGTTGACCTGGGGAACGGACGCGCGCCTCATCTCGGGAGGCAAGGCACTGCTCTGGGCCGGCAATACGAATGGCAATACCGATGTGCGCTATACCGGTTCCGGCAACGACCGTGATCCCGTCCTCACCACTGTGGGAAGCCTAACGCCGAACAACTCGGTCTCTGGTTATCTGCGGGCGGATTGCACCATGGATGGCATCGTCCGGTACACCGGGCCTTCCAACGACCGGGATCCGATCCTCTTCAACGTGGGCAGCACCACACCGAACAACTGGCGCACGCAGCAGATACCTTGATCTGGCAGTCCTGGTCGAACGCATGGCGCGAACGGTCCTTCCGTGTGGCGATGCTCGCCGCTGGTGCGTTGGCGCTGCCCATCACACTGTGCTTGCCGGTGTTCTTCGATCACATCGGGGCCAAACCCGGGTCGTTCCCACCGGATCCGCTGCTCGAGGCGATCGGGCCTTTTGATGTCACCTGGCTCACCTTCACGGTGCTCTATGGCGGCATCTTGCTTGGACTGTTCAGCGCGAGGCGCGATCCACATGCCGTCCTTCATGGGTTGCATGCGTACGCGGTCCTGCAGGTTCTCCGCATGGTGTGCATGGAGGTATGGACGTTCGAACCTCCACGGGACATCATTCCTTTGATCGATCCGGTGACCGCTGCTTTCTATCCGGGAGGTGAGCCCTTCCTGAAGGATCTCTTCTTCAGTGGTCACACGGCCACGCTGGCGATCATGGTCGGACTGGCAAGAGCGGGTGTTGTGCGTTGGGCGCTGATCGGCGCTACCGTTGTGGTGGGCGCGCTGGTCATCGCGCAGCATGTGCACTGGACCATCGACGTGCTGGCGGCCCCGGTATTCGCCCGGATGGCCTGGAAAGCGGGTTCGCTCAGCTTGAGGCTTTTCGGCGTGGCAGGCGCTTGAGGTAGATGCCGCTCGCCGCCCCCTCGTTCACGCTCATGGGCATCAGGCCCTGGAAGACCCGTGTCAATTTGTTCAGGATCCCGGGTACCACCTCCGGCGCACCCTTCAGCATGGCGGCCACAGCGCTTTGTGCCACGGGTTCAGGCGGGGTGCCGAATTTCTTCGCCAGATCGTCCATGGCCTGCATGCCCGCCCGGGCCGTGAATCCCGTGATCACCGCACCGGGGCAAACGGCGGTCACCGAGACAGGGGTGCCCTTCAGTTCGATGCGCAGCGACCTGCTCCAACGCAGGATGAACGCCTTGCTCGCCGCGTAGAGCGCCATGCTGGCCAACGCGTGGAAAGCCGTCATGCTGCTTGTATTCAGGATGTAGGACCGATCCGCCTTCTTGAGTTCCGGAAGAAGTGCGTGCGTGAGTTGGACGGGGACGTCCATGTTCAAGCGCATCAACTTCCGGTGCTCGTCCATCGGCTCATCACCGAAGAGGCCCCAATGCGCATGGCCCGCGTTGTTCACCAGGCAGGTGAGAGGAACCCCCAAGTCGCGTACGCAACGCAGGACGCGATCCGGACCGTCTGTTTCCAACAGGTCGACGACCAAGGCGTGCGCACGCCCTCCATTGAGGGCGGCCGCTTTGGTGCGAACGTCTTGCAACGACGCTTCCGACCGAGCGGTGACGATGACCCCGAAACCCCTGCGGGCCAATTCCAGCGCGATGGCCGCACCGATGCCCTGGCTTCCACCGGTGATGAGAGCATAGCCGTTTTCCATTGTCCGGTGGTCGGTTGTCCGTTGTTGGTTGTCAGGCTGCCGATGGAGCTTTCCGGTGCGGGGGGCATGCTCCATCGCGTGTTCCATCACGCCGGACAACCGACAACCGTCAACCTGGAACGCTTCGGCAACAGCCGGTCACTTCACCAAATGGCTGAAGCGATGATAGAACGGGGTGGGACTTTCGGCGGTCTTCGGATCGTATTTCCCGGCGATGATCGGGATGTACATCACGCGACGCCGGCTCGATTCGCCCACCAGCTTGCTGCGCTCCACGCGGTGCCAGCAACGGCCATCATGTACCGTGAGGTCGCCGGCCTTGATCTCGAAGGCCACCTCGCGGTGGTCGGCTTCATTGTTCAGGAAGTACTTCTTCTTGAACAGCATGTTCCAGAGGTTCTGCTCGTGTGTACCGGGCAACAGGCGCAGGCCGCCGTTGCGCGGATCCTGATCGTCCAAGTGGATACCCACGTTGAGCATGGGCAGGATGCGCTTGCCCAGGAAGACATCCCGGATGCTGTCCGTGTGCCAGCCCATCTGCGTGAACTTGCTGGCGTCCGTATTCACATAGTGGTTCACGACCAGACCGTCCTTCTCGTTGACCCCCAAGCGCGCCCCGGGACCGACAAGCCCAAGAAGCACATCGAAGCGCGGGTCGCGGAGCAGTTCCGCTAAAACCGGGCTATGCTGGTTGGCGAAGGCAAAACGCTGCACGATCCGTTTACCGTCCACATCGTTCCCCCATTTGATGGGGATGCCGTTCACCAGTTCCTTGCCCTCCGCGATCCACTGCGACTGCACCTCTTCACAGGCCTTCCAAATAGCCCCCACCGTGTCCTTGGAGAGGAAACCGGGGAAATGGATGATACCGTGCTTCTTGAAGAATGCCTTTTGTTCAGGCTTCAGCTTGTCGCCTAGAGGAGAGCTTGCTTCAACGATCCTTGCCACAGGTGGATGGGTTTGAGCCGGGCGAAAGTAACTCACGACCACGTAACGCCCTGTTAACAGTCTCAATCCGCTTGTCCACAGGCGCTTGTGATGAAAATGATCGCGATCCTGTGACGATGCTGATCCGTACCTATAAGGCAGCCCCAATGCGGCAGGATCAGCTTGACCGACACCAAGAGACCGTCACGCGCATGAACAACAGCACCGCAACGGACAAGGCGATCAGCCGCAACAGCCGTCGTCTGGGCGAAAACCAGGCCAGCCATGGAGAACAGAACACTTGGGAAAAGCTGCGCTTTGTGGATCTTCGAGCGCTTGTTGTTGTCCCGGAGGATGAGGAAGTCGGGAATCGCCATCAGCTCTAGCGTGATGAGTATGCTGACGGCCAAATCCCAAGTTACGCCTTATGGGTATTGTTGAAGGATACCCCCTGCGGTCGCTGTCCAGAAGGCGGCCGGAAGACCAGCATCCTTCAGCACGCTGTTCGCCCACGTATTGCAGGTGAAGAACAGCCCGTATCGCCCCGTTCCCTCATAGAACGCATCGTTCCGATCGTAGTGGCGGCCAGCGATCCACAAGGGTTTGCCATCCGCGCCCACTGCGAACCCGGAGGCCACAGCCGCCGTGAGGCGTCCCAATGTCGAAGGGGCCACGAGTACGGACCTGCAACGCTCATCCAGCACGGGATGCTGGCAAAAGGTGACATGCATCGCGGAGCCGCTCAACCCGAAGGCCGCTTTCAACGCGGTGCTCGCTTTCAGGTCGGCCCACTCCTTGGTCTCCAGATAAAATCCCTTGTCCCCCCAGCCGAAGGCCACGTGGGTGAACGCCGCATCCTTCGAGACCGTGTTCGCGAAGGGGAGGTACATGGACCAGTCCTTCGCCGGCCCGCACAGAGGGAGGATGATGTCCGTATGCACGCCATTGCTGCGCACGAAGACCGGGACGCCCATCTCGGCATCATGGAAATCGGCGTTCACCCGGATGTGGGGAAGGAGCCAGGCGGCGAGCGCATAGAGGAGCAGCATGGCCGCTACGGTGGCACACGCTCTCAGCAGCAGGCGAAGGGTGGTCAGCAACATCCGCAAAGACGGGGTTGGGGACTGTCTACCTTGTTTCGGACAAGTGTATGAGGCTGTCTTTCGTCAGGGGTCAGGTCCCCTACGAGCGAATACCTTCGCGGACCGAAAAAAGACCCCATGACGCCCCGAATCATCCTGCTTGGCTCCGTCGCTACACTGCTTGTTTCTTGTTCCAGCCCTGCCGCTGAAGGCCAGGACGGGGGTAAACAGCCCGTCGCCACTTCACAAACGACGCCTGGTCCCAAGGCCTATGGAGCGCCCATCACGGCCGACGGTGCCATGGCCATGGCGGATTTCGCCAAGGCCATCCAAGGCAAGGATTCGCTCAATGCGAAATTGGAATGCGAGATCATCACCACCTGCCAGAAGAAGGGCTGTTGGATGGATGTGAAAATGGCCGACGGTACACCGATGAAAGTGCGCTTCAAGGACTACGCTTTCTTCGTGCCCACAGGCGGAGTTGAGGGCAAACACGCCATCATCCAAGGCCAGGCCATGAAGGAGGTGACCGAGGTCGGAGCGCTGAAGCACTATGCGGAAGATGCGGGAAAGAGCCCTGAGGAGATCGCCAAGATCACCGAACCGGAAACCAGCTGGAGCTTCACCGCCGAAGGCGTCATCATCCGCGACTGACCTTCGTCGAACGGACGAATAAGGCCGGCCGTATCACGGCCGGCCTTATGTATTCCTGCTCAGTCCTTTTCCATGTCGCGCCTACTTTCGTCGCGACCTATCCAGGAGCATACATGAACTACGGCATCGCGGTACACGGCGGAGCAGGGACCATCCCCCGGGAGGACATGACCCCAGAGCGTGAACAGGCCTACCGGAAGGGTTTGGAGGAGGCGGTCCACAGGGGGCATGAGGTCTTGAAAGAAGGGGGATCGTCGCTGGATGCGGTCGAGACAGCGGTGCGTGCTTTGGAGGACTTTCCGCTCTTCAACGCAGGTCGAGGAAGCGTTTTCAATGCCGATGGACAGCACGAGATGGACGCGAGCATCATGGAGGGACACCTGCTCAGAGCCGGTGCCGTCGCGGGCGTGGGCAACGTGAAGAACCCCGTGGGCCTCGCGCGACGGGTCATGGACAAGAGTCCGCATGTGCTCATCAGTGGCATGGGTGCGTTCGAGTTCGCTCACCGCGAGAAGGTGCTCCTGGAGGACGACGAGTATTTCTTCGATCAGTTCCGCTACGACCAGTGGCAGAAGGTGATCGGCACCGATGCTGTGCAACTTGATCATTCATCCGGCGGCACGCAGGACGGCAAGGGCAAGTTCGGAACGGTGGGAGCGGTGGCGCTCGATCAGCATGGCCACCTGGCAGCGGCCACCAGCACGGGTGGGATGACGAACAAGCGATGGCAGCGTATCGGCGACAGCCCGATCATCGGGGCGGGTACCTACGCGAACGATGGCACCTGTGCCGTGAGTTGTACGGGACACGGGGAGAGCTTTATCCGCGCCGTTGCCGCCTATGATGTGAGCGCGCTGGTGGAGTACAAGGGGCTGTCCCTGGATGAAGCCGTGCGAGAAGTGGTCCACCGCAAGTTGCCTTTGCTTGATGGTGATGGTGGCCTTATCGCCATCGACCGCAACGGGAACATCGTCCTGGATTTCAACTGTGACGGGATGTATCGCGGATGGTGCGCCAGCGACGGCGTTGTGCGGACGGCCATCTTCCGGTAGGAAGAGGAAGAAGAAGAAGAAGGGGGGCCGTCGGCCCCCCTTCTTCTTCTTC
>CAZYPC010000051.1:18411-31287 GCA_964649165.1 uncultured Chryseobacterium sp.
TAGGAAGAGGAAGAAGAAGAAGAAGGGGGGCCGTCGGCCCCCCTTCTTCTTCTTCTTCTTCTTCTTCTTCAGATCCTACTGGCCCGAGGAGATCTCCTCGATGGACATCATGATGGCCTTGGCCTTCTTGTCGTAAACGAACATGCAGATCTTGCCCGGCTTGCCTTCCATCGCGCCGGCGCGCAGGTTTTCCGGGTTGCTCGTTACGAAGGAGGTGTACTTCTTCGGCATGGGGATCTTCTGCATCTCGCTGTCCTTCCCGATGTCGATGGTGGCTACGCCCACGTAGGGTTTGCCGGTGCCGAGGCCCGCGTCTTCGAAGTTCGTGAATACCACGGCCTGTTTGCCGTTCTGGAGCTTGGTCTGGTACTCGTAAGTGAACATCTTGTACTTCTTCAGGTAAGTGGCCAGCGTAATGCCGTCCGCGTTCGCGATGGTGCCGTCGATCTCGATGGTCTTGTACGGCTTCTCGATCTTGTTGATATCCAATGGTTCGCCTTTGCCGTCGAAGTTGAATATGATGTAGTCCATAACGGTGAAGCGCATGGGCACGTTGGAGTTGCCGCCGGCCATGGCCAGCATGCCCAGAGCGCCGATCGCCTTGCGGAAGGTCTCCGCGATCACCTGGTAGTTGCCGCTGCCCTCCTTGATGATCTCGTGGAAGATCACCTTCGGCTTCGATCCGATGCTGAACTTGCGGCTGGTAGCTTTCAGCGCCTCCTGGATGCCGTTGTCCCAGTCGATGCTCTTATAAGCCGTTTGCTTGCCGCTCGGATCGAGCTTCAGGAAGAAGATGCCGTCGGAGTTGTCGCCGCTCATCTTCTCGCCATCGTAGTACATGCCCGCCGTGGCCACGCTGCCGTCAGGCTCGATCAGGAAGGAACTCGGCAGGTTCGTCTGCTTGCCATCGTACAGTTCGTGCTCCCATTCCTTGTCCCCCGTCTCGCCATTGAAGCATACGACCTTGCCGTAGATCTTCTTGCTCATCATACCCGGGCGCTCCATGCTGATCACCACGAGCTTGCCCGGCCCGCTCTCAGCGGAAGCCACGCCCACCATGCCTTTCTCCACGGTCACTGTCTTGCTCCACAGTTCCTTCAGGTCGCGGTCGTATTTCACCACCTCGTAGCCCCACTTCTTCTCTTTCACGGCGTGGGTCATGTAGAAACCGTTGCCATCCATCGAAGGATAGACCGCTGCGCTACCCGCAGTGGCCATCTTCTTCTCCGGCTCGGTCTTCTGCTTGATGATGTTGCCCTGGCTGTCGACCGTCACGAACGTGTTGGTCTTTTTGCTCAGGTCGGTGAACACGAACAGGAAGTCGTTCCCGTTGAATTCCGACCCCACCACCTCACTGTTCTTGGTGACCTCGATGTTCGTCTTCTTGATCACGTTCAGGTCCTGGTCGTAGATCTCCAGGGCGAAGTCGATCATGCCCTTGCCGGACTTCTCGTTCACATAGTAGGTGTAGTAGCCTTTCCCTTTGATCGGGTTCACACCCCGGAACTCCTTGGGGCGCACGCCATCGATCTGCACCTGCTGTGCGCTCGCGGCGGAGAGGGCCGCCAGCCCAAGAGCCAGCAATGCGGTTTTCATGGTGGTCATCGTCTTCGTTGTTAGGTTCGCGTTTTGAGGATCGCAAGGATACACGACATGCGCATACGCGGAGTTCAGGATCGGCGGGTCGGCTTGTTGATGGTGGCGGTACTGGTCGCGCCATTGTGTTCAACCGCCCAGAAGGTGGAACAGAAGACCTGGCCCAATGGGCAGGCCAAAAGCGCGGAAACCCTCGACAAGAAGGGGTTCAAGACCGGGCTTTGCACCTACTGGTACGAGAACGGCCAGATGCGTCTGCGTGAGACCTATGAACGGGGCCGCCGTAACGGGCCGAGCGAAGGCTGGTTCGAGGATGGAACTCCAGACTTCAAGCGTACCTGGGTGGTGCAGGCCAGGAACAATGGCTCGCTCATGGGAACGGAACCCATCGCTGTGAAGGACGGACTATGGGAGGAGTTCTATGAGAACGGGCAGAAGCAGAAAGAAGAGCACTTCGCCATGGGCGTGCTGCTTGGTGAGGTCAAGACCTGGTATGCCAATGGCAAGCCGGACGAGGTGAAGACGATGGAGGACAAGTTCGAGAACGGGCCCTACGAGAAGCACTTCGAGGACGGCCAGCTTCAGACGAAGGGCCAGTACGTGAAAGGAGAGAAGCAGGGAGAATGGGTGTGGTATTACCCCAACGGCCAACTAGCCTATCGGGAGACCTATCTGAGCGACAAGCATATCGACGGCCCGTGGCGCGGCCAGCACCCCAATGGGGCGGACAGCTTGACGGGCAGTTACGCCAACGGGCGTAAGGTGGGCATCTGGGTCGCTACCCATCCCAACGGGAAGATGAAGAGCAAGACGCTTTACAAGTTCGGTTTGCCGAGCGGGGAGTTCGTCGAGTTCTACGCCAATGGCAACAAGGCGCTGGAAGGCGCTTTCGGCGAATCGTCCGCCGACGTGAGACGCGGACGCGAGGAAGGAGCATGGAAGGAATGGTGGGAGAACGGTCAGTTGAAGCGCACCGTGAGCTACGACAATGGGCAGATGGTCGGCCCTTGCACAGAGTGGTACGCGAACGGCCAGAAGCGATTTGAAACGACCTATGTCGTAGGCACCTTCCTGAACGCCCCGCGTGATGAAATGATGAACGGCATGACCCGCGAATGGCACGAGAACGGCCAGTTGATGTCGGAAGGTTCCTATGTGAAGGGCATGCGTGATGGCCTGTGGAAGGAGTGGTACCCCGGTGGCAGCCTGCATTTCGAAGCCATCTTCGACAAGACCAAACCCAGCGGGGCTGTCACCGAGTACTTCGAGACCGGGAAGGTCCGCTCCAAAGGCTTCTTCGAGGTCAAAGGCCGCTATAAGAAGCGCACCGGGCACTGGACCACGAACTACGAGGACGGCCAGAAACAGAGCGACGGCGAGTACATCGACAACGACAAGGTGGGGCGTTGGCAGGAGTGGTACGCCAACGGGAACCTGAAGGAGGATGCCTTCTTCGAGAAGGGCGCCTACGATGGCCGGTACAAGGATTTCCACGAGAACGGGCAGCTCCGCTCGGAGGGGGAATTCCGCGGATCGAGCAAGCTGAAGATCCACGGCAATCATGGCTTCTGGTCGCCGATCCCCTTGCCCGGTTTCACCATGAAGCGGGAAAGCGTCATGCACGGGATGTGGAAATTCTATGACGAAAAGGGCGCACTGATCCGCGAAGAGGCCTGGTTCAATGGGCACAAACGCTGAGCGGGGCCTGCTGCTGGCCTCGCTGGCCATGTCGACCGCATCGCTCAGCGCTCAACCGGGAACGACTTTCGCTTACACGGGCGACGATGCGGTGCTTTCGGCGCTCAATACGCACCACGCCCATTTCGGAGGGTTCAGCAACAGCGTCCTGGTCTACGAAGAGGAGAATTTCGTGTGGCCTTACCTGCCCGCTCTCTTCTACGAGTACGACAACCTGCTCATGCCACGGAACCACCGGATGAACGTGCTGCTCTGCGTCACGCCCGAGGTGAATCTCTTCCCCTTCTTCGTGGGGCGCGTGAGCGGGCTCGTTGAACTGGGGCTCGGGGCCGATGCCGACAACAAACCTGGCCAGGGTTTCGGTTTCCGTTTCGGTGGCGGGTTCTCGGCCTTAGGGACCACCTTTGGGCTCGCGGAATCCTCTCCCGTGCTCAGGGCGGGCTTTACCATCGACAATGTCCGCGTCACCTACATGCGCATGATGGATGCCGATGTGTACGTCAACCACCACCTCTCCATCGGGCTGAAGTTCGATTGGTAGCGTGCGGAAGACCGTTGGCCGATCGCCCGGCTCCTTTCCTCGGTCCGTTAAGTCCCTTTAACAGAAGGGGACAGCGTACCGACAAGCCGTCAGCGTCTTCTATGTGGCACGGAAACTGACCGGCCCAACTCATCATGATCAAGCCCTTGGACCCCGAGACCAATGTGTTACGCACCCTGCTGGTGGATGCGCCACAAGAGGTCATTTGGAAGGCCCTGACCGATCCGAATATCACACGCCTATACACCAGCATGGCCATCTCGGCGGGCCTCAAGCAAGGTGAGCCCTTGGAGTGGTACTCACGCGAGGAGGACAACACACGTCATGTCATGGCGAAGGGAACGGTGCTCGCACTTGTGCCCAATGAACGTTTGCGCTACACGCGCTACCACGTGGGGAGCGGTCTACCCGACGAGCTCGCCAGCCACACCACGGTGGACTTCCACTTGACCCCCGAACCCGACGGTCGCACCCGTGTCGATCTGTGGGAAGGCGACTTCGCCGGCCTGCCACAAGCGGTGAAACGTGCCCGTGAAGCCGGAAAGGTCTGGGTGGAAGCACTGGTCGGACTGAAGCGCGAATCCGAAGAGCAGGCCCGGCTGATGGCCGCCTGACCCGTCCGATCGGTGGCGCCGTCCGTTCCACCAGGTATCTCATCCATCGTTGGCGCCGCCCATCATCACCCGTATGCGGTGTAGGAGGGCGGCGCATCTTTGTGTCGCAAAACCAAAACGTCCCGTCCGGGATAGACCATGAAGCGTTCGACGATCATCATCCTCGTGGTGCTGGGCATCCTGTTGCTGTGGGGGGTATCCTTCTACAATGGTGTGAAAGGGGCCATGGTGGAAGTGGACAAGCAATGGGGGCAGGTGGAGGTGGCCTACCAAGCTCGCGCCGACAAGACCAAGAATCTGGTGGAGATCGTGAAGGGGGCTGCCAACTACGAGAGCAACACCCTGAAGGAAGTGATGGAGGCCCGCCAGAAGGCCATCGAAGTGAAGTTGACAGGTGACGATCTGACGCCGGAGAAGATCGCGGAGTTCGAAAAAGTGCAAGGAAACCTCAGCGGTGCCATCGGCCGATTGATCGTGGAGAACTACCCCACGTTGCAGGCGGTCCAGAGCTTTCGCGATTTCCAGACGCAGTACGAGGGCATGGAGAACCGCATCGCCGTGGAGCGCCGCAAGTTCAATGAGGTGACCGCCGGCTACAATGGCCGTATCGTGAAGTTCCCGGGAAACATCCTGGCAGGCTTCTTCGGGTTCACCTCGAAGCAGGGGTTCCATTCGCAGCCCGGCACGGAGAACGCTCCTGACTTCAGTCTCCAGTGAACCCGCTTACCGCTGAGGAACTGCTTTCACCCGCGGACCTGCAAAGGGTCCGCGATGCCGTCCGCGAAGCGGAAGAGCATACCAGCGGTGAGATCCGGGTACACCTCGACGATACCATCGTAGATGACGTGCTGGATCATGCGGCCTTCGTTTTCGAGGAGCTTGGCATGCACCGTACCAAGGACCGGAATGGCGTGCTCATATACGTCAGCGTTGCCCAACGGCGGGCCGCTGTGGTCGGCGATGCAGGGATCAACGACCGACTATCCCCCGGTTACTGGAACGAAACCCTCGGTGTGATCCTTGAACAGTTCAAGGCTGACCGCTATGTGGAAGGGCTTTGCATGGGCGTTCAACGCTTGGGCACGCAATTGCGGACCCATTTCCCGCGTGAGGCCGATGACCGCAATGAGCTGAGCGACGACGTCAGCATCGGTCGATGAAATACGCGCTGGCATTCCTCTTCATCGCTCTCTGGCGGCCGGTCTTCGCCGGCACGGACAACTGTCTGCCGGCCAAACCGGCCGACCAGACGCACCTCGTCTTCCAGTTCACCCGCTTCCTCAGCGACTTCGAAGCAGCACGACTTGATTCCAAGTTGACGCACTTCGCCCAGGAGACCAGCAACCGCATCGCGATCGTTGTGGTGGATGACCTTTGCGGCTACGACGTTGCGGATTTCGCCTTCCAGCTCGGTGAACGTTGGGGCATCGGTGGAAAGAAGGACAACGGAGTGCTTGTGCTGGTGAAGCCCACCGGCTCCCCGGGTGAGCGGAAGGTCTTCATCGCGACCGGCTACGGATTGGAAGGAGCGATACCCGATGCCCTCTGCGGGCGCATCGTCAACGATGAGATCATACCGCGCTTCAAGGAGCGTGCGTTCTTCGATGGCCTCGATTCGGCCACCGACGTTCTGATGAAGCTCGCCAAGGGAGAGATCACTGAGGAGAGCTATGGGAGCGGCTCTTCGCCATGGCCCGCACTCGTGGTCTTCGCTTTCATCGCGATCATCATCGTCATCGCGATCGTAGCCCAGCGCGGCCGGGTGGAGCGTTATGCCCGTACCAATGGCATCGACTTCTGGAGCGCTTGGTGGCTCTTGAACCAGGCGTCGCGCAGCCACCGCGGTTCCTGGGGTGGGTTCACCGGAGGTGGTGGAGGAAGCGGCGGTGGTTTCGGTGGCTTCGGCGGCGGCTCCTTCGGTGGTGGAGGGGCAGGAGGAAGTTGGTAAGAGGACAGGTAACAGCGCAGCAGACATGGGCTACGGCAAGTGGATCTTCGGAAGCATCGGTTTCGCCTTGAGCGGTACACCGCTCGGTGCGGTTCTCGGCTTCGCGTTGGGTTCGCTCATCGATAATGTCCGTCCACAAGGCGTAACGGGTGGAGCTGCGAGGCCCGGCCCCGCGCAACAAACACGGTCAACTGCCGGCGATCTCGCCTTGAGTCTCGTGGTGCTCACCGCAGCGGTGATGAAAGCCGACGGCCAGGCCACCCAGCGTGAGCTCGGTCACGCGCGGACGTTCTTCAACCGCCAGTTCGGCCCGCAGCATGCGGCTGAACTGCTCCGCTTGTTGCGTGAAACGCTTCAGCGCACGATCCCCCTGCGGGATGTGTGTGAACAGATGCGCGCGCATCTCGCGCATGCCGAGCGCCTCCAGTTGCTCCACTATCTCATCGGACTGGCCCATGCCGATGGATCCATGGACCGTGCCGAGAAGCAGGTGATCCAGGACATCGCCTTCTACCTCGGCATCTCGGAGAAGGATCTCCATTCGTTGCACGCCATGTTCGGCGTGCGGGTGACGGTGAGCAGCGCCTACGCGGTGCTTGAAGTGGATGCGAAGGCCAGCGATGATGAGGTGAAGAAGGCCCACCGCCGTATGGTGGTGAAGCATCACCCGGACAAGGTAGCCCACCTTGGAGAACAGTTCCAGAAGGACGCCGCCGAGAAATTCAAGAAGGTCCAGGAGGCCTGGGAGGCGGTGAAGAAGGAGCGGGGGATCGCCTGAGCGTGCTCACATTCCCTTACCGACACGTTTGAGCGGTAGTTCGCTGCGCTGCTGGATCACAAGTGGTACCTGTTCGACCACGGTCAGGTTCGGATCGAGGCCGAAGGCTTCACGATCGCTCAGTGCAAGCCGCTTCAAAGCGAAGTAGGCGTCCAGCAGCAGGTCGTCGCGTAGCGTGAATTCGTTCTCCACGCTGAGGATGCGGTCGGTGAGGATGTAGCAGATATCCGTGTGGAAGTCGCCCTTCTTGATGCTCTCGTATTTGCTGCGGAACTCCAGTTCGTGATCGCTCTCCATTTCCTCCAGCACCCGCTTGAACAGCATGTTGATGCGCGCCTGCACGCGGAAGCCGAGGTCGAAGTCCACCCGGATCACCTTGTCGTCGATGAGCTCCTTCACACGGTACTCCATCGTGTAGGGCTCGTCCGTGTAATTCACGTGTACGAACCAATAGATGTCCGCGCGCTTCACCTTCTTGGCCATGATGCTGTCGATCACCTGCTTCTCCACGTTGGTGGCGCGGTCCGCCTTGGTCAGGTAGACCAGGTGCGTGGCGTACTTGGGGATCTCCTTGTCATCGCTCAGGTCGCGGAGAGCCTGGGCGTATTTGGTGAGCTGCACGAATTCGAGGAAGCGGTTGGTGACTTTTCGAGCTCGGTACCAGATGAACATGACCCCGAGCAGAGCGAAAACGAAGACCAGCAGGAAGGGCTGATGCAGGATCTTCACAGCGTTGGCCACGAAGTTGGCGATCTCCATGCTGAAGAACACGGCCATGGCCATGAACACGAGTGCCAGCTTCCAGCGCTTCACGTACCGCAGGTAACCGTACATCAACGTGGTGGTCATCAGCATGGCCACAACGATGAAGAACCCGTACACCGCCTCCATCGCGCTGCTCTTCTTGAAGTAGACCATCACACCCAGGCAGCCCAGGAAGAGGATCCAGTTCACGCTGGGGATGTAGATCTGCCCGCGGATCTCCGTGGGGAACTTCACCTTCACGCGTGGCCAGAAGTTCAAGGTGATGGCTTCGTTGATCAGCGTGAACGAACCGCTGATCACCGCCTGGCAGGCCACCACTGCGGCGCACGTGGCGATACCAACGCCCACGAGCAGGAACCACTGGGGCATGATCTCATAGAACGGGTTGCGCTCCCCGAGTTCCGCACCGGCACTGTTCAGCAACCACGCACCCTGACCCATGTAATTGGTGATCAGCGCCACCTTCACGAACCCCCAGGTCCACCGGATGTTCTTCAGGCCGCAATGGCCCATGTCGTTGTAGAGCGCCTCGGCGCCCGTGGTGCACAGGAACACCGCACCCAACAACCAGAAGCCGCCTTCATAGTTGGCGAGCAGGTCGTAGGCGTACACAGGGTTCAGGCATTTGAGCACCTCCGGATGCTCGCCGATCTGTACTGCGCCCAGGATGAACAACATGCTGAACCAGACGAGCATGATCGGGCCGAAGGCGAACCCCACCACCTTGGTGCCGAAGCGCTGGAAGAAGAACAGCAGCGCGATGATCCCCATCACCACCGTCACCGTGAGCCTGTTGCCCGGCTCGATGATCCCTTCGAAGGCTTTCACCCCGCCCAGGCCTTCGATAGCGCTGCTGATGGAGATCGGCGGTTGGATCACCCCGTCCGCTAGAAGCGTGGTGGCCCCGATGATCGCCGGTATGTAAACCCACTTGCCGTACCGTCTCACCAGTGCGTAGAGCGAGAAAACACCACCCTCACCACGGTTGTCCGCTTGGAGGGTGAGGTAGATGTACTTGAAGGTCGTCTGCAGCGTGATCGTCCAGATGATGCAGCTTATGCCGCCGTAGATCAGGATGGGTTTGATGGCATGCCCGTGAACGATGGCCTTGAAAACGTACAGCGGACTCGTTCCGATATCCCCGAAAACGATGCCCAGCGTTACGAGCATGCCTGCAACGGACACCGGGATGGACGAATGCTTGCTCATCGCGTGCGCGGACAACAGGGGCCAAGGCAAGGAACAGCGCGCACGGGAAAAGGGGGTTGCTGTTCAGAGGAAAGGACCGGTAAGGGTCGCTTGGCGGGTCGAATTAAGATCGGCGCCGCGATCGGTGCAAATGATCACCGGAACGGTGCCTACGGGTCAGCCACCGGTCCACCGGGTTCCTGACCCTTGCGGTAGCTTTCGTTCCGCAACCCTTGTCGCCCTCATGAGGACCATTTCCCGCGCGCTCACTTTCTTGTTCGGCACGGTCATCGGGTCATGCGCCCTCGCTTCGGAAGGCATCGCGGGGCCGGACCAGACCATTTGTGGTACCGCTGCGGTGCTGGCGGCAGACCCCTTGGCGGTGGGCGAATCCGGCTACTGGTCGGTGGTGACCGGGGCGGCCACGTTCGTGAACGACCATGAGCCGCTTACCCAGGTCAGCGGGCTCGCACCGGGGGAAAATGTGCTGCAATGGACCTTGATCAGTGATGGGCCTGTGGAAGTCGATGAGATGATCATCACGGTTTACGACCCTGCCGCGACCTTGGCCAATGCGGGTCCGGATGGCATCATCTGCCTTCCAGAGGATGAGATGGAGCTTTCCGCGACGCCCGCCGTATCGCCGGCCATCGGCTCCTGGTCGGCCATCGGGATCGCCATCATCGATGTGTTCACCGACCCGCACTCGTCGGTCACGCTCCCGGCCCCAGGTAGCGCGCAGCTCATCTGGACCGTGTTCAACGGCACCTGTGGCCAGGCTGTGGATACGGTGGTGGTCACGAGTATGGAGTGCGTGATCGGCATACCCGATGGTGTTTCGGGTGCGATGCCTGTCATCTCGTTCGACGCTGCCTCCAAGAGCTTGTGGGTCGCGAACGCGCGGGGCGCGGAGGTCATTGAGGTCATCGACGGTAGCGGTCGTTGTGTTCTGCGGTCGCGATCCATGCCCGGAAGCAAGGTGGTTCTTCCCGACCTCCGGCCGGGTGCGTACGTCGCGCGGTCGCCGGGTTCAGGACCGGATGCCTTCCTGCGGTTCGTGCTGCAACGCTGATCACCAGCCGGTCACCAGCAGGCGTCGCGCACCGCTGATGCCGCACTTCTGCCATTGATGGTACGCCTGCGCGGCGCGCTCGCGTACCTGCGATCCGTTCTCGCCGCGCACCCAGCCTTGCAAGGCGGCGTCCAATGTGTACGCCTCGGGCGACATAAGACCTGTGCTCCAGAGCAGGGGTGTCGCGCCGGTCGCTTTCAACGGGTCAGCGAAGAAGCGTTTGCTGATGCAAGCAAGGACGATGGTCTCCCGCTTCCCGGAGTTCGCCGGAGAACGGGGCGGCGGAGGCGCGAATTCCATCAGTCCGTCATGCCCACAATAGGCGATCAGGTCCGCAGCCCCTCCGAAACGGATGGTCGTGCTATCCGCCCGCAGTGTCTTGGCTGTGTGTCCGCCGGCGAAATCGAAGAAGTCGTTGGTCGCTTGTTGGATGAATGCGCCGTCGTAGGCGTCCGCAATGAGGTACACGTCTTTCGTCCGGTGTTTCCACGCTACACGTTCAAGGATATGCGCTTCGGGCTTGGGCCATTTCTTCAGCAACGTCCATTCGCCGCTCTTTTTGGTGAACCAATGGCGAACGCCACAACCCGCGCCCCAATACAGGTTGCGCTCGGGGTCCTGCCCGTTGCCGATCGCGGCGGGCACCTTCACGATGCCCTGGTGTACGTTGTCGCACAGAGCGACGACCACATGTACGACGCGCTGCCCCATGAGCTGCGGCGCAAGAAAGAGCAGGGTCGCCGCTAGCGCCGATCGATTGAGGTGTGTCGCAACCATGCTTCCATCATTTGGTCGTCCAACAGCTTGCCGATGATGCGGTACCGAGAGTGCGCGAACGGATTTTCACCGTCCAACGGCTCGGCCATGACACCGATCTCGCGATGATAGTAGTTGCTGTGTACGAAACGGCTGATCCCGTTCCGGCGCGTAATGAAGCCGACGTGGTTGTCCAGTCCCACCGTGTAGAGGCCATCGCCTTGCTCGCTCAACCACGTTTCCACATCGACCACCGCCTTGTCGCGGAACCGCTTCGCCTTCGGGGCCAGCTTCAGGATCACCGGCTCGGCGGCCAACTGCGACCAGCGGATGCGCGGCAGGTCGAAACCCGCATCGAGCAGCACGGTGTTCACGAAGTACCCGCACGCGATCTTCCCCTGGCCGGGCACACGCGTCATGCCGTTGAAGTCCCAGGGCGTTCCGTTCCAAGCGGGGAGCAGTTTGTCCACCAACGCGGTGAACAGGATGGTGCGCGCTGAATCCAGCAGGTGCTTCTTCGCCGCACTGTCAACGGTCAGCTTCTGCGCGAGCGCTGATCGTTGGGTGTCGAGGCGCCGGAGTTCCCCCTGGTAGGTCGCAGGTGTTTGTGCGGTCGCTGCCGAAGTAGCGATCATGAGCACGAGAAGCGGATGGCGGTTCACACGTCCCGAATGCCGAAAGGGCGTTGGCGTAACACGTGGGATCCAACGCTCTACTGTTGAACATCCTTCCCGCTGTTCGCGCGTTGCGGCCAACAAAACGCGAGCTTCGTGTGAAATACAGACGATATGCGCCGCTTCCGCATCATGGTCCTCGCCATGTTCTTGCCATTGAGCCAGATGACCCAAGCACAGGTCACCATCGCCGATGCCGGCCCCGATCAGGATCTCTGCATCAACAACGCCTTCCTGGAAGGCAACGCGCCCGCGAACGGGGAGTCGGGCGTGTGGACACTGTTGGCGGGCAGCCTCACGTTCACCGATCCCACAGACCCGCAAACAGAAGTGACGGGTATCGCCTATGGCCAGAACGCGCTTCAGTGGACCATCACCGGCTCAGGGGGGGTGAGCACCGACCTGGTGCTCATTACCCTGTACGAGGTGGATTTCCCTCCTGCCGATGCCGGCCCGGACCAGACCGTGTTCACACCGCCGGGTTCCGTTCAGTTACAAGCGACACCTGGCATTTTCCCGGCGGTCTGTCAATGGGCCATCGTATCCGGAACCGGTGTCATCTCCGATCCCACGGATGCGTCCGCCATCTACTATGGTGGCGGCATCGGCGTGAACGTGCTCATCTGGACTTGCGACTACAACGGATGCGGGACAACCTCCGATCAGGTCGTCATCACCGTGGAAGAAGCGATGGCGCTGGGAGGGATCCCCTCAACAACAGGTCTGCGCTCCGCGTTCGACCCGGGCGCCGAACGTTTGTGGATCACCGCACCGGAGAACATCGACCGCGTGATCATCAGCGATGAGGTCGGGCGTGTCGTGCTCGATCGTTCGATGAATACACGCTCCGCATCGCTCGATGTATCCAAGCTCTCGATCGGTGTACATCTCGCTCGGATCATGCTCGATGGTTCCCTTTTCTCCGAGCGTTTCGTCATCGTGCGTTGAGGCTCGGCGAGCGGTAGAGTGGAGGGTCCCCTTCGTCGGGCAGGGCCACCTGATCCGGCGAAATATGCGAGCGGAGGCTTCGTGATGGGGATACACTTGCCGCCACACTGAAACACGGTCGCGCTCATGAGAACCCGTATGCTCCTCCCTGCTCTTCTCGCGCTTTGTTCTACGACGAATGCCCAAGGGCCGCGCTCGGCACCGGGGCTCGTACCCCAACGCATCCAGGCGTTGCGACAGGCGGGAGCCACCTTCGAACCGGTGGCTCTTTTCACATCCGCTCGTGCCAACGATGAGC
>CAZYPC010000052.1:0-31203 GCA_964649165.1 uncultured Chryseobacterium sp.
TACCCCGGCTTCCGCAACGAGAGCACCAACCCGTGCAGCGAGATCGCCATGCAGGGCGGTGATAGCTGCCGCTTGATCGCCATCAACCTCTACAGCTTCGTCACCGACGCCTTCACACCCGAAGCGCGCTTCGACCACGAACGCTTCGCGCAGGTGACCTACGAGGCGCAACGCCTCATGGACGACCTCGTGGACCTGGAACTCGAAGCCGTGGACCGCATCCTCGCCAAGGTGGATAGCGACCCTGAGCCTGACGAGACCAAGCGCGTGGAGCGCGAGACCTGGGAGTTGCTGCGCGACACCGGTCGGAAGGGCCGCCGCACGGGTCTTGGCTTCACGGGCCTCGCCGATGCGCTTGCCGGATTGAACCTGAAGTACGATGGCGATGCCGCGCTGATCGCCACCGATGAGATCATGCGCACGAAGTGTCGCGCGGAGTTCGAGAGCAGCATCGACATGGCCATCGAGCGCGGATCCTTCGCCGCCTTCGATCCCGCCGTCGAGCGCACCTCGGGGTTCACTGCGATGCTGGAGCAGGAACTGCCGGAGGTGCATGCTCGAATGATGAAACACGGCCGCCGCAACGTCAGCCTCAGCACCGTGGCGCCCACCGGTACGCTCAGCCTGCTCACGCGCACCAGCAGCGGCATCGAGCCGGTCTACATGCTCGGCTACACGCGTCGCCGCAAGGTCGTCCCAGGCGACAAGAAAGCCAAAGTGAGTTTCACGGATGAACTCGGTGATCAGTGGGAGGAATTCACCGTACACCACCCGCGCGTGTTGGACTGGATGCAGGCCTCTGGAGAGAAGGATACCAACGAAAGTCCTTATGCCGGCGCCACGGCGAACGACATCGACTGGCACAAACGCGTGCGCCTGCAGGCCGTGGTGCAGAAGTACACCACGCACTCCATCAGCAGCACCATCAACCTGCCTTCCACCGCCACCGTGGAAGAGGTCGGCGGCATCTACCTCGAAGCGTGGAAGGAAGGCCTCAAGGGCATCACCGTGTACCGTGACGGAAGTCGCAGCGGCGTGCTCATCGCAGAGAAGAAAGATGCACCGGCGGAACAGCCAACGCATGTCTCGCGCCCCGAGCGCCTCGAAGCCGATGTGCTGCGCTTCCACAACGAGACCGAACCGTGGATCGCCGTGGTGGGCCTGCTCGACGGCGAGCCCTACGAGATCTTCACCGGCAAGGCCAATGGCGGCTTCGAACTGCCCAAGTGGGTCACCAAGGGCTGGGTGGTGAAGCGCAAAGATCAGAAGCGCGGCAAGAACATCTACGACCTGGAGTACGCCGATGCCGACGACTACCGCATGACGGTGCAGGGCCTCAGCCGCACCTTCAACCCCGAATTTTGGAACTATGCCATCCTCATCAGCGGCATGCTGCGTCAGGGCGTGCCCCTGCCGCACGTGGTGGACGTGGTGGCCAACCTCAGCCTCTACGACGCCACATTGAACACCTGGAAGAACGGTGTGGTACGCGCGCTGCAACGCTACATCCCCGATGGCACCCGCGCCGCCGGCCGCAAGTGCCTCGAATGCGGCGACGCCGATGGTCTCTACTACGAGGAGGGCTGCCTGAAGTGCAAAAGCTGCGGGGCCAGCAAGTGCGGGTGAGCAAGGTGTGACGGATGTCAGCCGCTGTGGTGACGGGTCATGGTTCCTTGCGCCTGTGCAGCACCGGACGATCATCGAGCCTTTCCGCATCAAGAGCGTGGAGCCCATCGGCATCAGCACCGAGGCGGAGCGGGCGCAGCAGTTGAAGGCCGCGCATTACAATCCGTTCCTGCTACGCTCGCGCGACGTGATCATCGACCTGATGACCGACAGCGGAACCAGCGCCATGAGCGCGCACCAATGGGCCGGCGTGATGGAGGGCGATGAGGCTTACGCAGGCTCACGTTCCTGGGAGCGGATGGAACAGGCCGTGCAGGAGCTTACCGGCATGGACCACGTGCTGCCCACGCACCAGGGCCGCGCGGCGGAGCGCATCATCTACGGCCACCTCGGCGGGACGGGCAAGGTCTTCATCAGCAATACGCACTTCGACACCACGCGCGCGAACATCGAGTTCACCGGCGCGACGGCCATCGATATACCCATCGCCGAGGGCAGGGATCCCGCGCGCGAGCATCCCTTCAAGGGGAACCTGGACGTCACCGAGCTTGATCGCCTGCTGATGGAACATGCCGGGCACATCGGCGCGGTGATCCTCACCGTGACGAACAACAGCGGCGGCGGGCAGCCGGTGAGCATGCGCAACGCGGAGGAGGTGTCCGCGATCTGCAAGAAGCACGGCGTGCTCTTCTTGCTGGACTGCTGCCGCATCGCGGAGAACAGCTGGTTCGTGAAGCATCGCGAAGCCGGCATGGAAAGTCTCTCCTACCGCCGGATCGCCCAGCGCATGTTCGCTTTGGCGGATGGCGCGGTGATGAGCGCGAAGAAGGATGCGTTGGTGAACATGGGAGGTTTCCTCGCCTTGCAGGACGGTGCGCTGGCCGAAGCGTGCACCAACTTGCTCATCATCACCGAGGGCTTCACCACCTACGGCGGGCTCAGCGGTCGGGACATGGAAGCGATCGCCATCGGGCTGGAAGAGGTCTTCGACCCGCACTACCTCGACTATCGTATCCGCAGCACCACCTTCCTCGGCGAGAGGCTGCACGCGCTGGGCGTGCCGCTCATGCGCCCGATCGGCGGGCACGCGGTATACATCGATGCGAAGAAGCTCTATCCGCATATCCCGTCACGCGAGTATCCAGGACAGGCGCTGGTGTGCCAGTTGTACCGGCTGGCGGGCATCCGCAGCGTGGAGATCGGCTCCGTGATGTTCGGCAAGTACAGCGCTGATGGTGCGCTCATCCCAGCCGCCATGGAACTGGTGCGCCTAGCCATCCCGCGCCGCGTCTACACGCAGAGCCACATAGAATACGTTGCCGAGACCTTCGAAGAAGTGATGCGCACGCGCGAACAGGCGCGCGGCTACCGCATCGTCAAGGAGCCGAAGTTCCTGCGGCACTTTACCGCGCGGTTCGAGATATTGGCATGAGCACCGAACGCCGCCTGCAGGTCACCAAGCGCTTCACCTTGGAAATGGCGCATGCCTTGACCTGTCATGATGGGCCGTGCAAGCACATGCACGGACACTCGTATGTGCTGGACATCACCCTGAGCGGCGAACCGATGGACCGTCCAGGCGATCCGAAGAACGGCATGGTGATGGACTTCGCCGACCTGAAGACGATCGTGAAACGCTGCGTAGTGGACCATTACGATCACGCGTTGGTGTTGCACGAAAGCGAGCGCAGTACGATCGACCTGGACCATCCGCTCTTCGGCCGCACGCGCTTCACGTCCTGGCAGCCCACGTGCGAGAACCTGCTGCTCGACATGGTGGCGCGTATCCGGGCCGAACTGCCACAGGTCTCATCCCTAAGCCATGCACGCTTGCGGGAGACCGCGACAAGCTGGGCGGAGTGGGAAGGCGGTTCGTGAACCCGGCCAAGCCCGGCATTATCGTCGCGTAAGGATACACCGGCGTTCCAGCCGACCACACGCTGCTGGCGCCATCATGGATGACCTGCGCGCGGATATCACCGCCCCTGCGCCAGGGCGAAGCGCGTGATGTGTACCGTGATGGCCAGCACCAGCGCGATGCCCGCGAAGGCACGCCAACGGACGCTGTGATAGCGCAATGAGCGCTGGAACCCGAGCACGCCGATGAACAGGCAGCCCGACGATGCGGCCTGCGACCATTCGCCCAAAGCCACATCGATGCACGCTGACACGAGAGCCACGATGGCCAAGGCCATGAGGAACCGCCTCCAATGGTGTGCGGTCACGGTTTCCATGTTCCGTCAAAAGTGGCGCACACGTTCGTTCATTCGCGCACGACGATACCGCGGGCTGACCGATCAGCGCCCACCAAGCGGAGCACATAGGACCCAGGAGGCAATGCTCGCGCGTCCAGGTCTCCCTGGAAACGACCGTTCATCGCTTGGCGCAGCACCACGCGTCCCAGCATGTCCGTGAGGTCCGCTTCGTGTACCGCAAAGCCGCTCTGGAAGGTGAAAGCTCCGGTGGACGGGGACGGGAACACGTTGAAGGTTTCCGTGTTGGTCGGCTCCACGACCTGCGTTGAGGGATCCACCACGATGTACTGGAGCATCATCATATTGTCCTCATGCATCAGGTTGTGGCAGTGGTACATGAAGGGCCAGCCATCGGTGGGCTCATCGAACCTCATCAACAGGTGTACCTGCTCGGCCATATCCACGAGCACCACGTCCTTGGCACCTCGCTCCCACGCGTGCGGTGCCTGGCCGTCACGGTCCAGTATCCAGAAGGAGCCGCCGTGTATATGGAAGGGATGCGCGATGTCCGAGCCGTTCAGCACCACCCATTCCTCGGTGGCACCCAGCAGCACGGTATCGTTGATGACGTCCATATCGAACATGAGCGAGTTGATGTAGAACATGCCCATGCCAACCATACCGTTCCCGGAAAATGTCTTGTTGCGCGTACGGCTCACGTCCGCTTCATCCGGCGGGTTCTGGGCAACCAGTGTCGCGGGTATGGTGGTCACCGGGTCCGGCGTGGGTGCTGTCACACGGATGCGCAGCACAGGGAAGTCGACGCCGTTCAGCGCGCTGCCTTCCCACAGGATGTAACCGCTGCCCGGCATGCTGCCGGTGAGCTCCGTGGCGAAGCTCATCAGGAGCAGGCTGTCCCCTTCGAGACCGGCCAGGTCCAGCAGCACTTCGGAGCGCTCTCCATTGCTCAAGCGCACACGGTCGGTGGCGATGGGCGCATCCAGCAGCCCGCCATCGTTGCCGATGATGGAGAACTCCCGGCCGTCCTCGAAACCCAGTTGGTAGATGCGGGCGTTCGAGCCGTTCAGCAGGCGCAGGCGCACCACTTGTGCGGGCAGGTCCACGTAGGGCCGGGGCGTGCCATTCACCAGTACCGAATCACCGAAGGGCCCGAAAATGAAGCTGCCGCCGGTGGTGAAGCGGCGGTCCTGCACCACCACGGGAATGTCGTCCACGCCGTAGGTGCGCGGCAGGTCGAGCGCGGCTTCCTCCGCGTCCTGAACGATGATCATCCCCGCGATGCCCTGGTTCACCTGCTCGGCCGTGATCTCGTGCGGGTGCGGATGGTACCAGAAGGTACCGGCGGGGTTCTTCACCTTGTACTTCACGTTCCAGGTTTCGCCGGGCAGCACTTGGCGCGGTGGCCCGCCGTCGAACTCACCGGGCACCTGCATACCGTGCCAGTGCATGCTCGTGAATTGTTCCAGTTGATTGATGACACGCACGTGGGTCGTGTCGCCGTGGTGGAAGATGAGCGTGGGCCCGAGGTACTCCGCGTTCACGCCATAGGTCTCCGTGGTGAGGCCGGGGTAGAACTGGTGCGTGTGTTCGTCCACCACCAGGTCGAAGGTGTCCATGTCCAGCGCGGGCGGGATGGCAAGGGGGTTCTGGGCGAACGCGCCCGTGCAGAGCAGCAACAACGGCAGTGGAAGACCTCTTCGGAACATGGCGGAAGGTTGACGGAAGTGTGCGGTGCGGCTCATGACCGCACCTCGTCCTCCATGCGCAGTGCGCGCGGAAAGAGGATGTTGTTCTCCAGGTGGATGTGCGTGTGCAGGTCGGCCTCGAACTCCTTGAGCAGGGACAGCGCGGCAGCGTAGGTGGCGCAACCGTCGGCGGGCAGCGCATAGCCATAGCTCAGTTCGGAGATGCGGCGGAAGCGTTCGCCTTCGGTCTCGTGCTCCTCCTCCATCATGCGCACGGGGTTGCGGGCCGTGCCGAAGTAGGGCTTCGGCGGAACGGTGCCGGCAGCCTTCGCCTGCTCCAGTTGCTTGATGTAGGGGAAGAGCAACAACTCCTCCTTCTTCATGTGCGACGCGAGTGCCGCAGCGCAGGCTTCGAACTCGGCGGCGATGTCGAAGAGTTCCGGATGCCGTTCACCATGCACGCGGCAGAGCTTCCGCAGGTAGTGGCGCAACACGGCGGTGCGGTCCTCCACATAGCGGTGGTGTACCACCTCGATGTGGTCGATGAGCCGGTCCATGGTCCACGAAGCGAAATCTTCCGCACGGGTGGTATCGCGCGCCAGTTCATCCCCGATCTCGCGGATGAGTTCGGCCGGATCGAGGTTCTTGGTGCGGCACACCTCCTCCACGCTGCGGCCGCCCTTGCAGCAGAAATCGATGCCGTGGCGCGTGAGAACCGCTGCGGCGCGCAGGTCGCTGGCAACGATGGAACCCACGGAGGAGGTGACGGGGATGTTCAAGGCGGTCATGGTCTCTGTCTTCGGGTGGCGGTGTCGCGCCGTTCGGGCACGGCCGAAATAACGGGGACCGGAGAGCGTGGCACCTGACGGGCGTCAGGCCCGGAGCGCACGGGAAGGCGTGACTTCGCACAGCCTCCTCGCATGCGCGTGCTCCTGTCCGCCTTGTGTGTGCTGTTCGCCGTGTATTCGTACCTGGTGTACACGGCCGCACCCATGCACGGCACCGCCGCCAGCTCGGAAGTACGGGAGGGTATGCGCGTGTGGCAGGCGAACAACTGCGCGGGCTGCCACCAGCTCTACGGCCTGGGCGGCTACATGGGGCCGGACCTTACCAATACGAGCAGCCTGAAAGGCGAAGCACGCATCCGCACCTTCGTGCGCTACGGCACCGGCCGCATGCCCGCGCACGCCCTCAACGATGCGGAGCTCGACGCGCTGATCGCCTTCCTCACCTGGGTTGACCGGTCAGGGCAAAGCAAGGT
This sequence comes from uncultured Chryseobacterium sp., assembly GCA_964649165.1. Lineage (GTDB taxonomy): Bacteria > Bacteroidota > Bacteroidia > Flavobacteriales_F > PHOS-HE28 > PHOS-HE28. The sequence continues at coordinate 6,789 of CAZYPC010000052.1, forward strand.
GCCCGAAGAAGCCGTGCACTGGACAGGTACATACTTCATCGACCAACGCTGACATGGACCGCATCACCCGCTGGCAGGTCGGCTTCGCCTTGGTGATGCTGCTGTGCGCCCTGGTCTTCGGCGTGGTGGCCGCCCTCGCCTTCCTGTCCCAGGATGTGGCGGACCTCTTCCCCTTCCGCCAGTGGCGCCCCATGCACGTGTCGGCCGCGCTGTTCTGGATCATCACCGGTGCCACGGCCGGGGTGATGCGCTACAAGGATGAGGTCTTCCCCGTGCGCAAGGCATCGGTATTGCGCCCGCTCTACCTCATCCTCTGGATCACCACCATCATCATGGTCTTCGCCTTCTATGCGTTCCAGCGCTTCGGCGGGCGGGAGTACTGGGAGTTCCCGCCCATCCTGTGCGCACCGCTGCTCGTGGCGTGGCTGCTGCTCATGGCCGACTACTTCCGAGCGTGGCTCCGGCGCGCGCCGGACCCGCCGCTGTACGTGTGGATGTGGACCACCGGCATAGTCTTCTTCCTGATCACCTTCCTTGAGCAGAACCTCTGGCAGGTGCCCTGGTTCCGGGACCACTACCTGCGCGAGGTGAGCGTGCAGTGGAAATCCAACGGGGCCATGGTGGGCGCGTGGAACCAGATGATCTACGGCACGGCGCTCTACCTGATGACGGTGATCGGCGGCGATGAGGGCATCGCGCGCGGTCGGAAACCGTTCTTCTTCTGGCTGCTCGGCCTCAGCAACCTCATGTTCAATTGGGGCCACCACATCTACAACGTGCCCACCGCCGGGTGGATCCGCCACGTGGCCTACGGCATCAGCATGGCCGAGTGGATCCTCTTCCTCAACATCATCCGCAGCTTCCGCACCAAATTGGAAGAGCACCGCCGGCACAAGCACCTACTCACCTACCGCTTCCTCATCGCCGCCGAGGCCTGGGTCTTCCTCAACCTCTTCCTCGCCCTGCTCATGTCCGTGCCCGCCATCAACCGCTACACGCATGGCACGCACATCACGGTTGCCCACGCCATGGGCGCCACCATCGGCATCAACACCATGATCCTGCTGGGTTCGCTGGGCCACATGCTGCGCATGGACGAGGCCAGCGAGCGCGTGAAACGCTCCATCGCGCTGGGCCGCACCATCGCATCGGCGAGCCTGGTGGTCTTCTGGCTGGCGCTCATCATCGCGGGGCTGCTGAAGGGCTACCGCGCCACGGTGCTCGGCATGGAGGATTTCCAGCGCATGATGGCACCCGTGCTGGGCGTGCTGCACGTCTCCGCCATCGCGGGTCTCGGTCTGCTCGCCGGCCTGGGCCTCATCGCGTGGCGCTACTTGGGCATGCTGCGCACCAGCGACCGGTCGCGCGTGCCAGCCGAGTCCGGTGTCGGCCGAACTTCGCCCGTGCCCCACATCCTGCCGTGATGCTCCGCACCGCGCTGCTCGTTCTGCTGGTATTGCACGGTCTCATCCACCTCATGGGCTCCGCGAAGGCCTTCGGACGGGTCGAGGTATCCGCGCTCACCAAGCCCATCAGCGAACGCATGGGGGCGCTGTGGACCCTGGCCGCCCTGCTCTTCTGCGTTGCGGCACTGCTGTTGTTCCTGGGGCATGACCGCTGGTGGATGTTCGCTTCTGTCGCGGTGGTTCTTTCCCAAGCGCTCATCATCGGCTACGGCCGCTCGGCGCGCTTCGGCACCGTGGCCAACGTGCTCGTTGTGCTGGCCATTGTGGTGGTCGCCGCCTCGTGGAACTTCCGGCGCGCCTACGTACACGCCGCTGCGCAGGCCGTGCAAGGCGCCAGCGCGTTGCCGGAACATGTCGTGAGCGAGACCGACCTCGCACCGATGCCATTCCCCGTGCAGCGGTATCTGCGTGCCAGCGGTGCCATGGGCAAGCCCCGCTCGCGCAACATGCGCCTCGCCTTCGAAGGCGGCATCCGCAGCACCAGCGGTCCGTGGATGCCTTTCACCACCGTGCAGACCAACACCTTCCCCACGCCAACGCGCTTCTTCTGGATGGACGCCACCATGAAAGGCCTGCCCACCAAAGGCTTCCATGCGTACGACGATGGCACGGCCAGCATGCGCATCAAATTGCTCGGTCTCATCCCCGTGATGGAAGCGCAGGGCCCTATGATGGACACCGCCGAAACCGTCACCTGGTTCAACGACCTCTGCCTCTTCGCCCCCGGCGCGCTGGTAGATGAGCGCATCAGCTGGTCCGCCATCGACGACCGCTCCGCCCAGGTCAATTTCACACACAACGGTATCCGCATCAGCGCCATCCTCGTCTTCAATGCACAGGATCACCTCCTCGACTTCATCAGCGACGACCGTTACGCCCTGTTGGATGACCAGCCGCCGCGCAACTACCGCTTCAGCACTCCCGCCAGCGAGCACGGCCCCATGGCGGGACTGGTCCTGCCGCACTATGGCGAAGCGGTGTGGATTCTTCCAGATGGGCCATATACCTACGGGCGCTTCCGGCTGCGGAGCGTAGGGTATGATGTGGTGGAGTAGCTGCATGGTCGCTGGATCCCGATGACGGGGGCGCGCCAGCGTGCGGCTGACATTGGTCAGTTGCCCCCTGGTTCCACAGCGCTACGTTCACTCGACCTCATCGCCATCGATCATACCGGACCAGACACATGAAAGACCGTGGTTTCCGCAGAACCTTGTTGGATGACGCGTCGTCCGAGGATATCAAACGCCTGCTGCAGGAGGGCGCGACGATCATTGATATCCGGCCTCTGGAGGATTATAAGCAAGGGCATGTGCCGGGGTCGTTGAACATCCCCATGCCCAGGTTGCTGAAAAGCCTGGCCTCGATCCCGAAAGACAGACCGGTGGTGACCTGCAATGCGGACGATGCGCTCAGCACCACGGCAGCCGAGATCCTGGTGGCCCACGGTTTCAAAGCCGTCGATGGACGCGGATGGGGCAACGTCGCCAGACTCCTGGAGAAGAAGTGACGCCCCTCGCCAGTTGGGAAGCGCTTCTTCAACGCCGTCTGGCGCTGAAGAGGAATGTGCGCCGCAGCCTTCTGGAACTGCTCGGGCTCGGGGTCGCCTACAGCCTGTCCATCGCTCCGTTGGCCCTCGGTGGCGTTGGCCCCGGTATGCCTTCGTGGCTGGCCATACCCACGGCGGAGTACTTCCTGTGGGAACCGCTCTTCACCGTGCCCGTGATCTTCATCAGCGGCATCCTCGCCTCGGCCGTACTGCACCTGCTGGCCCGTGGGGACGGCGGCACAGGCACCTTCGAGGGCACGCTCGCGCTCATCGGGCCTACGACCGCCGTGGCGACCTTGTTCACCCTGGTACCTGACACGCTCGCAGGTGCCGCGCTGCTGCTCGGGCTCATGGACCCGGAGCGGTGGATGGCGGACATCGTTCGGCCGAGCCCCACGCTGGCCTTCATCTGGCTGTACCTGCTGCTCTACCTCGCCGCGTTCATCCTGCTCTTCCCGCGCATCGGCCGTGTCGCGCTCGGGCTGGCTCCCTGGCCCGCACGCATCTGCGGCTGGGCGGCCTTCGTCGTTTACCAGGCCGTGCTGCTCGTCTTCATCCGCTGATGGCGCACCTTGCGCCCATGCATGCCTGGCTCACCGAAGCGTCCGACCATCTCGTGCTTGTCCTGCGCGTGCAGCCCGGGGCCAGGCGCACCGAGGTGGTAGGCACGCACGGCGAAGCGTTGAAGATCCGGCTGGCCGCACCGCCCGTGGACGGCAAAGCGAACGAAGCGCTCATCGGCTTTCTCGCGGAAGCCTTCGGCGTACCCGTGCGGAACGTCTCGCTACTGACGGGCCAGACCAACCGCAACAAACGGGTACGCGTGGACGCGCCGAGGCTTCGGCCGGATACGCTGTGGGGTTGATCATACCATCCCCCCGGCACCTTCACCCCCGGTCCGGCCCGCCCGTTCGCAAGGTTTGGCGGCGATGAGAAGCGCCCACACACCCAACGGCAGCAGAGCGCTTACGGCGAAGAGCAGCCAGTAGTAGCCCGTGACCAGTCCCCAGCCCATCCAGAAGAACGTTCCCTGGATGAAGAGCAGCAACTCGCTGCATGCGAAACCCGCGATGAAGAGCATGAGCCCGGCCCGCACCATCGCACGGCGCTCATCGAACCATCCCTTCATCAGCGCGAAGGCGAACAGCAACGAGGTGATCGCGCCCAGCGTGTTCAGGTGTACGAAGCCTACCACGTAGTTACGCAGGGTGAGTGCCATGTTCGCCACCGCGGGAACGGCCACCAGGGCCTGTGCGGCCACCTTGCCGGCCATGCTGATGAGCATGACCCCGATGAGTACCCTCATCCAGGGAGTGGTCTTCACAAAAGCTTCGAGACGCGCCTTGCGCATGGAGATCATGGTCCGCCAGGCGGCGACCGATTGCAGAAGCACCCCGGCAGAGTTGACCAGGAGCACGGCGACCACACGCTCGCTCCACGCCACGGCGAGGGCGAAGCTGAGCACGGTCGACACGGCCCACAGGACGATGGTGAGCATATCAAGCCGCACATGCACGCCGTGGTGCTCGGCCCAACGGCTACCGATGGCCATGGCGGCGAACCAGAACCAGCCGTTGAACTGGAAGTGCAGGAACCACTGGATGCTCCAGTAGTACCACTCGGTGCCGGCCAGGCCGCTGGTCATGATGGGCCCCATGGCCCAGATGCCCATTGTGCTCACGAACTGGAAGACGATGGCCAGCCGGACCAGCAGCCCGCTGCCCCGCACCGGCCAGCGTTGCGTATGCCCCCATAGCTGCCCCAGCAGGATATAGCTCACGATCGTCTGCCCCAGTGAGCAGGCGATGGAGACCTCACCATACCCCTGGACGGGGAAGCTGAGGAGCATGCCGGCGACCAATGCCATGGAGAGCGCCATCCAGATGGTGAACCCACGGGGCGGCCGACGATCGTCCTGCGCGATCAACGCCAAGATGAGGCCGGGAAAGACCCAGCCGAGCATGGCCACGTGCGAGTGGGCATGCAGCCAGGGTTTGAAGAGCAGCCAGGGCATCTCCACCACATAGATGAGGCGGAGGAGCGCACCGATGGTACCCGCGACAGCGAGATACCCCAGCGCGTAGAGGAACCAGCGGCGCAACACGCCGCCCGGTGGGACTTGAGGTGGTTGCATCATTCGAAGTGACCGGCAACGATCGTGCGATCCGGTGACGAAAGTCATATACCGGACAAGATGGTCCGCTGAGATTTGTCACCACACCAAACACGATCCCATGAGAACGCGAGCGGGACTAGCGGCGATTATCGCCACCACAATCATGTTGCTGACCGCCTGCGGCGCCGGGTCGGCCCCGGCCACCCCTCCGGGAGCGGGCAACGCGCCGCCCGGCGCACCGACCGGTGGCGCGGGCGCCAGCAGCGCACCGGGCCTGATCACAGCGGCCGACCTCACACTGGGCGCTGTCGACAACGCGATGGCGGAGAAAGGCAAGACCACCTACGACGTGAAATGCCAGGCCTGCCACAGTACGGGGGAGAACCGCGTAGTGGGCCCTGGCTGGAAGGGCATCACCACCCGGCGCGAGCCGGCGTGGATCATGAACATGATCCTGAACGTCGATGTGATGCTCACCGACGACCCGGAAGCCCAGAAGCTGCTTGAACAATGCCTGGTACGCATGCCGAACCAGAACCTGAGCAAGGACGAGGGTCGTGAAGTACTCGAGTTCATGCGCACCCTTTGAACCCATCCACCACTAACGAACCGATCGACCATGAAACGTTCCCTGATGACATCGGCCCTGCTGCTCGGCGGTGGTGCCGCCGTGTTCCTTCTCTTCAACACCATGCAGGGCTGCCGCCCGCAGACCGCGCAAGCCGTGGTGCAGGGTGATGCCGCATCGAAGACCTACGTGAAGCCGGGCAGCTACGACGAGTTCTACAACTTCGTGAGCGGCGGCTTCAGCGGGCAGATGAGCGTGTACGGCCTCCCCAGCGGGCGCCTGTTGCGCAACATCCCCGTCTTCAGCGAAGACCCGCAGAGCGGCTACGGCTACAGTGAGGAGACCAAGCCGTTGCTCATGACCAGCCACGGCTACATTCCCTGGGACGACAGCCACCATCCGGAATTGTCGCAGACGGACGGCGTGCCGGACGGCAAATGGTGCTTCATCAACGGCAACAACACGCCGCGCATCGCGCTGGTCGATCTGGGCACCTTCCGCACCAAGAGCATCATCGAGATCCCGAACTGCGCCGGCAACCACAGTTCGCCCTTCACCACGCCGAACAGCGAGTACGTGGTGAGCGGCACACGCTTCTCGATCCCCATGGGCACCGACGCCGAGCGCGACGTGCCGATCGAGAGCTATCGCGAGCACTTCAAGGGCACGGTGAGCTTCATCCACCCCGAGCCGGAAAGCGGCAAGATGTCGATCGCCTTCCAGATCATCACGCCGGGTATGAACTTCGACCTGGCGCATACGGGCAAGGAGGCGAGCGATGGCTGGTTCTTCTTCAGCTGCTACAACAGCGAACAGGCCTACAGCCTGCTGGAGGTGAACGCCAGCCAGCGCGACAAGGACTTCGTGATGGCGGTGAACTGGAAAAAGGCCGAGCAGTACGCCAAGGAGGGTAAAGGCCGCAAAGTGCCGGTGAAGTACTACAGCAACTGGTACAACGAAGGCACCCATACCGCCGAAAGCACGGTGATGGAGGAGGTGGTACAGTTGGATCCCCGCGAACTGAAGGATCTGATCTACTTCATGCCCTGCCCGAAATCACCGCACGGTTGCGATGTGGACCCGACGGGCCGGTACATCGTGGGGAGCGGCAAGCTCGCCGCGCTGATCCCCGTTTTCGAGTTCAAGAAGATCCAGGACGCCATCGCGAAGAACGACGTGGAGGGCGACTTCATGGGGATCCCGGTGTTGAAGTACGAGAGCGTGATCAAGGGCGAAGTGAAGAAACCGGGTCTCGGCCCCCTGCACACCGAATTCGATGCCAACGGCTTCGCGTACACGAGCTTCTTCGTGAGCAGCGAGATCGTGAAGTGGAGCCTGGAAACGTTGGAACCGGTGGATCGCGTGCCCACCTACTACAGCATCGGCCACCTGTGCGTGCCCGGAGGCGACAGCAAGAAACCCTGGGGCAAATACGTGATCGCCTACAACAAGATCACGAAGGACCGCTACCTCCCCACCGGACCTGAACTGGCCCAAAGCGCCCAGCTCTTCAGCATCGACGGGGACAAGATGGAGCTGCTGCTCGACTTCCCGACCATCGGGGAACCGCACTATGCCCAAGCCTTGCCGGCGGAACTCGTGAAACCACGCGAGGTGAAGTTCTTCGACATCAACAAGAACCAGCACCCTTACGTCGCCAAGGGCGAGAAGGAGACGAAGATCGAACGCAAAGGCAAGGAGGTACACGTGTGGATGACCTGCATCCGCTCGCACTTCACGCCGGACAACATCGAGGGCATCAAGCTCGGTGATGAGGTGTTCTTCCACGTCACGAACCTGGAGCAGGACTGGGACGTGCCGCATGGTTTCGCGATCAAGGGCGCTGCTAACGCCGAACTGCTGATCATGCCGGGCGAGACGCAGACACTGAAATGGATCCCCGAACAGATCGGTGTGACGCCGATGTACTGCACCGACTTCTGCAGCGCATTGCACCAGGAGATGCAGGGGTACGTGCGCGTATCGCCCGCGGGCAGCAACGTACAATTGAAGGCCGAGACCCGTTCGGTGGACGCCGGATCGTAGTCCCGCCCGCTCCGATCGAATTGAACCGGGCAACGGCGGGCATGGTCCCGCCGTTGCCGCAATCCCTCCGATCATGACCACGGCCCATCATCTCCGTCCGCTCTCCCGCATCGTCATCGCCATCGCGGCGGCCGCCATCGGTACGCTGCTCGTGGTGCCCATCTGGCGCATCGACCTGGCCGCTCCGCAGTACCCGGAAGGATTGGCCCTCCAGATCTTCCACGACCGTTTCACCGGCGATGTCGGCAAGATCAACGGGTTGAACCACTACATCGGGATGGCGACGATCCACAACGAGATGTTCCCGGAGTTCGCCGTCATGCGTTACGCGCTGTACCTGCTCGTGGGGTGGGGCGTGATCGTGGCGTTCATCGGCCGCAGGGGCGGGCTCTTCACCTGGTTGATGGTGCTTGGCGCGTTCGTGATCTGGGCGATGTGGGACATGTACGCCTGGGGGTACAAATACGGGCACGACCTGGATCCGCACGCGGCCATCAAGGTGGAGGGCATGGCCTACCAGCCGCCGCTCTTCGGGCACAAGAAGCTGCTGAACTTCGATGCGTGGTCATTGCCGGACACGGGTGGCTGGATCCTCTTCGCCGCGATCAGCATCGCATGCGTCATCTGGTCCATCGAGTGGCGTTGGCCCCGCCGGAAGGCCGACGGTGCGCCGAGTGGAGCTGGTCGGCACGTACCGACGCAGGCACAGGTACTGGCCGTGCTGCTCCTGCCCTTCCTGGCATCCTGCACGCAGAACGGCCCGCCGGAGATCGCCTTCAGCCGGGCCGAATGCGCTTCCTGCCGCATGAACGTGGTGGACCGTCAGTTCGCTGCGGCCATCGTGACGAAAAAGGGCAGGACCTACGCGTTCGATTCGCCGGAGTGCATGGTGCAGCATGTGGCGGACGGAGCCATCGCGGAGACCGAAGTAGCGGGCTGGTGGGTGTGCGACCACGCGCATCCGGGCACGCTCATCGACGCCACGGGCGCGTTCTATCTGGCCTCCCCGGAGTTGCGCAGCCCGATGAACGGGAACGTGGCAGCGTTCGCCAGCGAGCAGGATCGCGAGCACACGGCCGCGACCTTCCCCGGCGAGGAACTCGACTGGTCAGGCACGCGTGCCCGACTCGAATCGCATTGATCATGCGGCGGACACTGGCCTCCCTCCTGCCCTGCCTGCTGGCGTTCGCCACCCACGCGCGTGTGCTTGAAGTAAGGCCCGGTCCGGGCGCGCTGGGCCGGGCGCTGTCGTTAGCGGCGGATGGCGACACCATCCGCGTGCATGGCGGCACGTATCCGGAAGGCACGCTCACGATCTCGCGGCCGCTCACCTTGCTGGGCAAGGGATGGCCGGTGCTTGACGGCGGTGGCAAGGGCGAGGTGATCGTGGTGAAGGCACCGAACGTGACCATCCACGGGCTCGTGGTGCGCGGTACGGCGATCAGCGACCTGAACGACAACGCGGGCATCAAGTGCATCAGTTCCTCGGACATCACGATCACCGGCAACCGGGTGGAAGGCTGCTTCTTCGGCATCTACCTGAGCAGCGTGGCGCGGGCCACGGTGGCGGACAACCGCGTGATCGGCGATCCCGCCGCGCCGGAAAACCGCCGCGCGAACGGCATCCACCTCTGGAAATGCGGCCACGTCACCGTGCTGCGCAACACGGTGCTCAACCACCGCGACGGCATCTACCTGGAATTCGTCACGGACTCGCACGTCGGTGGCGACACCACGGCGTACAACGCGCGCTACGGCCTGCACTTCATGTTCAGCCATCGCGACAGCTATACGCACAACGTGTTCCATGACAACGGCGCCGGCGTGGCGGTGATGTTCACGAAGGAAGTGATCATGACCGACAACCAATTCCTGCGCAACCGGGGCGCGAGCGCATACGGCCTGCTGCTGAAGGAGATCAACGATGCGCACATCGAGCGCAACGTGTTCGCAGACAACACGGTGGGCATCCTGCTCGATGGCTGCAACCGGGCGACCGTCCGGAGCAACACCTTCCACGCCAACGGCTGGGCCGTGCGGCTGTTCGCCAACAGCACGGGCAGCACCTTTGAAACGAACGCGTTCAGCGCGAACACCTTCGACATGACGACCAATGGCGACCTCGTGCTTAGCGTGCTGAAAGGCAACTACTGGGACCGCTACCGCGGTTATGATCTGGACCACGACGGCCGGGGCGATGTTCCTTTCCGGCCGCTCAGCGTGTTCGCCCTCGTTACCGAGCGCATGCCGTACGCCATGGTGCTTTCGCGCAGCCTGATGGTGAACCTGCTGGACCAGGGCGAGCGTCTCGTGCCCACGCTCACTCCGGCCGCGCTGGAGGACAAGGCCCCCTTGATGCGACCTCCCCATGGATAGGATAGTGCTTGAAGGCCTCGGCAAGCGTTACGGCAGGCAATGGGCGCTGCGTGCCGTGAACGCACGCTTCGCACAAGGCGAGATCGTGATGGTGATCGGTCCGAACGGATCGGGCAAGACGACGTTGATCAAATGCCTGCTCGGCCTTGTGCGGCCCACCGAAGGTTCCATCCATGTGAACGGGATCCCCACCGGCGATGATCCGGCATACCGCGCGCACATCGGTTACATGCCACAGCTGGCGGAGTTCCCGCGCGAGCTCACCGTGGACCAGCTCCTGCGGATGATGAACGACATCCGCGATGCGCGTTCCGGATCGACGGACGACCGGTTGATCCATGCGCTCGGCGTGGACCGGCTGTTGGAGAAGCGCATCGGCACGCTCAGCGGCGGCATGCGCCAGAAGGTGAGCGCCGTACTGGCCTTCCGGTACCGTCCGAACGTGCTGGTACTGGACGAACCGACCGCCGGACTCGACCCCGTGAGCGCGGCCCGCTTGCTCGATGCGGCCGTTCAGGCCAGGCGCGAAGGGGCCACGGTGCTCATCACCTCGCACATCATGGAAGAGGTGCAGCGCCTGGGCGATCGGGTGGCCTACCTGCAGGACGGCCGCCTGCGTTTCGCTCTTCCGCCGGAGATGATCACCGAGATGACGGGTGAGGCTTCGCTCTCCCTGGCCTTGCCCAAGTACCTCGCCCAACTGCCCATCGGCCATGTGGAAGGTCTATAAGTACACCCTGCTCGATCTGGCCCGCAACCGCTTCGCGATCGGCTATTCGGCATTGCTCTTCCTGGTCTCAACAGGTCTCTTCTTCCTGGATGCGGACCCGGTGAAGGCCCTCATAGGCCTGGCACAAGTGATGCTGGCGCTCGTGCCGCTGCTCTCGCTGGTGTTCACCATCATCTGGTTCTACAACCAGTACGAATTCACCGTGCTGCTGGCGGTACAGCCATTGCGTCGTGGATCGATCACGCGGGCCCAGTACCTCGCGGTGACCACGGCGCTCATCGCCTCTTTCCTGGTCGGTGTGGGACTGCCGGTGATGGCCTGGGCACCCGGTGGGATCGGCTGGACCCTGCTGCTCACCGGCACGGCGCTCACGGCGGTCTTCTGCGCCCTGGGCCTATGGATAGCGGTGAGCCAGCGTGATCGCGCCAAGGCGGTGGGGATCGGTCTCGTCTCCTGGGTCCTGCTGCTGCTGGTCTGGGATGCGCTGCTGCTCTGGCTGATGTTCAGCTTCAGCGATCGCCCGATCGAGCCGCTGGTCGTCCCGCTCGCCGCGTTGAACCCGATCGACCTTTCGCGCATCCTGATCATGCTGAAGATCGATCTGGCCGCGCTACTGGGCTACAGCGGCGCCGTGTACCAGAAGTTCTTCGGCAGCACGGGCGGCATGCTCCTTTCGCTGGGCGCGCTCATCCTGTGGACCGCTATACCGGCATGGCGCGCGGTGCGGGTGTTCGCTCGAAAGGACCTCTGACCCCGACCGTTCTCCAACGCGGACTGAGAAGGATCATACATGCGTGCTGACGCCCGTCAGGACATGCCCGGCGATATCTGGACAACATTGTCCGGCATTTCAGCCACCATCATGAGAACCAACAGCACCATCCAACTGTCGCTCGCTGCCATCGGCATGGCCACCCTGCTCGCCTGCGGCGGCAACGCGACCCCTGCTTCCGAAACCGCCACCGCGACGACGAACGATGCACCTGTGGACGGCGGTCAATCGACGGTCGTTGACGATCAGTCCCAGAAGAACGTTGTCGGCATCGCCGTGGGCTCGGCCGACCACACCACGCTGGTTGCGGCGGTGAAGGCCGCTGAGCTCGTTGACGCCCTGAGCAACGCCGGTCCGTTCACCGTATTCGCCCCGACCAATGCCGCCTTCGACGCGCTGCCTCCGGGCACGGTGGACGGCCTGCTCAAACCCGAGAAGAAAGCCGATCTGCAGACCGTGCTCCAGTACCATGTGTTCGTGGGCGTGCTGAAGCTCGATCAGTTGATCGACGGCCGATCCATCGGCATGGTCGACGGGGGCAACGTGAAGGTGACGGTGAAGGACGGCAAGGTGATGATCAACGGTGCGACCATACTCGCCAGCGTTCCGGCGAGCAACGGCATCGTGCATGTGATCGACAAGGTGTTGCTGCCGGGCTAGGCCGGTGGCACATCACCCTCCCTGACGCATGACCCGGGGTTGGTGAAAGTCAGCGAAGGCGTCCGCAAGGGCGCCTTCGTTGTTCAGAGCTTGCCTTTGAGGAAGGCCCGTCCATCCTCCAGGTCACGCCCCAGATCCTTGATGGGCGTGCTCGCCAGCACACCGCGAAGCCGCTCCCGCACCGCTTCCACCTGTGCGTGGATGGGACACGGCTTCTTCGCATCGCATCGGGCGAAGCCGAGGGCGCAGCCATTGAAGAGATGATCCTCGTCGATGGCGGTGACCACATCGCCGAGCCGGAGGCTCACAGCCCGATCAGGAGCGATGTCGAATCCGCCACCCGGCCCCTTCACGGAACGCAGTATGCCCGCGCGTACCAGCTTCTGCAGGATCTTGGCCATGAAAGCCTCCGGGGCACCGGTCTCGTCCACGATCATCCGCAGGGTCCATCGGCCGCCTTCCGCCTCGTGCGAAGCGATCAACACCGATGCGCGGATGGCGTACATGCAAGCTTTGGAGAACATCGCCGGCGAAACTACGGGCGTACCATCCTTTCGGGCGTAACGATCATCACACCCCTCTTGTGAGAGGTCGGGAGCTGACGAAAGTCAAGCCGCGCGATGACGGCACTCATCCGCAGGGCGGAAGCGGGACCGGAGTTTCGTGCCCGAAGCCGCCGGACTGATGAGCGTCATCTTCCTCCTGATCACCGCAAGCACGTTCGTCGCCGGGGTGTTCCTCCTGGCCTTCATCTGGGCCGTGCGCAAAGGGCAGTTCGACGATGACCTGTCGCCGGCCGTGCGCATCCTGAACGAACCCGCTCCTTCAACGGACGGCAAGAACAAATCCAAATAGCCCGATGACCGAGCGCTTCCAGTACGACAACCGCATCGTCAAGAACTTCCTGTTCATCACGATCCTGTGGGGCATCGTGGGTATGCTGGTGGGACTGACCGCCGCATTGCAGATGGTGATCCCGGGGTTCAACGTCACGGAGTATCTGAGTTTCGGGCGGGTGCGCCCACTGCACACCAATGCGGTGATCTTCGCCTTCGTGGGCAACGGCATCTTCGCCGGTGCCTATTACAGCATGCAGCGCCTGCTGAAGACGCGCATGTTCAGTGACCTGCTGAGCAACCTCCATTTCTGGGGCTGGCAACTCATCATCGTCGCCGCGGCGATCACGCTTCCCCTGGGCATGACGACCGGCAAGGAGTACGCGGAACTGGAGTGGCCCATAGACATCGCGATCACGCTGGTGTGGGTGGTGTTCGGCATCAACATGATGGGCACCATCATCAAGCGGCGCGAGCGGCACCTGTACGTGGCCATCTGGTTCTACATCGCCACATGGGTCACGGTTGCGATGCTTCACATCGTGAACAGCATCGAGTTGCCGATCTCCTGGACGAAGAGCTACAGCTGGTACGCCGGTGTACAGGACGCGCTGGTGCAGTGGTGGTACGGGCACAACGCCGTGGCCTTCTTCCTCACCACACCCTACCTGGGCCTGATGTACTACTTCCTACCGAAGGCGGCGAACCGTCCGGTGTACAGCTACAAGCTCTCGATCATCCACTTCTGGGCGCTCATCTTCATCTACATCTGGGCGGGTCCGCACCACCTGTTGTACACGGCGCTACCTGACTGGGCGCAGAGCCTGGGCACGGTGTTCAGCATCATGCTCATCGCACCGAGCTGGGGCGGCATGTTGAACGGACTGCTCACCCTGCGTGGCGCATGGGACCGTGTACGCGAGGATCCCGTGCTCAAGTTCTTCGTCGTTGCGGTGACGTGCTACGGCATGGCCACGCTGGAAGGCCCGCTTCTGAGTTTGAAAAGCCTGAACGCCATCGCGCACTTCACGGACTGGATCGTGGCGCACGTGCATATCGGCGGCCTGGGCTGGAACGGCTTCATGACCTTCGGCATGGCATACTGGCTGGTTCCGCGCCTGTTCGGCACGAAGCTCTACTCCGTGAAGCTCGCCAACGCCCACTTCTGGCTGGGCACCCTGGGCATCATCTTCTACGCGATCCCGCTCTACTTCGCGGGCTTCTTCCAGAGCCTGATGTGGAAGCAGTTCACGCCGGACGGCTACCTGGTGTACAAGAACTTCCTGGACACGGTACTGGAGATCAAGTACGCCTACTGGCTGCGCGCGCTCGGCGGAAGCATCTACCTGACCGGGGCGTTCATCATGGTCTACAACCTGGTGAAGACGGTGAAGGCCGGCAAGCTGGTCGCCAACGAGGATGCGGAAGCCCCCGCGCTGGAAAAGGTCGCCGTGGTGAACGAAGGTGGCCACTGGCACCGGTGGATCGAGCGCCGTCCCATCCAGATGCTCGTTGCCAGCCTGGTACTGGTTGCCATCGGTGGGATCCTGGAGATCATCCCCACCTTCCTGGTGAAGACGAACATCCCGACCATCGCCAGCGTGCAGCCCTACACCCCGCTGGAATTGCACGGCCGCGACATCTATGTACGCGAAGGTTGCTACACGTGCCACTCGCAGATGGTGCGTCCGTTCCGCAGCGAAACGGTGCGGTACGGTGAATACAGCAAGGCCGGCGAATTCGTGTACGACCACCCGTTCCAGTGGGGCAGCAAGCGTACCGGCCCCGACCTGGCGAGGGAGGGCGGAAGGAACCCGGACAGCTGGCACTACTACCACATGTTCGACCCCACGAGCACGAGCCCCGGTTCACTGATGCCCGCCTATCCGCATCTGTTCGACAACCTGCTGGATACATCGACCACGCGTGCCAAGATCGCGGCGATGATCACGCTGGGGGTCCCGTACGACAAGGACTACCCGGCGAAGGCGAACGCCGATCTGGTGGCACAGAGCGAGCAGGTGGTCGGCCGTTTGAAGAACGACAGGATCGAAGCTGTGAGCGACCGGGAGATCATCGCGGTGATCGCCTACCTGCAACGCATCGGCACGGATATCAAGGCCAAAGCACCCTCAACAACAGCGTCCACCAATCCCTGAGCACGATGCTGAAGTTCATCAAACATCATCTGGAGACGATCGCGGGCGTGGATATCTATCCTGTGCTCTCCTTCGTCGTTTTCTTCCTCTTCTTCCTCGGTGTGCTGTGGTGGGTGTTCACCGTGCGGAAGTCGCACATCGAGCACATGGCCGCGTTGCCCCTCGCCGCCGACCGGACCAACGAAACCGATCGCCCCTGATAGCGGGGTGCAAACACATGCGAACTGACCGGACCATGCTCCTTCGTGCCACGACGCTGATGGCACTGTGCGCCTCACTTCCCATGATGGCGCAACAGGCGGACCTCACGATGGCGAACACCCGGCCGGAGATCCCGATGACGGTGATCTACGCGCTGGTCGGCCTGGCGGTGGTGCAGGCCATCTTCATCCTGTCGCTCGGCAGCATCATGCGCACCCTGGGCGGTCCAGGGGGATGGGCGCAGAAGTTGGGTCAGGGGGGAACGCGTGCGCTCGTCCTGTTGCCGCTGTTGGCGCTGGGTGCATTGAATGCCAGCGCTCAGGCCTACAAAGGCGAGAGCGGTACGATCCCGGTCTATCACCTGTTCTGGATACTCATCGGAACGAACATCTTCCTCTTCGTCGTGCTGCTCGTCCAGATCAACCTGCTGCGCGGGCTGACGCGGGCGATCACCGGCAAGGAGGAACCCAAAGAGGCGGAGGCCGTGCGCACCGGGCCGACCTGGGAGCAGCGCATCATGGCAAGACTCACGCGGCAGAAGCCCATCGAGCAGGAGGCCGATATCCTCATGCACCATGAATACGACGGCATCCGCGAGCTCGACAACGTATTGCCCCCTTGGTGGCTGTGGTTGTTCTACGGTTCGGTAGCCTGGGGCATCGTGTATTTGATCAACGTTCACGTCGTGGATCTATGGCCGAAACAGGAAAAGGAGTACGCCATGGAAATGACGCAGGCCAAGGCCGATCTGGACGCATACCTCTCCGCCCAGGCTGGCCAGGTGGATGAACGCAGCGTGGTGCTCCTCACCGACGCGGGCGGCCTCGCGCAAGGTGCCGGCATCTTCAAGCAGAACTGCTCGACCTGTCATGGACAGCTCGGAGAAGGCACGGCGGGACCGAACCTGACCGATGTTTACTGGCTGCATGGCGGCGGCATCACCGAAGTGTTCACCACGGTGAAATACGGCGTGCCCGGAAAGGCGATGAAAGCCTGGAAGACGGATCTGAAGCCGCTCGAGATGCAAGCGGTCGCGAGCTATGTGCTCAGCCTGCAAGGGACCAACCCACCGAACGCGAAAGCCCCGGAAGGTGAAGTGTGGAAGGCTCCGGTACCGGTCGATAGTACCGCAGCACCTGCGGACACCACACGCATGGCGATGCTGGGCCAGTCCCAGTAGCCGTACGCGGATCGTTCCACGAAAGGGTATCGCTCATCACCATGCAATGCCGGTGACGAGCGGCACATGCGTTCGGAGCAGTCGGCAGCCGTTTGGCACGCCCCTCCGCATGAATGTGACAAGGCTCACTTTCTGACATCGATCAGCCCCGGAAACTGACGCTCATCAGTCCCGTGGGCTGGGGTGGTGTTGACATTTGTCAGCCGGGCCACCCGTAGGGTACCGGTGGATCCCATGACCCCACAACCCGCGCATGTGAAGCGCGACACGAAGGGCGCGGACACCGAGAGCTTCCGCGACTCCATCAGCACGGTGGACAAGCAGGGCAAGCGCGTCTGGGTGTACCCGAAGAAGTCGCACGGCAAGTTCACCAACTGGCGCGCGCGGTTCGGCTACAGCCTGCTCGCGCTGCTGTTCGCGGGGCCCTTCATCAAGATCGGTGGCGAGCCGCTGCTGATGATCAATCTCGTGGAGCGGCGCTTCGTCTTCTTCGGGCAGAGCTTCTGGCCGCAGGACTTCCTGATCTTCGTGGTCGGCTTCATCACCTTCATCGTCTTCGTGACCTTGTTCACGGTGGCCTTCGGTCGGCTGTTCTGCGGCTGGGCGTGCCCGCAGACCGTGTTCATGGACCAGGTATTCCGGCGGATCGAGTACTGGATCGAAGGCGATTGGAAACAGCGCCAGTCCCTGGACAAGGGTCCGCTCACGGGCGACAAGATCCGGAAGAAGACGCTGAAACACGTTTTGTTCTTCGGCATCAGTTTCCTCATCGGGAACACCTTCCTGGCATACATCATCGGCAGCGACATGCTGATCCGAACGATCACCGAACCAGCGTCGGAACACCTGGTCGGGCTGACGGCCATGTTCGTCTTCAGCGGTGTCTTCTACGCCAACTTCGCCTTCTTCCGTGAGCAGGCATGCACGACGGTATGCCCATACGGTCGTTTGCAAGGGGTGCTGCTCGATCGCAAGAGCATCGTGATCGCCTATGACCATGTGCGCGGTGAGCCACGCGGCCTCATGCGGAAGGGTGAAGAGCGTGGTGCGGCCGGCAAAGGCGACTGCATCGATTGCAAGGCATGCGTGCATGAATGTCCAACAGGCATCGACATCCGCAACGGCACCCAGCTCGAGTGCGTGAACTGCACGGCCTGCATCGACGCGTGTGACCACATGATGCGCAGTGTGAACCTGCCCACCGGCCTGATCCGTTTCGCCAGCGAGTCGGAGATCGCCGACAAGAAGCCATTCAGCTTCAACACACGGATGAAGGCGTATACCGGTGTGCTCACCGTCCTGGTGGGGGTGCTGGCCACGCTCATCGCCCTGCGGAGCGACACGGACAGCACGCTGCTCCGCGCGCCGGGCATGCTCTTCCAGACGCAGCCTGACGGCCGCATCAGCAACCTGTACTACCTGAAGGTGCTGAACAAGTCGCACAGGCAGCTGCCCATCCGCTTCGAACTGATCGAACCGGCCGGTGAGGTACGCATGGTGGGTAAGCCGCTGGATCTGGAAACGGGTGCCCTTGGTCAGAGCGAACTCTTCGTGGTGCTGCCCTCCTCCGCGCTCGATGGCATGAAAACGAAAGTGGTCATCGGTGTCTTCAGCGGTGATCGTCTGTTGGAAAAGGTGAAGACCTCGTTCGTCGGACCCATGAAACCACCTGGAACATGAACTGGGGAAAAGGACTCGCACTGGCCATGATCGCGTTCGCCGGCATGCTGGCATATTTCCTTGTGCTCGCCGCGCAGAATCCGGAGCCGCTCATCGCCGAGAACTACTACGCTCAGGAGTTGAGGTACCAGGACCGGATCGATGCGGGTTCGCGGGCGCTGGCCTTGAGTGGCGCGGTGCATATGGAAGCCACACGCGAACGCGTCACCGTTACCTTCCCGGAGGAAGTGAAGGACAAGTCGCTCAGTGGGGCGTTGTCGCTGCTCCATGCACGCGAGAATGCCGATGATCGCTCCATGGTGATACACAGCGCTCCGAACGGTCGGTACGAAGAGGCCATCAACCTACGTCCGGGCCGCTACCTGGCGCAATTGGAGTGGAAGGTCGACACGATGAAGTATTACAGCGAGGAACAACTGGTCGTCCCGTGAACGCGCTGTGGTTGTCCGCCCTGGTACTGGGAGCCGCAGGCAGCGCGCATTGCATCGGCATGTGCGGGCCGGTCGCGCTGGCGGTGCCCTCGATGGGCCCGGGAAGCGGGGCGCGTTGGAGGAGCACCGCTCTTCTCAACGGCGGAAGGGTGTTCACTTACGCGATGCTCGGGCTGGTGTTCGGCGCGTTCAGCCAGGGCTTGCAGCTCGCGGGACTGCAACAAGGCGTTTCGATGGCGGCCGGCGTGATCCTGTTGGTCGTGGCATTCATGCCATCATTGGTCGACCGGAGCACGGTGCCGGGTCGCGCAGGGCTCTGGCTATCGAGACTTCGCGGGATGTTGGCCCGTCATCTGCGCAGGAATTCACCCGAGGCCATCTGGATGAGCGGGATGCTCAACGGTCTGCTTCCGTGCGGCCTGGTCTACACGGCAGCGCTCGGCGCGGCTACCACGGGCAGCGCTACCGACGGAGCCGTGCTCATGCTGCTCTTCGGCGCCGGCACCGTACCAGCCCTGGTCGCCGTACGGCTCGGTGGTTCATTCATCGGCATGGCCTGGCGCGGAAGACTTCGCCGCCTCTCACCGGTCGTGGTCGGGGTGATGGGCGTGTTGCTCATCCTGCGGGGCTCTCGGTTGGACATCCCTTACGTAAGCCCGGCCGTGCCGATGGCCGCGCACACGATCACCGAATGCCGCTGATCTTCGCGGTATGATCGGAGAAGTGGAGTTCATCCTGTACGTGGCTGACCAGTCGCGGAGCTCGGCATTCTATGCCAGGCTGCTCGGAGCCGCACCCACGCTGGATGTTCCGGGTATGACCGAGTTCACGCTGGGCTCGGGATGCAAACTGGGATTGATGCCGGAGAACGGCATCGCGCGGATCATCAGTGGGCCGCTGCCTCATCCTTCCAGGGGAAGTGGGGTGCCGCGCTGCGAGTTGTACCTGATGGTGGATGACCATGAAGCGGCCGTGAGCCGAGCGGCTGATGCGGGCGCGGACCTGGTGAGCGCGGCATCGGACCGTGACTGGGGGCATCGGGTGGCCTACTTCGCCGATCCTGATGGGCATGTGATCGGGCTGGCTCGCAGGCTCGAGCGTACGTGACGATCGTCACCGTCCGCGTCGCACGGGTATCGGAAATTCGCGATACCAAATCGACGACATCATGAAAGCGAACATGGGCAACATCGACCGTGTCCTTCGACTGGCCGTGGCCGTGATCATCGCAGCGTTGTACTTCAGCGAGACCATCAGTGGAACGGTGGGCATCATCCTGCTGGCACTGGCGGCCATATTCGCGCTGACGAGCTTCGTCAGCTTCTGCCCGTTGTACCTGCCATTCGGCATCAGTACCCGTCCGAAGAAATGAGGCCCTGGATCCTGACCGCGGCAGGTGCGGTCATCGGGGCCGCTGCCGGGTGGGCCTGGTGGTATTTCTACGGATGCACCGATGGATGCGTCATCACCAGCAGCCCCTTGAACAGCACACTGTACGGTGCGCTGATGGGGGGGCTGCTCGTCCATTCGTTCAGAAAGCCGGTCTCGGCGCGCGCAGAAAACACGAAGTAGCACATGTTCAGGTCGCTTTTCGGATTCAGTACCCGAGTGGACATCACCAAGATGCTCGCCGACGGGGCCCTCATCCTCGATGTGCGCACCCCTGCGGAATTCCGTGAAGGACATGCGCTGGACGCCGTGAACATCCCATTGGACAGGCTGCAGGACGAGTTGAAGCGTTTGGACAAACGCCGACCGATTGTCACCTGCTGCCGGAGCGGCATGCGCAGCGCCTCTGCTGCAGCGCTGCTGGTCCGTAGTGGATTCATGGCCCACAACGGCGGAACCTGGCAGCATGTTGAACAACAACGGCCCAAAGCATGAAGGACCGGCTCCTGCACGGATGGGATGTGATGCGCTTCCTGCGTGCCGCCTTCGCAGTGATATTCCTTTTCGCGGCCATCACCCGGCATGAACCCGTGGCCTGGTTCGCCGCGGCCTTCTTCGGCCTGCAAGCGTTCTTCAATGTCGGCTGCTGTGGTTCCGCTGCCTGTCAGCCTGTCCGGAGCAAGCGCCCGGCGCGGGAATTGGATGAACCGGTCACCTACGAAGAGATCCGATGAACACGACGACCGCTCCCCGCAGCTTCCATGACCTGATCAACGGCGACAAGCCGGTGGTCGTGGACTTCTTCGCCGAGTGGTGCGGACCGTGCAAGATGATGAAGCCGATCCTGGACGAATTCAAAGGATCTGTCGGAGACAAGGCCACGGTGATCAAGGTCGATGTCGACAAGAATCCCGCAGCGGCCCAGGCCTACCGCGTTCAGGGTGTGCCGACCCTGGCGATCTTCAAGAAAGGCGAACTGGTCTGGCGGAGGTCCGGCGTGATAAGCGCGAGCCAACTGAACGCGGCGCTAGCTCCGTTCCTCTGAAAAGGCGCGCAGCTCCGAAGCCAGGTGTACTTCGATGGAACCGCGGGAGACGGTGACCTTCCCTTGCCGCTGCAACTGGCTCAACAGCCGCGTGATCACTTCACGGGGAGAGCTGAGTTCGTCGGCGATATCCTGGTGCGTCACCTTCAGCACGTGGCTGCCCGTGGCCTGCACGCGTTTGACCAGGTAGTTCCACAGTTGTTCATCCAACTTCTGGAACGCGACGACCTCGATCGTTTCCAGCAGCTCGGTGAACCGCTGAGCCTGCGTATCGT
The DNA here is from genome assembly GCA_964649165.1 of uncultured Chryseobacterium sp. GTDB lineage: Bacteria > Bacteroidota > Bacteroidia > Flavobacteriales_F > PHOS-HE28 > PHOS-HE28. The sequence goes on from CAZYPC010000052.1 coordinate 28,265, forward strand.
TCACGAATCGTCGCCATTCCGGATAGATCATCCACTCCTCCATGTACTTCACCGGCACCATAAGGAGTTCAGCATCCTCCTCCACGACGGCCATCACGCTGCTGATGCGTTTCGTACCGGAACAGGTGAGCGACATGGCGCAGGACTCACCCGGCATGATGTGATAGAGGAAGCGCTCATGCCCCTCACCATCCTGGGCCAGGATCCTCAGGCTTCCTTTGCGCACAATGGGGATATGCGTGATGGTATCGCCAGCGCGCATCAATACGGTCATCGCGGGCAGGTGCCTGTGCACCACCACGCTTTCGAACTCGCGCTGGAGCTTGGGATCGGAGAACATGCCGGCAAAATAGCCGACGCGCCTCAGTTCCGCCCCGAAGCCCGCGATCCCTGGGGTGTGCGCCTCGACGGGTCGTAGTGGAAGAACATATTGGCCCAGATGATCTTGCTCAACGCATAGAAGAGCGGGGCTCCGAACAGCATCACCGTGGTGATGGTAAGGATCTGCGTAATGATGCCGAGATCCGGAACTAGCACCAGCATGGCAACCCAAACGGACACGCTCACGGCCACCCCGATGGCATAGGAAACATAGAGCGCCCCCGTATAGAAGCCGACCTCCTTCTCGTACTTCACACCGCACACCGGGCAGTGCTCGTGCAGGTCCCCGGTCCGGCTCAGGTTGTACGGGTGCGCCTGGAAGAACTCCCCGTCATGGCAAACGGGGCACTTGAGGTTGAAGATGCTGTAGAGCTTGGTGGCTTTCCATTCCATGGTACAAAGAGAACCTGACCGATGTCAGCTTTCGGTGACAACCCTCACAAATACGGATAGCGATATTCCTATACGTTTGCGCCGTCAACGAACAGGACCATGTCCATCACTACCCTCGACGAACGCATCGGATCGGAAAAGCTGATCAAAGCCAGTGAGATGTTGAAGGTGGCAGCGCACCCGCAGCGCCTGGCCATATTGGACCTGCTGGGCACCCGGCGGCGCTTGTGCGTTTCGGATCTCACTGACCTGCTCGGCATCGAACAAGCCATCCTCAGCCAGCACCTCACCCTCATGCGCGACAAGGGGCTGCTTGGTGTAGCGAAGGAAGGCAAGTACAGCTTCTACCACCTGCAACAACCGGGTTTCCTGAAGATCATCAAGGACCTGGAGAACTGCTGCGAGCACCTGTGACCATGGAGATCCTCGGCTACATCGGCGCGATCCTGATGGGACTGTCCCTCGGTCTTATCGGCGGAGGCGGCAGCATCCTCACGGTTCCCATTCTCGTGTACCTGTTCATGGTGGAACCGGTATTGGCTACAGCCTACTCGCTCTTCATCGTGGGGTTGACGAGCTTGGTGGGCAGCCTGAGCCATATGCGGATGGGCAACATCCATTGGCGCACGGCGATCGTGTTCGGTATTCCGAGCATCCTGGCGGTGTACGCCACGCGTGCATGGCTCGTGCCCGCCATCCCGGATCCCATCATGCACATCGGCGGTTCCACGCTGAGCAAGCCGATCGGCATCCTCATCCTCTTCGCGCTCATCATGGTAGCCGCAGCCTACAGCATGATCCGCAAGCAGAAAGCACAAGCCGCTTCCGGAGGCGAGGGCCAAGCGGTCACCTTCAACTACCCGTTGATCCTGGCCGAGGGTCTGGTCGTGGGCATGGTCACCGGCATCGTCGGTGCGGGCGGTGGTTTCCTCATCATCCCCGCGCTGGTGCTGCTGGCCAAGCTGCCGATGAAGCAAGCGGTGGGCACCTCGCTCATCATCATCGCGGCCAAGTCGCTCATCGGCTTCACCGGCGATCTGAAGGGCAGTGAGGTCATCGACTGGAACTTCCTGCTCGTCTTCTCGGCGATCGCCATCGGTGGCATCATCGCCGGAAGCCTCTTGAGCAAGCGCATCCCCAACGAGAAACTCAAACCCGCCTTCGGATGGTTCGTGCTCGTCATGGGCATCTACATCATCGGAAGGGAACTCTCCCATCTTAGCTAACCGTAAGGGCGACATTCACGTCGCACATCGAAAAACACATCAAAACCCAGGGCGACGAGATCGTCGCCCCGACAACATGAACATCGAACAGATCTACACCGGCTGCCTTGCACAGGGCGCGTACTACATAGAGAGCGATGGCGAGGCCGCGATCATCGATCCGCTGCGCGAGACCAGTCCGTACATCGAACGGGCGAAAGCGCGCAACGCGAAGATCAAGTACGTGCTGGAGACGCACTTCCACGCGGACTTCGTGAGCGGCCACCTGGACCTGAGCAAGAAGACCGGCGCACCGATCATCTACGGGCCGAACGCCAACCCGACGTTCGACGCGCACATCGCCAAGGACGGCGAGGAACTGAAGCTCGGCAAGGTCACCATCAAGGTGCTGCACACGCCCGGCCACACCATGGAGAGCACGTGCTACCTGCTCATCGACGAGAACGGCAAGCCGCACAGCATCTACACGGGCGACACGCTCTTCATCGGCGATGTAGGCCGCCCCGACCTCGCGCAGAAGATGGGCTCCATCACGCAGGAAGACCTGGCCGGCTTCCTCTACGACAGCCTGCACAACAAAGTGATGCCGTTGCCCGATGGCGTGATCGTGTATCCCGCCCACGGGGCCGGCAGCGCTTGCGGCAAGAACATGAGCAAGGAGACCTTCGACACCTTGGGCAACCAGAAGCGGAACAACTATGCGCTGAAAGCCGCCACCAAGGAGCAGTTCATCAAGGAAGTGACCGATGGTCTGCTGCCGCCACCGGCCTACTTCCCGCAGAACGTGGCGCTGAACAAGGGCGTGATCCCGAGCGTGGACACCGTGAAGGAGAAAGGTCTTCGCGCGCTGTCGCCCGACCAGTTCGAACTGGTGGCCGAGACCGAAGGCGCGCTCGTGCTCGACACGCGCAACGCGGAGGACTTCAAGGACGGCTTCAT
>CAZYPC010000053.1:0-29955 GCA_964649165.1 uncultured Chryseobacterium sp.
TCCCGGCCTGCGGCTATCGGGAGAACTTCCTGCACATGAGCGACGCCACCACCCCGCCGAAGAGACCGACCTTCCTCAGTGTGCTCTGTGTGCTCACCTGGCTCTTCGCCAGCTGGATGTGCTGGTTCAGCATCCAGTACATCTTCACGGACAAACCGCAACGCGACCTGGAAAAGGAGCGGCTCGGACTGGCGGAAGAGATCCAACGGATGGAGCCTGAGGATGCCGCGAACCCGCTGAACAATGTAGTGATCGAAGGAAAGAAACTGCTCTTTGAGGAACAGGCCGAACACGCCGTACCTATCGGATGGATGTCTTTGATCTACACCCTGCTCGTGGTCTGCTCCGTCTTCCTCATGTGGCAACTCAAGCGCATGGGACTATGGCTGCTCATCGGCATCCAGGTACCGGGGTTCATACTTCCCTTTTTCTGGATCACTCCCACGTGGATCTCGCTGTTAGGGTTCGGCACATCGGGCTTTCTGTGGGTTGGCCTTACCATCCTCTTCGCGCTCAACATCAAACACCTGCGATGAGCGCCAATAGCGGCAATGGCGACCGGTCTGTTCTCGGCATACAGAAGAGACCGCTTCTGCTCGGAATCCTCTGCACTGGAACTTGGTTGCTTTGCTTATGGCTGTTCGTGACGGACTTGCGATCCATTTTCACGGATGAACCATGGCGCGATCGCGAACGGGACCGGGACGAGTTGGCGCTCCGGAACGAGCGGTTGGAAGAAGAACTCGGCCGCCCAGTCACGATCAGCCTGCGCCTCGCGGAGGAAAAAGCCGCACATGCCGTGCCCTTGGGCTGGATATCGCTCACGCATGTGACCGTGGTCGCTTGTTCCGCATGGATGATCTGGCGGTTGAAGAAGGTCGGACTATGGCTGTTCATCGCTGTCCAGTTTCCCGCTCTGGTCCTTCCTTTTTTGTGGATCAGCGTCACCCTGTCATCCCTGTTGGGATATGGCTTTCGGGGCTTCCTGTGGGCAGGTATCACCACACTTTTCGCGCTCAACATCAAACACCTGCGATGAGCACCGACGGCGACCGGTCGGTCGCGCATTCCGCTCCCATGGAGAAGCGTCCGCTGTTGCTGGCCATTCTTTGCATCGTGAGCGTGCTGGCTGGAGGCGTGCAGTTGTTCGGAGGGGTAAAGCTCGCCTTTGGCTGGGCCGCATCCCCCACCGGTCAAACGTCCACTGCTGGGGATCAGGAAGCTTCTCATGGGGCCGGTGTCAGTATCCGATCAGAACAGGTGGACATCAACATTACCATTCCCGACGTCGCGATCCAGAATGATCGGGAGCTCGCCTTGGCCCCGTCAACGGGTTGGGGTACCATGTTCTGCGCACTACTCAGCATCTGGGGAGCCGTGTGGCTTTGGCGGATGAAGCGGGCGGGCTTGTGGCTGTTCCTGGTCGCAGGCCTGCTCTACACGGCCGTCGTGTGGCGTTATGAAGGTGCCTCTACGCTGTCCGGCATCGCCAGTGTCGCGATCACCGGGGCGTTCAACCTCGCCCTTGCAGCCCTGTACGCGGTGCATTGGCGGGTGCTCCGCTGATCACCGAGCGCTTCAATATTCGGCTTCTTTCGCGCCCGTTATGGAACAAGCTCCCGTATCAACCGTCCCCATCGGGCGCCCACGACCACCGGCCCTGGTGCGCCTCTGCGTCCTCAGTTTCATCAACCAAGGCCTCGTGTTCCCCATGTACCTGCTCGGGTTCTTCGCCTCGTTCAGCCTGGCGGAGATCGACCCGGAGGAACTGCGGACGATGGCCGACACGTTCTACGGCAAGTTGCTGGAACCCGACCAACTCGACAAGCTGCACGGCTTCCTCGATCTCCTGCACGAGCACGGCACACCACTCCTCGGCGTGTTCGTATTGCGTACGGCCGTCCGCTTCATCGGCACCTGGCGCATGTGGAACCTGAAAGGCGATGGATTCCACATCTACACCACCGCACAACTGCTCGGCATCCTGCTGCCGATGCTCATCGCCGGCACGGAGCTCTTCAGCTTTCCCGGGCTCCTGCTCGCCTCTCTCTGGTGCCTGATGTACTTCACCCGCATGCGGTCCATCGGCGCACTGGGTAGTGGATTGGGGTGAGGTGCGGCTTTCGGTTGTCCGTTGTCGGTTGTCCGTTGTCGGTTGTCGGTTGTGGGTTGTCGGTTGTCAGGCGGTCGATGGACCAGCCATGGACGCGTCAGTCGCCTCTCAATGCCTACCCGGGTGAAAGGAGCGCAAACCATCCCTTCGTCAGGACGCTTCCCGCCCAACCTGACAACCAACAACGGACAACCGACAACCAAGAACTACCTCCCCGCTATCCCGCTGATCTCCACGTTCACGCCGCGCGGCAATCCCTTCACCGCAAAAGCCTCCCGCGCAGGCGGCGCGTCCTTGAAGTACGAGCCGTACACCGTGTTCACTGCGCCGTAGAGCGACATATCGCTGAGCAGGATGGTCACTTTAAGCAGATCATCATAGCCCAGCCCCGCCGCACGTAGCAGGAGACCGATGTTCTCCATCACCTGCGTGGTCTCCGCCTCGATGGTGTCCATCACCAGCTCGCCGGAGTCGCCCCGCAAAGCGATCTGGCCGCTGAGGTAGACGATGCCGTTGTGCTCGATGGCCGGGGTGTACGGAGCGAGCGGTTTCGCGGCGCCGGGAGGATGGATGGGGTGTTTCTTCATGGTGCGAATCAACACCTTGAACCGCAGAACCGCAGAACAACGTAAATGTGGAACCGCAGATGTACCGACAAGGACGTCCGTCGAATGCCTTCCTTCGATAGAACAACCTGACCATGGGAAACAAACACACCTTTGACCTGCAAGAACGCCTTATCGACTTTGCCGTCCTTACGATCCGTCTCGTTGATGGCATGCCCTCAACTCAAGCCGGACGATTGCTCGCCGACCAGCTTCTGCGTTCCGGGACATCACCAGCCCTTCACTATGGTGAGGCGCAGGGTGCCGAGTCCCGCAGAGATTTCGTGCATAAGATGAAAGTCGCACTGAAGGAACTCCGCGAATCCCATGCATGCCTACGGATCATACAGAAGGCCGGGATACATAGCGATGCGGCTTCCCTTGAAACCGGGAGGTCTGAATGTTCGGAACTGGTCGCCATCTTCGAAGCCAGCGTGAAGACAGCTGAACGGATCAAGTGACAAGACCTCCTTGGGGACGCGGCCTCACCCCCTCCCCTCGATGATCTGTCGTCAGTCAGCACTTCTTCATTCTGCGGTTCTATGTTCCGCGGTTCTCCGGTTTCTATGATCGCACCGGTAGCTTCGCGCCCCGATGACAGACAAGCCACTCATCCTTGTTACCAACGACGACGGCATCACCGCCCCGGGCATCCATGTGCTGGCGCAGGAAATGAAGGCCTTCGGGCGCGTGCTCGTGGTGGCCCCGGACAAGCCGCAGAGCGCCATGGGTCACGCCATCACCATCCACGACTACCTGCGCTTGAACAAGGTGGAGATGATGGACGGCGTGGAAGCCTATGCATGCAGCGGTACGCCGGTGGATTGCGTGAAGCTCGCCGTGTACCAGGTGATCAAAGGGAAGCCCGCATTGCTCGTCAGCGGTGTCAACCACGGCAGCAACATCAGCATCAACGTGCTTTACAGCGGCACCATGAGCGCAGCGGTGGAAGGCGCGATGGAGGGCATCCCCAGCATCGGCTTCTCCTTGATGGACCACAGCATCGAAGCGCGTTTCGATCACGTCCGGCCGATCATCCGCAACGTCGCCGGCAACGTCCTGAGCAACGGGCTGCCACGCGGCACCTGCATCAACGTGAACGTGCCGCGCGAGGCGGCCGGCCCGCTCAAGGGTATGCGTGTGTGCCGTCAGGCCTGGGGCTTCTGGGAGGATGATTTCGAAGCGCGTCAGGATCCCATGGGCAAGGACTACTTCTGGTTGCGGGGCCGCTTCAAGGACATGGACAACGGCGAGGACACCGACACCTGGGCCGTACACAACGGCTACGCCAGCGTGGTGCCCGTGCAGTTCGACATGACCGCGCACCACGCCATCGCCGAGCTGAACACGTGGGACCATGCGCGGTGACAGCTTCCCGATCGGTTTCATTCTCGGACTGTTCTTCCCTGTGCTCGGCTTCTATGGCTACGGCACCATCTACGTCACCGCCATCCGACCGCACCACGACCTGCATTGGTTCGTGCATGACCTCTTCCTCGGCACGAGCGAATACCGCTCCCAGATCATCTCGCTCAGCCTGATCGCTGATGCCTTCCTCTTCTTCGGCTTCGATCGCTTCGGCTACCACAAGAGCATGAAAGGGGTGATCGCCGCCATGCTGCTGTACGCGATCGTCGTCATCGCCTTCCTGTTCTGATGGGACGCCGCCTGTACGTCATCGCCGGAGAGGCCAGCGGGGACCTGCATGGAGGCAACCTCATCGCGGAGTTGTTCCGGATCAGTTCCGGGTTACGGATTCCGGGTTGCGGGTTAGAGACCGCAGAAGCAACCCGCAACCCGCAACCCGCAACCGAACAACCGGGCCTTTCGATCCGCGCATGGGGTGGCGATCGCATGGCCGCAGCGGGAGCTGAAGTGGTGAAGCACTACCGCGAGCTCGCCTTCATGGGCTTCACCCAGGTGATCATGAACCTGCGCACCATCCTGCGCAACATCCAGCGGTGCAAGGAGGACATCGCCGCCTTCAAGCCCGATGCGGTCGTGCTCATCGATTATCCGGGCTTCAACCTGCGCATCGCGGACTGGGCGAAGGCACAGGGCATCCAGGTGTTCTACTACATCAGCCCGCAGCTCTGGGCGTGGAAGGAGAACCGAATCGCCATCGTGAAGCGCGCCGTGGACCGCATGTTCTGCATCCTGCCCTTCGAGAAGGATTGGTACGCGCAACGCCATGTGGATGTGGACTTCGTGGGTCATCCGTTGTTGGATGAACTCGCGAAGCACGCTATCGCTGGTGGCGATGGCCAAGGCGAGGTCGTCGCCCTTCTCCCCGGCAGCCGCACGCAGGAGATCACCCGCATGCTTCCAGTGATGCTCGAAGCGGCGAAGCACTTCCCGAACGAACGCTTCGTCGTGGCGGCCGCGCCTTCGGTGCCCGAAGCCTTCTACCGGCAGCTGATCGGCGATGCGCGCGTGGAGCTCATCGCCGGAAAGACCTACGACCTGCTGCGCCAGGCCAAGGCGGCCGTCGTCACGAGCGGAACGGCCACCCTTGAAACGGCGCTTTTCGGTGTACCCGAAGTGGTGTGCTACAGCGGCAGCGCCATCAACGTCTGGCTCGCACGCCGACTGGTGAAGGTGAAGTTCATCTCCCTGGTGAACCTGATCATGGACCGCGAGGTGGTGCGCGAACTCGTGCAGCAGGACATGAATGCCGAGGCCGTCCGCCAGGAGCTCGCTCGCCTGTTGAACGAAGGGGCCTACCGCGACCGGATGATCAATGACCTGCGCGCGCTGCGGGAAAAGCTCGGCGGGCCCGGTGCTTCCGCGCGTACCGCCGACCTCCTGTGGAAAAGTCTGCGGCCCACCGCAGGATGAACCTTTCCGGGCGCAGGTACGTTTGCGGCCGATGTTCCGCTCGTTGTCCGTTGCCGCCATCGGCCTTCTCGCACTCTCCGGTTCCGCGCAGGACGCCCTGGTGAATGCCGGCATCCTGCACAATACGGAACTGAAGCAGGTGCTCGTGATGAGCACCGCCGGCCCGCTCACGGTGCTCATCGATGGGGAAAAGGCCGGTGAGCTCACCGCCAAGGACGGCTTGCGCATCGCCATCGCCGATGGCCAGCTTTCCGCCAAGTCACTGTCGCGAGCCTTCCCCGCCGCCAAGCGGGTCACGCTGCGCTCTTCCGGACGTGGGTTGCTGCGCGTGAGCAGCCTGGGTAAACCCGCCATCGAACGCGACTATCCGGGCAACATCGAAGTGACCCGCGCGGGTGACCTGCTGCTCGTGGTGAACCAGGTGCCCATCGAGGATTATGTGGCCGGGGTCGTACAAAGCGAGGCCGGCGACAACAAAGGACTGGAGTACTACAAGTTGCAGGCGGTGAGTTGCCGCACCTATGCGATCACCGCTGCGCGACGCCACCTATCAGAGGGCTTCGGTGTGTGCGACGGCACGCACTGCCAGGTGTACAAGGGCATCTGCAAACTCGACAGCATCAAGCAGGCCGTGCGCGCCACGAAGGATCTCGTGGTGGTGGACGCGGACATCAAGCCGATCCACGCCACCTTCCACAGCAACTGCGGCGGCGAAACGATGAATGCCGAGGACGTGTGGAGCAAGAGCGAGCGCTACCTCGTGAGCGCCATCGACACCTTCTGCCGCCAGCAACCGCACGCCACCTGGCGCAAGACGATGCCGCGCGTGAAATGGCTCGACTACCTGCAACGCACCTATGGGTTCGACCAGTCGGACAGCAGCTCCGTGCAAGCCGTCACCTCGTTCGCGCCGCAATGCCGCTCACTCTACATCGATGGCGCGCGCCCGCTGATCCCGCTCGAACAGATCCGCGAGGACCAGAAATTCAACTCCGCCCTCTTCACCATCTGGCCGAACGGCGATGACGTCGTCTTTGATGGCCGCGGCTTCGGGCACGGCGTGGGCCTCTGCCAGGAAGGCGCGATGCGTATGGCACGGCTCGGCATCCCGTTCACGGACATCCTGCACCAGTATTTCGCCGAGGTGCATCTGGTGGACCTGCACACCATCGACTTCTTCCGGGACGAGGGGCGGTAGCGCGCGGGGTTCGGTGGTAGCTTCGGCAGCGCCAACATGGAACGGTTGTTATTGCTCTTTGCTGTCGCATTCGGTGCTGTCGCCCATGCGCAGAACTTGGTGCCGAACGGATCATTTGAGGAGTACAGCGATTGCCCTCCATACTTCGGCTATTCCTTTCTAGCTACGGGTTGGGGTGGCCCAGGGGGTGTGTGGTTCAATTCTCCAGACTACTTCAATGCCTGCGATGAGTCGAACGTAGTTGGGATTCCTTCCAGTCAGTTCGGCTATCAATTCGCGTCGGATGGCCAGGCCTACATGGGGATGATAACTTCAGAAAGTGACGCGGCATACAGAGAGTTCATTGGGGCGCAGTTGATCGAGCCCTTGGAAGCGGGTGTTCCTGTGTGTCTTTCGTTCCGGATGGCCGTGGGTGGGTTCGGAAGTTTCACTGGTAATTCCCCTTTCAACACATGCAAGAATTTCGGATTGAAGTTTTTTGTCCAGCCGCCTACCGAGTGGGAGGATTATCTCTACCCCAATTCGGCGGCAATTCGAATTGAAGAGCTGCCGACCGATACGGCAGAATGGTACTCCGTTTCCGATGAATATGTACCGGATTCGGACTATGTGTATGTCGTCCTCGGCAACTTCTTCAATGATTCGCTCAGCGAGATCACCCTACTCGATTCAACGGGATTCGGTGTCCAACAATCATATGCGTTCGTTGATGATGTGCGTGTCTCATTTGACCTGAGCTATTGCAGTTCGGAGAACGCCATTGGTGAATTCACCTCCTCTCAGCCTGTCGTCTATCCGAACCCGGTGACGGACCACCTGAATTTGGTTCTTAGGGACGCCCAAGGCTCCGTGTCATTCACCGTAAGCGATCTGTCCGGTCGTGTGGTGCATCAGGAAACCAAGCGATCTACTGGACCGAACTGCAGGGTGGATATCAGTGATCTGCCACACGGCACCTATCTGCTCTGCTTGGACAATAGGTCCGACGTCTTCGCGCCGGTCCGATTCGTTCACATCGCTGAGTGACCTTCGATCGTCCGGAAAGCGTGGCGCATCGGACCGGTTGATGCGCTCATCGCGACCGCGATCCGGCTCATCGAAAAGCGCCCGCGCACTGTCCACACGAACCTGTTGACGGATCACGATCGGCGCGGGCTTCACGCGGGTGTGGCCCCGGATAGTTTCGACCCGGCACAGGAGTGCCCGGACCGATCCCGGACCAAGCCCGGGAATTAACTACCCGCCATGATCAAATTCCTCACGCTGCTGAACCTCTCGGGCATCCTGCTGTTCAACGCGTTCTTCCTGACCAACGTGGTGATCACCCACGAAACGCCGGCCACGATGCAGGCGGGCACCGAAGTGAAGGTGACGGTCACCATCGACAAGGGCTCCTTGAACGGCTTCGCCAAACTGCAGATCGACCTGCCCGAAGGACTCAGTGCCACCGCCATCGATACCAAGGGCGCGTCCTTCACCTTCGCTGATGGCAAGGCCAAGTTCATCTGGATGGCCCTGCCCAACCAGCCGCAGTTCAAGGTGAGCTACACGCTCGGCGCGGCGAGCGACGCCACGGGCAGCATGCCCATCAACGGCAAGTTCTCCTACATCGAGGACAATGAGCGCAAGACCGAAGACCTGGCCACCACGAGCGTGACCATCACTGGCGGCACCGTTGCCCAAGACAACAGCACGGCACCCGCACCCGGCGCCACCGCCAGCACTCCTGCCATCCCGGACAACTCGAACGATGTGACCTTCGCTGGTGCCGGTGCACCGGTGAAGGAGGCGGAGATCGTGAACGAATCGGGCATCGCGCCGCAGCAAGGTGCCGGTGGCGTTTCCGGCACGCGTTCCATTTCCGCCATCACCGAAACGGAAATGCTGGTGGAGGTGGTCGTGAACAAAGGCGACATCCGCGGGTTCGGTAAGTTGCAGGAGACCATCCCGGCCGGCTTCACGGCGTTGGAGAAGAACAGCAGCGAGGCCATCTTCACCGCACAGGACCGCATCGTGAAGTTCGTGTGGCTGAACCTGCCTGCCGCCAAGGAACTGAAGGTGGTGTACAAGCTGCGCGCGAACGGACAGCCGGACGGCGAGTACACCGTGAACGGCGAGTTCGGCTACCTGCTGAACGACGAGACGCAGAAAGCGGTACTGGGCAGCACGAACTTCCTCACCGGTCCGAAAGCACTGGAGACCCAGGCCGTGGCCACGCAGACGGAACCGAAACGCACCGAACCCGCCCATACCGAACCGGCTCACACGACGGAACCCGCGAAGACGAAGCCCGAGCCGGTGAAGACGACCGTGCCGAAGGATGATGCCGCAACGGCCCAAAAGGACAAGCCCAAGGCCAAGCCGAACACGTCCGTTGTCTCCGGTGCTGAAACGGGCATCACCTACAAGGTGCAGATCATGGCCGCACACCGCGAAGTGGGCGGCGCGTATTTCGATCGCCAGTTCCACTACGGTGGCGACTTCAGCATCGAGCGCCACGAAGGCTGGATCAAGTACGTGACCGGCCGCCACACCGAGTACAGCAGCGCACGCGACCAACGCCAGGGCTTCATCAGCGCCGGGCACAACTTCCGCGGCCCCTTCGTCACGGCCTACAACAACGGTGACCGCATCACCGTGCAGGAGGCCTTGATGATCAGCCACCAGAAGTGGGCGCAATAGCGCTGGATCGGAAGCACCAGGGAACAAAAACCTGCTGAGGACCGCGCCAGGAGCGCGGTCCTTGCTTTTCCAGGAGGCGCGGACTCCCTCTGCCGAGCGAGGCGTCCCAAACTACCGGGGCTTGATGCCCGCCTTCAGGCGACAACCTATAGCCTCAAATTCTGTCCGCGACGGGCAAATGACAGAGATAGCGCCTGACGGCGCTTTGGGGGCCTGGACCGCTTCAGCGGTCCATCTGTGACATCTGCGCCATCTGTGGACGCCCATTGCTAGCGTCCCTGTGGCAATTGCGCGGGTCTGAGACCAGTAGTGTCAGCTGGCCGTCGGATCGCTCATCCACGATCGGAACCCCCGGCTATCTTTCGCGGGCCTCCCTGCCGAAGGCCTTTACCGACCCATGCGCTCCACCCTCCGCTTCTTCATCGGCTGCGGCCTCCTCCTCTCCTCCTGCTTCCAAGCTTCAGCGCAACGGGACAGCTCGTCGCTCGTGCTGCGGCCGTCGTTCTCGCTCGGTGCCGGAGCCTTCGCCTTCTACGGCGATATCGGTTCGCGCCACGATAGCTACAGCCCCTTGGTCACCCGTCTCGGTTACGAGTTCCGCGCCAGCACGCCCGTGACCGAATGGCTTGAGGTGAGCCTGTTCGCCCAGCACGGGCAGCTGGGTGCCAACGAGCGCGGATCCGAGCGCAACCTCAACTTCAAGAGCCGCGTGACCACGGGCGGATTGCAGTTCACTTACAACTTCCAGCATTTCCTGCGCCCTGATCGCGTCATTGAACCGTACATCAGTCTTGGCTTCGAGAGCGTCGAATTCCTGAGCAAGACCGATCTGTACGACGCGAACGGCCTCGCCTACAACTACTGGAGCGACGGCACCATCCGCGACATCGCGGAGAACGCACCGAACGCTGCCGACGCCGTGTTGCTGCAACGCGATTACTCCTACGAGAGCGACATCCGCGAATTGAACCTGGACGGCTTCGGCAAGTACACCGAGCGCAGTTGGGCCGTGCCGGTGGGCTTCGGTGCCAAGATGCGCCTCGGCGGCGGTTTCGATCTCCGCGTCGGTGCCACGCTGCACTACACCTTCACGGACCTGATGGACGGCGTGACCGACGAGAGCACGGAGGGGCGCGCGGGCGACAGCAAGAACGACCGCTTCCTTTTCGCGGGAGCCAGCCTCACCTATGCGCTCGACCTCGACCGGCAGAAGCGCAAGAAGAGCAAGGAGCCGCAGATCACGTCCGAGCAGATGGACATCCTCGTGCTCAATGATGATGAGGATGCGGATGGTGTGACCGACTTCAAGGACGAGTGCCCCCACACACCAGCCGGTGCGAAGGTGGATGAGCACGGCTGCCCCGTCGATAGCGATGGTGACGGTGTGCCGGACGGCGTGGACGAAGAGCCGAACACCGCTCCCGGTGCGCCTGTGGATGCGCGGGGCGTGACGATCACGGACGATCAGTTCCTGAAGGCCTGGCTGAACTATGCTGACAGTGGCAACGTGAACATCATCACGAGCACCGCCGAATCCATCGGACGCAAGCCTGGAGCGAAGGCTCAGGCGAAGCGCATCTACACCGTGCAGGTGGGCAGCGATGTGGAGGGCATCACCGAACAGCAGATGCAGCAGTTGCTGAGCATCCCGGATGTGCGCACCGTTGAACACGGGGACACGATCAACTTCGTCGTCGGCGGCTACGATGCGCTTCCTGAGGCCATCCGCCGCCAGCTCGCTCTGGGCAAGGACGGCGTGAAGGGTCGTGTGGTGGCGCAGGATGGTGATGAGATCGTGGACATCACGGATGAGGTCGCCAAAGCGACAGCAGAGATGAAAGGTTCCACCGGTGGTGGCGCCCACGCCGATCAGGGAAAGACACTCGTCCGCGTGCAGCTCGGTGCGTTCAAGATGAAGCTCTCCCAGAACATCTTCAGCGGCATCAACGACCTGGTGACAATCAAAGGGGATGATGGCCTCACCCGCTACTACACCGGTGTGTACACGGACATCAACGCGGCCGCAACGCACAAGGTGGACATGCTCGCCAAAGGCTTCAACGGCGCTTTCCTGGTCGCCTTCAAGAACGGCAAGCGTGTTTCACTGAAAGAGGCCGGCGCGAAGCTCACCTCGCCCGAATCGCTGAAGGACGGCGCCGTGAACGGTGTGGACAAGGAACTGGTGCGCTACAAAGTGCAGCTCGGGTCCTTCGCAGGCAACGTGCCCTCGGACGTGATGAGCCGCTACATCGAGATCGGTGACGTGACCAACATCACAGGTGCCGAAGACACGCGTTACTACCACGGCTCCTTCAAGACGCGCGCGGAGGCCAACGCGGCCCTGAAAGCGGTGCAGGAGAAAGGCGTTACGGATGCGTTCGTGGTCGGCGAGATCAAGGGCCGCATCATCCTCGCGGAAGACGCGGATAGCATCCTCGCCCAGCCTTGATCTAGAGATCCACGCCCGCGCGCCAGCGTTGGCCGGTGGAGAGGTCCTGCAGAATGATGAACCGGGGATGCTCGGGATCGCCCGCGCTTCTGAACGCCCAGCGCCCGGAGGCATAACGTCCGCTCTGGATCGTGCTCTGCCCGCTCACCGGGTCGATCGTGGCGGCACCGATGTCCGTCACCCCGAGACCGGTCGTGACCAGGACCGGCAGGCCGTTCTCGATGATCACTTGTGGGCGCGGTTCGCCAGGTCCGTCACCGACCATCGGTGAACACATCACGCCAACACATGCCGATCCGCCATGGTGTTCCCGAAAAGGGGCCATCCACATTTTTCGTTCAGCAACACCTTCCGGCGGGCAACAAGGGCGCGGCGGGAGGATGTGCGATAGACTGCCATCCCCGAACTCCCAAGTGATCACCCGCATGGACACGGGTTCGATCGGCTGACCTGCGCAGAAAACACGTCCGCTGCCGGACCAACGGGAGGACTTTCCCGCCTCAGCAGGCCGTGGAACCACAGAGGCTACCTGTGCTCCAGTACCCGCTTCCTGCGCCAGGGCGCCGGTGAGCAGCATGGATGCGATGATGGTGATGGATGAACGCATGAGCCGCCGGTTGTGGAGCCGACCATCTCCTCCTACGGTTCTTCCCCTCTTCAGGTTCCACATCGGCCGCAATAGCCGGCCAGCTATTCACGTTGATGAAGCGCCGCCCCCTACTTTTCCTTCCTCATCTTCACGAACCACCCATGTACCGTGCGCTCCGCAGGACGCGTGTGAACGCCAGCACCCTGCACTTGCCGCTCTTTTCCGTACTGACCCTCTCGATCGCCCTCGCCGGCTGCGACCATGAGCAGGCCGTGGTGAAGCCCGACGCGGCCTTCACCCCCTATATCCCGGCCTTCACCGCCGGACATATCCCCGCGCGCAGCGCCATCCTCGTGCGCATCGCCGAAGAGCAGACCTACAAGGACAGCTCCGCTGCCGCGATCCAGGAACTCTTCGACCTCGACCCCGATGTGGAAGGCACTGTTTCCTGGACCGACCGGTCAACACTCTCCTTCCAGCCGTCCAAAAGGCTGGAGCAGAACAAGACCTACACGGTCAACTTCCACCTCAGCAAGCTCATTGAAACGCCACCGGGCGTGGGCACCTTCAAATTCCAGGTCACCACGTTCGCCCAGGCGATCGATCTGAAGGTGGACGACATGCAGGCCGTTTCGCCCACGGACCTTACCTGGCAGCGCGTGCACGTCGGCATATACACCAGTGACTTCGCGGAACCTGCGGAGCTGGAGAAATGCGTGACCGCGGAACAGGATGGCCGTACCCTCTCCTTGATCTGGGAGCATGAGCCCAACGGCAGCTTCCATCGCGCCGTGGCGGACAGCGTGCGCCGCGAAGAGAAGGCGAGTACCGTGACCTTCCGTTGGAACAGCGAGGGCATCGGTGGCACCGACACAGACGAACGTCCGTTCGATGTGCCTGCCATCGGGGATCTGCAGCTCATCAACCACGAGACGTTCAGCGAAGGCGAGCAGTATGCCGCCCTGCTCTTCAGCGACCCCTTGGATCCGGCGCAGAACCTGGACGGCCTCGCGGGGATCACCGGTTCGGAATCCGTGCGCCTTGCGGTCGATGGCAACAAACTCCTGATCTACCCCGGACAGCGCCTCAGCGGCAAGCAGAGCGCCTTCGTGGCAGCGGGCCTGATGAACATCAACCACCGCAAGCTCGGCAAGGACATCACCATTGCTGATCTGGAGTTCGAGGAGGTGAAGCCCAACGTGCGTGTCACCGGCAACGGCACGATCCTGCCCAGTACGGATGGACTGCTGTTCCCCTTCGAAGCGGTGAACCTCACGGCCGTTGACGTGCGTGTCGTCCGCATCTACGCGGACAATGTGCCACAGTTCCTGCAGGTGAACGACCTGAACGGCGAACGTGAACTGGCCCGCGTGGGCCGGCTGATGCTCAAGAAGTCCGTTCCACTGAACAACACGGACAAGAACGCCCAGGGCCGTTGGACCACCTATTACCTGGACCTGGATGACCTGATCAAGACGGAGCCCGGGGCCATTTATCGCATCAGCCTCGGCTACCGGAAGGCCTACTCCACCTATCCGTGCCCGGATGCTGATGAGGATGCTCCCGTGCTGACGAACATCGAGGAGGAAACGGACCTGGAGGAGAACGGCCAATGGGACAACGCCTACCAGGACTATTGGTACTACGACGAAGGTGACTATTACGAAGAAGAGGAGTACAACTATCGCGAGCGCGACAACGCCTGCTCTCCGAGCTACTTCCGGAACAAGGGCAGTGTGGTGGAACGCAACATCCTCGCTTCGGACATCGGCCTCATCGCGAAGCGCGGGAACGACGGTTCGCTGCTGGTGGCGGCGAGCGATCTACGCTCGGCAGCGCCCATGAGCGGTGTGAAGATCGACGTGCTCGACCTTCAGCGGAAGAGCCTGGGCTCGCCCATCACCAACGGTGAAGGCATGATCACACTACCGGCCAGCAAGCATCGGCCCTTCATGCTTGTCGCCAGCAAGGGCGCCATGCGCGGTTACCTGAAGCTGGAAGATGGCGGCGCGTTGAACGTGAGCGCCTACAGCGTGGAAGGGCTGAGCGTCGATAAGGGCTTGAAGGGGTTCCTTTACGGCGAGCGCGGTGTTTGGCGACCCGGCGATTCGCTCTACCTGGGCTTCATCCTTCAGGACGCGGAGCACAAACTGCCGAAGGACCACCCCGTCGTGTTCGAACTCACCGATCCGAAGGGCCGCCTTGACCAGCGCATGGTGCGCAACAACGGCCTGGACGGTGTCTACTCCTTCCGTTGCGCAACGGCCACGGATGCGCCGACCGGTGTTTGGAGCGCCCGCGTGAGCGTAGGTGGAGTTTCATTCTACAAGCCCGTCCGAATCGAAACGGTGAAGCCCAACCGGCTGAAGATCGCGTTGGACCTCGGTGATGGCAAAGGCGCGGAAGATGGCGCGCGCATCACCACAGAGAACAAGGAACGCCGGGTGAAGCTGCAGAGCAACTGGCTGCACGGCGCCCCCGCACGTGAGCTGAAAGCCCGCACCACGGTCACGCTCACCGGCGGCGTGCCTGAATTCAAAGGGTACGACAAGTTCATCTTCGACGACCTGAACACCGACGTGAGCGCCGAGGAGATGACGGTGTTCGACGGCACCCTCGATGCGCAAGGACACGCGGATTTCCCCTTCGCGCTCGATCTGAACCAGAACGCACCGGCAGCCGTGCGTGCCAACATCGTCACGCGCGTTTTCGAGGCCGGTGGTGACGCGAGCATCGATCGGTTCGATGCCGTGTATTATCCGTACAGCGCCTACGTCGGCCTGCAGGTCCCGAACGCCAACGGCTACTGGGGAACGTACAGCACGGATACGAGCTACGCCCTCACCGCAGTGGCGCTGGACCCTTCAGGCAAAGCACTTGTGGGCCACAAATTCAAGGCGCAAGTGGTGAAGGTGAGCAGCAACTGGTGGTGGAACGGCGATATGAACGGCCCGGGCAGTTATATGAACGCCCCCAGCAGCACCATCCTCGGCGAGAACGAGGTCACCACCGACGCGAAGGGCAAAGCCACGATCCCTTTCCGCGTGAACCGGCCGCATTGGGGTCGCTATGTGGTGCGCCTCAGCGACCCGACCAGCGGGCACGTCTGCGCCGCGCAACTCTATGTGGACTGGCCCGGCTACGAGGGCCGCAGCCGCCGGCAGCAGGACAAGGAAGCCGCGATGCTCTCCTTCAACAGCGACAAGGAGAAGTACAACGTGGGTGACAAGTGCACGATCACCATACCGTCCGGCGGAAGTGGCCGTGCTTTCATCAGCCTGGAGACCGGCAGCCGCATCCTGCGAGCGGAATGGGTGGACCTGAAGGCCAAGGAGACCAAGTTCGAATTCCCGGTGGTGGCCGACATGGCACCGAACGTCTATGCCCATGTGATGCTCATCCAGCCGCACAGCTTCACGCGCGATACGACCGGTGGGAATGACCGGCCCATGCGCCTGTTCGGCGTGATCCCCATCCTCGTGGAGGACAAAGCCACACGCATCCAGCCGGCCATCACCATGGCCAAAGAGATCAAGACGGATGAGCCCTTCAACGTGGAGGTGAGCGAGGCCAGCGGCGCGGAAATGACTTACACGCTAGCGATCGTGGACGAGGGATTGCTCGATCTCACCCGCTTCAAGACACCGGACCCGTGGAACTACTTCTACGCGCGTGAAGCATTGGGCGTGCGCACATGGGACGTCTACGACCAGGTGATCGGTGCCTTTGGCCAGCAATTGCAGCGCGTACTCGCGCTCGGCGGAAGTGATGAAGCTTCGCCGGATGCGGCAGCGAAAGCGAACCGTTTCAAACCGGTCGTGCGCTACGTCGGTCCATTCAAGCTCGCCAAGGGAAAGAAGGCCCAGCACAGTTTCACGATCGGCAACTACGTGGGCAGCGTGCGCGTGATGGTGGTGGCCACCGACGGGGATCGCGCATACGGCAACGCTGAGAAGGCCGTGCCTGTGCGCAAACCGCTCATGCTGCTGGCCACGCTGCCCCGCGTTGTCGGACCCGGTGAATCGCTAGACCTGCCGGTGACGGTCTTTGCCATGGACCCCAAGGTGAAGAACGTGCGGATCAAGCTGGAAGCGAACAGCCTCTTCCATGTGGAGGGCGGCACGACACAGACGCTTTCCTTCCAGAACACCGGTGACCAAGTGGCGGTGTTCCGTGTGAAAATGGCGGAGCGCATCGGCAAGGGGACAGTGAAAGTGACCGCTGAGGGCGCGGGAGAGCGCGCCACGCACAGCATCGAGATCGACGTACGCCAGCCTAACGAGCCCCAGACCGATGTGGCCGAAGCCGTGTTGGACGCGGGCAAGTCCTGGGAGGATACTCCGAGACCGGTCGGCCTGGCAGGCACCAACTCCGCTTACCTGGAAGTGAGCACGATCCCGGCGGTCGACCTCGGAAGGCGGCTCCAATACCTGATCGACTATCCGCACGGCTGCATCGAACAGACCACGAGCGCGGCATTCCCGCAATTGTTCCTCGCGAACGTGATCGATGTCGACTCCCGGGTGGCTGCGGAAATGCGTTCCAATGTGGATGCCGGCCTCCGCCGATTGAAGATGTTCCAACAGCCCAACGGTGGCTTCAGCTACTGGCCGGGCGAGGAAGGCGTGAACGATTGGGGTTCCATCTGGGCCGGGCACTTCCTCACGGAGGCGGAACGAGCGGGCTTCACGCTGCCGGCCGGCATGAAGAGCAAATGGCTCAGCTACATGCGCAATGCGGCACGCAATTGGACGCCCACCACGGACTACGGCTGGACCTACGATGGCCGCCAGCTCACGCAGGCCTATCGCCTGTACGTGCTCGCCCTCGCGAACACCGCGGAACTCGGCGCGATGAACCGCCTGCGCACCCATCCGAAACTCGGCACACAGGCCAAATGGATGCTCGCCGCTGCCTACGCCATGAGCAACCGCAAGGACGTCGCGAAGGAGATCATCACCGGACTGACGACCACCGTGGCGCCCTACAGCGAGATGAGCTGGACCTATGGCAGCGACATGCGTGATGATGCCGTCATCGCTGAAGCGCTCCTGCGCATGGATGACCGGCCAACCGCGGCCATGGTGATCAAACGGATCGCTGAGAACCTGGGCCGGGAGAACTGGTACAGCACGCAGAGTACGGCATGGGGCCTGCTCGCCGTGAGCCGCATGGTCTCCGCGGACGAGATGGGTCAGGGGCTCAATTTCACCCTCAACGTGAACGGCAAGAGCGAGAACCGTTTCAGCAAGAAGAGCGTGGCCCGCATCGAGCTGCCGGTCCCGGACGGCCAGAAGCGGATCGCGATCTCGAACACCGGGAAGAACCTGCTCTACCTGCGCGTGGTACGCACCGGAACACCACTGCCCGGGGAGGAAAGTCCGGCCAACAATGGGCTCGTCGTGGACGTGCGCTATCAGAACATGGCGGGCGAATGGCTCGATCCGAGGTCGCTCGATCAGGGCACCGACTTCCAGGCCGTGGTCACCATCCAGCATCCAGGCATACGGGGCAACTACCAGGAACTCGCGCTCACCCAGGTATTCCCCAGCGGATGGGAGATCCGCAACAGCCGTTTGGAAGGCACCGAGAGCGCGCAGCAGAACAGCTCGTTCGAGTACCAGGACATCCGGGATGACCGCGTGATGACCTATTTCGACATCAACGCGCGCGAGCAGGCGACTTACCGCGTGCTCCTCAACGCCGCTTACATCGGACGCTTCTATATGCCACCCACCACCTGCGAAGCGATGTACGACCACACGGTGAACGCCCGCAGCATAGGCGAATGGGTGAGCGTGGTGAAAGCCGGGGACGTGAAGGCGGCGAAGTAGCCCAAGTCAAAAAAGCGGAAGCCCGGGTCGAGAACATCGATCCGGGCTTCCACTTTTGCGCGCGACTATTTCCGTACCACCCGGATGGAAGCCCGTACGTCACCATCGACCCGCACCACATAGGCGCCCGGTGCGAGTGGGGTCATGTCCACGGTCTGCACCCCATTGCGCAGTACGCGTTGCGCGAGGACCGCCCGGCCCTGTGCGTCGCACACGCGCAGCATGCGGCTTCCGGCAGCGAGGCCATCGATCGTCAGCAGATCCTCGACGGGGATGGGCCAGGCTCGCAGCGTCTCTGACGCTACCACTTCGGGTACAGCCACCACCACGGGAGCCTCATCACAAATGGTGAACGTGCCCGCATCCTCTCCTCCTTCGTTCCAGACACGTAGATAGTACACGGCGTTCGTTTCCAGTGCGGTGAGCACGATAGGTCCGGCCTGCGGATCGTAGCAGTCTCCGAGAGGAACCCCTCCGCAGTCGTCGTAGAGCGCCACGGTGAGCACGCCGGACGTGATGGAGGCCACCGTGATCGTATGTTCCGGTGACGGCCCGGTGTTGAAGGCGTACCATACATCGAACAGCGCTGTGTACGGGTCGCAAGACGGGTTCGGGGATGCTGGCGTGTACGCGCAAATGTTCGTGCCCTGTGTCGGTATGCACGCACCGATGAGCTGTGGTTGGATGATCTGCGCGGTGGCGCAATCATCGTTCGTGACCGCCGGAGTACATGCCGGGGCGCAGGTCATGCTGATGGTGAATGGACCGTTCCCATCATAGCCATGCACCAGGGCGAAGTACACGGTTCCTTCCGTGGTGGCGATGGTGACCGCACTCGTATTCCCGCCGCAACCCGCCGCATCGTCCACGCCGGCCTCGCACACCAGATCCGCGCAAGTACCGCTCCAGACCGAGATCTTCGTATCGAATTCGGCGCTGTTGCAGGTGCTCAGGGTCACGTCCTCCCCGTTACCGGTGAAGGTGTACCAAAGACCAGGCATGGTGATATTGGCGGAACCGCATTCGGGCGCCTCGGCCAACACGCCCAGTTGCGTGTCCCCGCTGGCCTCCTGACCACAGCTCAGGCTCACAGCGCCGCCGCAGAACGCGTTCTCGGGAAGGGGTTCATCCAGTGTGGTGAAGTTGATCGGCCCGCGACGATAACCCTCCTCGCCACCGGGACAGGTCTCCGTCAGGTACGCATCGTACACGGCGCTCATGTCCAGTCCCGGAATGATCACGGGAGGACCGTCGACACCGACAGTTCCGGTGATCACCGTGCCCGTGCCCGGCGTGAAGCCGGCCGCACCGTATTCCACTGTGAACGTACCATCCGGGTTCCCGGGTGTCCAGCTCAGATAGGCGAGTACATCGGCGGGCGTCACCACGATATCCGTGGGCGGCGGGCAAGGAGCACAGACCATATCCAACGTGAAGTCCCCGACCGCGCCGTCATATCCCTGCACCAGTACGTAATAGGTGGCGGCCTGATCGGCATCGATGATGACTTCGCTTCCCGGGTAGCAACCGTATGCGCCATCATCATTGCCGTTCACGCATTCGACATCGTCGCACACCCCGGTGTATACGTTCAGCTTGGTATCATAGCCGTGTTCGGCGCAGGTGCTCAGGATCACCGTACCCGCAACGCCGGTGAACGTGTACCAGATGCCCGGGGCTGAAATGTCCGTGCCGCACTCCGGGGGGCCGTCAGCCTGCGCGAACTGCGTGCTTCCACTGGTGGAGGATCCGCACGTTATCGGGATCGCCGTCTCGCAATCGTCGTTCGGGATCCCCACGATCTCGCCCGCAATGCCGTACCAAGGTCCCGTGTATGGTGCCGTATTGCCGGCGCCGCAATCGACCGAGATCCAGATCTGGTATTCCTGACCACCGTTCAGTCCAAGCAGGGTCACCGGCGGTTGTGCATCACCTTGCGGGCCGCTGACCACCGTACCCGTGCCGATCTCGAAGCCGGGAGGACCGTACTCCAGCACGAACGTCGCGCCTGGTGCCAGTACCTCCCAGTCCAGGCTGAGCAAGCCGGGGCCAGGAACGATCGTGGGTACGATGATGGGGCAGGCGTGCAGATGGAACTGCCAGGAAAATCCTTGGGTCGAGTGGAGGTCATCCCATTCGATCAGGTAGGTGGTTCCTGCGGTCACGAGTACATTGCTCACCAGGCTACCGCCATCCGTGCAGGCGTCATCACTGCTGGCGATCTGTTCCAGGCTTCCGCAATCACCCTGATGGAGATGGACACGCGTGTCCACGCCACCGCCACAGCTCTGGATGGTGATGTACGCGTCCACCGTGGCCGTCCAACTGAACCAGTCAGCGTTCGTCGCGTCCCCCATGCTCGCGCCTTCTCCCGAAGAAGGTCCGTCGGTGAGGATCGTACCGGGAATCACCGGGGAAGCGGTGGCGCATGTCTCGCCTTGCGCCAGGAGCCCGGTCGGGGTCATGCAAGCGATGAAAAGCGCAACGGCGTAGCGATGTGTCATGGAGGATAGGTTGGGGCCCGAAGATATTCCGGCTCTCCACAGCCTGGGCGGTGATCACACAAGGCGCCACGCGCAGACCACGCCGATCAATCCTGTATGCGCATGTCCCCCTTCCGCCGCCGGACCTTCTCGGGGTCGTTGTGGAAGAAGTAGCGTAGGTCCGCCGTCAGGTAGCTACCTGGGATGCCAGCGGTCATCGTGGTCCCGAAATTCAGACGGTCGTACCACGTGAGCTCGGCTTGGGCCATATCCCCGAACGGTCGGTGGTAGGTGGCACCGAGATAGAACCACCCGCTCTTGTACGTGCGGTACTCCACGCCGATGTTGGCCACCAAGCCCATCTGCACCCAGCCCTTCCGCGCCATGTAGGCCCGCGAATACTCCTGCGCGCGTTCGGCATCGCTCGGATAGAAGTCAGCGCTGAAACCCAGGGCGTTGTTCATCCAGCTCTTCTCCCCGAGCCGGATGTAGACCATCGCCAAAGCAGGGACCTCGTAGCCGATCAACCGGACCTTGTCCGCGGCGGTATAGCCATTGGTGTCGTTCGCGATCGCCACATCGAAACGCCGGGTGATCTGGTTGATGCCGGTCTCGATGGAAATGCTCTTGGTGATGCCGGCCCGGACCACCATGCCGAAGGCGAAGCCACCCGTCAGTTCCACCGAACCGGATAGAGACGGAGCGCTCAGCTGGTTGACCGGGTCGAAGAACGTGAAAGGGATGACGGGCTTGGCTTGCAGGCCCACGGTGGCTACACCTACTTGGGCCTGGACAAGGTTGTGCTGCGCGAGAACACCGACGGCGACCAGCGCCAGGGCTGAACGGATCAACGCGTTTCGGCGAAACGCTCGGCCATATCGGGACGCAGGACCATGAGGCGTTGGCCGACCCGCAAGCGGGCGCGTCGGGAGATCCCGTTCAATGAGCATAGCGCGTCAAGGGGAACGCCGTACTGGTCGGCGATGGTGCTAAGATGCTCCCCTTTCGCAACAGTATGGAATCGGGTGCCCTTCGGATAGGCGGAGAACGAGGTGCGGCCGCGCTTCAGGACCAGCGTATCGCAGAGCAATTCACCTGTGGTGAGGTCGATCATGTGCGAGGGATCGAAGGGTACGCCCTTGAACCGCGTTTCGAAATGCAGATGGCTCCCGGTGCTGTGGCCGCTGCTGCCGCCCAGGCCGACGAGTTCCCCCGCATCCACTTCGTCACCCGGTTTCACCTTGATGCGGTGAAGGTGGGCATAGAAGGTCTCCAGGCCGTTGTAGTGCCGGACCACCACCAGCCGACCGAAGCCGCCGAACTTGTCCGCGAAGCGCACCACACCGGGAAAGGCAGAGCGCACCGTGTCCCATACTTCCAGATCGAGGTCGATGCCGTTGTGGCTGCGACCGTCCCGCCAGCCGAATCGGCTCGTGAGCACAGGAGGCACCGGCATGCTGAAGCCGCAAATGCCTTCCTCATCCCGCAAGCGCAGTTGCAGGATCGTATCCGCTGCGGAAAGCTCCATCCCGTAGGCGTTGGGATCCACCGTGTTCCACGCGCCGTATACATCCCCGCCAGGCTCCATCGTACGGTCGCTCCAAGCGAGCACGGGGCTTTCCTCCACTTCGCTCTTCGTGGGGAGCTGATCCACGTACAAGTTGATCTCGTTCACCAGCGCATAGGGCACCGTATCGAGTTCGAACAACGAGTCGATGAGCGAGACCATCTGGTCCTCGTCCATCTTGCGGATGCGCAGGAAAAGCCGCAGATCGCGGATCAGGTCTTTCGGGGCGGGATCCAACGTGCAAAGCGAGTCCAGCATGAAGCTCAGCTTCTCGTCCGTGAGCGCTTCCTCGTCCTCGATCAGCTTCTGATCGCCATAGACCACCACGGCCTCCACCACCTCACCGGACTGGGCGCGCGCGCCGCAGAAGGCCAGCACGAAAAGCGCTGACCAGAAGCCTTGTAACAGACCTCGGTGGCTGGTGCGTTCAGCGATCATGCGCGTTCCTACGGAAAAAAGGGCGGGGAAGATATCCGCGTACCCGATCCCCGGGTCACGATCCGGTCAATCCCGGCCGGCGGCCGACGAAAGGGCTTCCGGCATGGCACCGGTGCCTGTGTTCCAGCGGCTTGACGGATCGAACTCCTTGTCCGACCCGTTGCCCGTGAAGGTATTCTGGTAGACCACCGCACTGCCGCCATCCTGGCCTTCCTTGAGGCGTTTCAGCGCGATGCCGACCTTATTGCCGCTGAAGGTGCATCCATCGGCCGAGACCTCCGCTCCGTTGGTGGCCATGACCGCAGTACCGTTCCCGCTGAACACACAACGTTTGATCGCCGCACGGCTTCGCATGGACAGGTCGATCGCCGCGCCCGTGAACTTGGTGAACCCACAATCCGATGCTGAGACCTTGGCCCCATTCGCGATGATGCCCCTGCCCGTTCCCTCGCCCAGGAAGGAGCACTTCGAGAAGGTGCAGGCCGTGAAGGACGCATCGACCAGGGCAGACCGGCCGATCCCCATGTAAGTCTCATCCATACGCAGAGTGCCTCGCAAGACCGCCACGGCGGTCTCCCCTTTCACGTCGGTGATCACGCTCTTGGTGATGGAGACATCGCAACCTTGGAAACCGAGCATCGCTTTGAGCAGACCCTCCTCTGTCATCGTAGCCCCCCCCCCGCTCATCTTCAGACCGGTGATGGCGCAGCGTGTGCCCCCGCTCCCTTTCACCTGGATACCCGCCCAGGCCGCGCCGTCGTCCGTGGGGCGGATGAAGACCGGGTTCAGCCCGGTGCCACGCATGTGCAAAGCGCCGTGGACGATGAGGCCGCTGCCCGGGGCCATGTTCAGGCGACAGCCTTTCTCCAGCACCACCCCGTAGCCCACAGGTACCGTGATCACATGATCGATCAGGTGCTTGGCGCGCGGCAGGCGTATCGTGTCGCCGAAGAGGTACTTGCGCAGCAGCGGGTCGAGTTCGCCGCGCACCACCTGCTTCTCCCCTTCCGAAGCCAGCTGTGTGGGCGCTCCGCCTTCCACTTCCGGGTGGAATAGCCGCCGTAGGAATTCCGCGCGCTCATGCACCAGTTGCGCCCGCACATAGCCGATGCGCGTGTCGCCGACGAAGGCCGAAGCGTTGCGCGCATCGATCTCCGCCAGCCGGGCCGTCAGGTCCGAACTATCTTGCCGCATGGTGGCGGACAGCGCGCGCATCTTCTCTCGCGCATCGGCGGTGGTGAGGTACTGCTCAACCGCTTTGGTGCCCTTGTCCAAGGCGATCGACGCAATGGACGCGCTCGCTCCAAAAGCGGGCTCATACCGGCCATTCGCGGGATCGAACCACGCCAATGGCCGCGCATCCTCCCGTTGGGCGGCGGACATCACCAGGCCCCACACTGCGGCTGCATTCCCATTGATACGTGCGTGATCGCCTTCGGCCAATGAGCGCAGCGACCTCGTCGCTTCTTCGGCCACGAGGGCATTCTCCGTTGCCGAAGAACTGTCGACCAGGAGCGAGCCCGGCGAACCGCGCATATCCACGAAGCGCTGGTCGATCGCTTCTTGCGCGAGGAACAGCCCCTCATCATCGCCGCACGAGCCGAGCTTCACCACGCGGGTCTTGCCGCTCGGGAGACCATAGGCATGGGCTACTTCGGCCGCGTACAGCACGCGGATCGCCGACATGTCCGCAGGGGAAAGACGGACCGTGTGCTGTCCGTCCAACGGCTTCGTACCCGTGAACACAAGGATGCGATCTTCGCCTGCACGGGTACACGTAACGGTGTCCGTGCGATCCTTGGTCGTCAAGCGACGCGTTGCACCATCGCTGTCAGAACATGGTCCATCCGCGTCCAGGTCGAAGCGCTCCACTTCCACCTCGGCCATCGTATCCGGGCGTTGATCGAACCAGTGCTGGTAGGCG
The DNA here is from genome assembly GCA_964649165.1 of uncultured Chryseobacterium sp. Classification (GTDB taxonomy): domain Bacteria; phylum Bacteroidota; class Bacteroidia; order Flavobacteriales_F; family PHOS-HE28; genus PHOS-HE28. The sequence goes on from CAZYPC010000053.1 coordinate 24,721, forward strand.
TGTACTTCTTCCGCCGTGATGCCCATCGGCCACTGGGCCGTCATGCTTTCGTAGGGGATCAATGAGAACACCCCGAACAGCGCCAGCAGCGGCAGGCCCAGGCCCGTGAGCAGGGCCACCGGCGTGGATCCCTTCTTTCGTTTCGACCTCATTTCGCAGCGCTGCGGCTGAACAGCAGCATGATGAAGGCCGCGACGAACAACACGAGCGCGCTCAGGTTCAACCCGAAGCCCAGGAGCACGGCCAGCATGATCACGATGAGCACCGGCGCACGCGTCCCGCTTTTCGAGACGAACAGGCCCGCCACGGCGAGTCCGGCAGCGATGAGGACAGCGTTCCAGCGGTCCAGGATGAAATGCCGCGCGATCATCAGCATGGCGAACGAGGCGATGAACATCGGCACGCTCAGCGCCGGGCCGCGGTCCACAGGACGCAATCTGCGGTTGGACAGCCACGAAAGGATCAATGACCCCAGCAGGAGCAACAGGAAATAGACGGCCAACTGCCCCCAACCCTGGGACAAGGAACCCAACAGACGATCGGTCTGCGCACGCATCGGCGCAAGGTGTGCTGCTGGCCAGCCCCTTCGGGAAGGCTCGGCCGCTCGTTCGCCAACAGGTCGCCGTGTATAGCGAGCGCTCAGCGCAATTCTCAGAGGAAGCGCGCGAGCCAGGTGGCGCGCAAGGGGCTGCGGAAACGTTCCTGCAGATCGCCGCAGGTGTTCACCAGGTCATCAAAGACCGAGGTATCGGCATGGAGTTCGCCACGCTTGATCAAGCCTTCCACATCCGGCACGCGGCAGGCGCTGATCCCTTGGGGCCCCTGATACAGCACCACCATCCGATCGGTCAGGTTCAGCGACAGGTCACGCTCCAACTCCTGCACCAACCGCACGCTCTTGTCGATGCTGCAACCGCTGGCCATGGCTTGTTGTTCATCAACGGCGATCACCACGAAATGATCATGCAGCACATCCACGCATGCATCCAAAGCCGCACCGTGCGCGGCCCATCCAGCCGTGAAGGCGGCCCCACGCTCCAGAATCGCCCGCTGCTGCTCCGGCGTGAAGGGCTTCGCGCTCTTGTACACCCACACGCGGGCGTGGGCAGGCATCGTGTCGATCGTCCGGGGCTTCGTGGCTGGTTCCATTTTGCAAAGGTTGGCATAGAACCGTTCGGCCCGTGACCATCGGCGCGGCGGGACGGATAGTTTGGCGGCCTGTCGCGAAGCTGCCAGGGGCGGCTGCAGCGATCTGGACCCAAACCCCATGAAACAGTTCCTTCCAGCCTCCGCCTTTCTGCTCACCATTTCCGTAAGCGCCCAGTCCGATCCCCTTTGGCTGCGCAACGCGGCCATCAGCCCCGACGGACAGACCATCGCGTTCTGCTACCAGGGCGATATCTGGCGTGTGCCCGCAGCGGGTGGTGAAGCCGTGGCGCTCACGACCAATGAGGCCTACGACCTCGGTCCCGTGTGGAGCCACGACGGCAAGCAGATCGCCTTCACGAGTGCGCGGCACGGCAACTACGACGTGTTCGTGATGTCGAGCACCGGCGGGTCGCCCGTGCGGCTCACGTTCCACGGCAACCATGAAACGGCCGCTGACTTCTCCGCCGACAACAGCCAGGTGATCTTCTATGGCACGCGCCAGGACGATGTGAAGAACCAGCAGTTCCCGGTAGGCGGTCTCGGCGAACTCTACACCGTGCCCGCGAAAGGCGGACGACCCATGCAGGTGAGCACCATCGCCATGCAGGCCGCGCGCTACAACCCGGCCGGCACGCTCATCGCCTACCACGATCGCAAAGGCTACGAGGACAACTTCCGCAAGCACCACACTTCCTCGGTCACCCGCGACATCTGGACCTTCAACCCCGCGACGAAGGAGTACAAACAGCTCACCAGCTTCTCCGGTGAGGACCGCAATCCGGTCTGGAGCAAGGACGGCAGCTCGCTCTATTACCTCACTGAGGAGAAGGGCAGCTACAACGTACACAAGATGCCGGCCGCTGGTGGTGCGAGCACGCAAGTGAGCCGCTTCACCGATCATCCGGTACGCTACCTCAGCATCAGTGATGGCGGTGTGTTGTGCTTCAGCTATCGCGGGGAACTGTACACCATGACCGAGGGCAGCGAGCCGAAGAAGGTCGCCATCCGCATCAATACGGATGGTCGCTACCTGCCCGAGCGCACGATCAACGTGAACAACGCGGATGAATACAATGTGAGCCCGAACGGCAAAGAGATCGTCATCGTCAATCGCGGTGAAGTGTTCGTGAGTTCCGTGGCCGAGGGCACGACGCGCCGCATCACCAATACGCCCGAGCAGGAGCGCACCGCGAGCTTCAGCCCGGATGGCCGCAGCATCCTCTATTCCACCGAGCGCAACGGCAGTTGGGACCTCTACACCACCAGCCTCACGCGCAAGGAGGAGAAGTACTTCTTCAACGCCACCGTACTGAAGGAGGAAGCGCTGCTCACCACGCCTGCCGAAGAGTTCCAGGCGTTCTACTCGCCCGACGGCAAGGAAGTGGCCTACCTGGAAGAGCGTACCACCTTGAAGGTGCTGAACATCGCCTCGAAGCAGACGCGCATCGTCGTGCCCGGCAACAAGAACTACAGCTACAGCGACGGCGACCAATGGTACGAGTGGAGCCCGGACAGCAAATGGTTCGTGGTAAACTTCCTGCACGACGAGCAGTGGATCGGGCAAGTGGGCCTGGTGAGCGCGGAAGGCGGCAAGGACATCGTTGACCTGACCAAGAGCGGCTACGGAGGATATGCTCCGCGCTGGGCCATGGAGGGCAAGGCGATCGTGTACATGAGCGACCGCGATGGCCAGAAGAACCACGCGAGCTGGGGCGGTGAAAGCGATGCCTACGCGATCTTCCTCACGCAAGAGGCCTACGATAAGTTCAAGATGACCAAGGAAGAGGCCGCGCTCGCGAAGGAGGACGAGGACAAGAAAGAGGGCGACGACAAGAAGGACGGTGACGCGAAGGACAAGAAGAAAGACGATGACAAGAAGAAGGAGGAGGAGGAGAAGGACAAGAAGGTCGAACCCATCAAGATCGAACTCGCGGGCATCGAGGACCGCCGGGTGCGCTTGACGCCCAACAGCAGCGCCCTGAGCGGTGCCGTGCTGAGCAAGGACGGCGAGAAGCTGTACTACCTGGCCGCCTTCGAGAAGGGCACAGACCTGTGGCAGTACGAGATCCGCACGCGCGAAACGAAGATCCTGAACAAGATGGGCGACGGTTGGGCCGGTGGCCTCGATTGGGACAAGGACCAAAAGGTGCTGTTCTACATCAGCAACGGCTCGGTGAGCAAGTACGACACGGAGAAGAGTGAGAACAAGGGCATCGGCATCAACGGCGAGATGCTGCTGAACGAAAGCGCCGAGCGCGCCTACCTCTTCGAGCACATCTGGAGACAGGTGAAGAAAAAATTCTACCGCGTGGACATGCAGGGCGTGGATTGGGACAAGTACAAGGCGGAGTACCAGCGCTACCTCCCCTACATCAACAACAACTTCGACATGGCCGAGCTGTGCAGCGAGATGCTCGGTGAGCTCAACGCCTCACACACGGGTGCCGGCTTCGGCTACGAACCGCAGAACGGCGACGAGACCGCATCGCTCGGCTGCTTCTACGCTTACGAGGCCGGACCGGGCCTGCGCATCGTGGAGATCATGCCGAAGAGCCCGTTGATCAAGCAGGGTACTAAAGTCAAAGTGGGCCATGTGATCGAGAAGATCGACGGTGTGGAGATCACCGCCGACATGGATCCGGCGAAGCTCTTCAACCGCAAAGGCAACAAGCCGATGCTGCTGAGCATGCTGGACCCGAAGACGAACACGCGCTGGGACGAAAGCGTGAAGCCCCTCGGCGAAGGCGGTGACTGGGAGATGCTCTACCACCGCTGGGTGGAGCGCTGCCGCCATCTGGTGGACAGCCTGAGCGGCGGCAAACTCGGCTACGTGCATGTGCAGGGCATGAACGACGAGAGTTTCCGGACGGTTTATGAGGAAGCCCTCGGCCGTTACCACAACAAGGAGGGCTTGGTGGTGGACACGCGCTTCAACGGCGGTGGCTGGCTGCACGACGACCTCGCGACCTTCCTCGGCGGCAAGACGTACATGACCTTCATGCCGCGCGGGCAGAAACTGGGCACGGAGCCGCACTTCAAGTACCAGAAGAAGAGCTGCGTGGTGATGAGCGAGAGCAACTACAGCGACGCGCACATGTTCCCGGTGACCTACCGTGCCCTCGGCATCGGCAAGCTGGTGGGCATGCCCGTGCCCGGCACCGGCACCGCCGTGTGGTGGGAGGGCCTGCAGAACGGCATGTGGTTCGGCATCCCGATGGTGGGCATGGTGGACAACAACGGCAACTACCTGGAGAACCAGCAGCTGGAACCGGACGTGAAACAGACGTTGGATCCCGGCGTGGTTTCACAAGGCCGCGACCAGCAGTTGGAAGCGGCGGTCCGCGCGTTATTGGCACAATAACGCGCGGCCGCAGGGCGACGTTCACGTCGCCCTGGATCCTGAACCATGCGGCGTGATCAGCGTTCCGGCAGGATCATGCCAGGATGCCGTCGATGTATCCCGTCATGCGTTCCCGCATGCGATCGTTCAGGATGATGATGTCGTGGTAGCCCCGTTGCCAGAGGTTCCGGATCGCGCACGGTCGAACGCGGTTCATTTCCCGGACGACGCCGGCACGGTAAGATCCAACGATCGCGCCCAGTGAACCGGAAGGAGGACCTTGTGGTCGAACGCCCTTGGCCAACACAGGTGGCTGGTAACGCGGCCGCCCTGTCAGTTCGATAATGCCATGAATGTGGTCAGGCATGATCGTGAACGCATGAACCTCCACATGCGCATAGTGGCCCGGGATCCCGTTCCAGTGATCGTGCGCGATGCAGCCGTTGACGTTCAATTCCACTTTCGCGTTGATCAGCTTCCCGAACCACGGATGCCGATCGTTCGTGCAGAACGTCACGAAATACAGGCCGGGCGATGTGTAATCGTGCGTGCGCTTGCGGATGGACCGGCGGTGGTGCCGCGCCGGGTCGAAAACGGGTGGGCGCGGGTTGAACATGCGGATCGGGGAACGTCCAAAATACTGGGACCTGAATGTTGGACAGCGGGCGACGTGTACAATGCACAGGAATGCGGGCGACGTGAACGTCGCCCCTACAGGTCGGTGGCCGTGGCGATCAATTCGGCCA
>CAZYPC010000054.1:0-16041 GCA_964649165.1 uncultured Chryseobacterium sp.
CCTGCCGCTAGCGTTCATCCTGAGCCAGGATCAAACTCTCCATTGTAATGTGAGTTGTGATCTGACTCTTTGACGAGGTCTTTCATGTTGATCTCGCGATCATCAAGGACCTTGCTGTTCTCAGAATAGACAATACGTCAAAGAACGTTTATCAGAGCGGCCGAAGCCGGTTCCAAGTCTCTCGTTCAGTACCCTCCGCGTTCAAGGAACGCGGTCGTTTTCGCGGAAGGGGTGGCAAAAGTATCCTTCTTCATCCAACTACCAAGCGCCTGTTGAAAATTTCTCAGCGCCTGCTACTTCACTTACCTGCCAACCTCCCCGCGACCGGGGCACTTCAAAGAACGTTTCCGTGTAAGGGGCCGCAAATGTAGCCGGATGACAATTCCCTCCAAATGCAGGGGCAACATTTTTTTCATGCGCCGGCCTAAGGGGTGCTCAAAGACACAGGCAACACCTTGCCGTTCAGAAGCTTGCCCCCATCAAAAAGAAATCGAGCAATGAAGCTCCCCATCGCCTCAGGGGCTATCGGCGCTTGGTAACCCGGAAAAGCCTCCCGGAGCATGGCGGTATCCACCGCACCCAGGCACAAGCAGTTGCACCGAACCCCGGTGGCCTTCAGCTCTTCGGCAAGGCACTCCGTAATGCAGGCCAGTGCGGCCTTGCTCGCGCTGTATCCAGCAAGCCCGGGGAACTTCACACTGCCCTGGAAGCCGCCCATGCTGCTGATGTTCACCACATGGGCCATGGGACTTCTGCGCAGTGCCGGCAACAACGCCTGAGTAAGCAGCAGGGGCGCATGGGCATTCACTCTGAACAGGGTTTCCAGATCGACCACCGTCCATGTTCCCAGATCCCGTTTGAGCAAGCTCCCCGCGTTGTTGATCAAGCCGAAAAGAGCACGGTCACCGACCGCCTGCTGCACTGCGGTGATCCCTGCTTCCGTGGACAGATCCGCCGACACAAGAGTCAATCGCTCAATGTGCAGCTCATCGTCCCAGGCGCCGAGGTCGCGTGAAACGGCGATGACGTCCGCACCGTGGTCGTGGGCGAGCGCAGCGGCCGTTCGGAAGCCCACTCCCTTTCCGGCTCCGGTAACAACCACGAGCGGCGCGATCTGTTCATCCGTGTTCGCGGCGAGCGGCTTCATTTTCTTTGGAGGGTCCCTCGGGACATTTGACAAAGAACGCACATGAAAAGCGGGATCTGGAGCGAGCTGTTGCGGACGAACAGCGCAGAGGACTGGTTCATCGCATCCGCATTCGCCATCGGGGGGTGGCTCCTTGGCCAATTGGTGCTCCGGCTCTCCCACGGCCCGCTGAGCCGGTGGGTCTCTCGTACCTCCAGCACAGCGGACGACGTGTTGTTGCGCGCGCTCCGCGGGCCGCTCGTGGTGATCATTTCCATACTCGGGCTCTTCTTCGGATACGAGCATCTGACGTGGCCGGCAAAGGCGGATCTGTGGATGTCCCGTGCGTTGCACGTGGCGATCGCGCTGTCGGTGACCTGGTTCATCGCGCGCCTGATCACCCGTGTGCTCGCGGATGTTCTTCAGAAGAACCAAAGCGCTGAGGCCCGGCGCGGGTCCGCGATCCCCGCGATCACCGGCGTGGTGAACGTGCTGGTTTGGGGGCTGGGTCTTGTTGTGGCCTTGGGCAACGCGGGTTACGATGTGGGTGCCCTGCTTGCGGGCATAGGTATCGGTGGCCTGGCCATGGCCATGGCCGCGAAGGACACGTTGGCCAATGTGTTCGGCGGCATTACCGTGTTCGCCGATCAACCCTTCGAGGCCGGCGAGCGCATACGTATCGCGGACCACACGGGTCGCGTGGAAGCCATCGGATTGAGGAGCACGCGCCTCCGCACGGTGGAGGGCCCGGTCGTGGTCATCCCCAATCACCTGTTCACGGAAGGAGTGGTGGTGAACCTGAGCGCGGAACTGACGCAACGCGTGCGCTCGGACATCGGCCTGGTGTGCGAGACGGAGCCGGAGCGGGTGGAACGTGCCCTGGCCATTCTAGCGGAACTGGTGCGAACTGAATCCGAATGGCTTGAACCGAAGTTCACGGCCAGTCTGAACGAGTTGAGATCCGACCACCTCGGACTGCTCTTCATCTACCACGTGAAAAAGGAAAAACAGATCGACCAGGCGCGCACGCGGATCAACCTGGAGGTGTTGCGGCGTTTCCATGCGGAGGGTCTCCGTTTCGCCTACCCGACCTCCATGCAGTACGCGGTGCAGGTACAGGAGGGCTGATCACTTCTTCGCGCGCCGCTCTTCCGCTTCCTCCTCCTTCTCGATGCGCTCGCGGGTGCGCTCCATCACCACCGGATCGAACACATCGCCCAGCAGGCGCATCTGTCGCTGAATGTCCCCTTGTCGCTTGCGCATGTAGGGCGAAGGTGCACAGGCGTTGAAGCTTCTCGGTTTCGGCAGCACGGCGGCAATGAGCGCGCACTCCGCTTGCGAAAGCCTCCCGGCCCCGTGCTTGAAGCAGCTCTGCGCCGTGGCTTCCACGCCGAAGCGTCCCTTCCCGGTCTCAGCCACGTTGAGGTACACCTCGATGATGCGTTCCTTGCTCCAGAGCGCTTCAACAAGGATCGTGAACCAGGCCTCGAACCCTTTTCGGATGAACGTCCGGCCAGGCCAGCAGAAGACGTTCTTCGCCGTCTGCTGGCTGATCGTGCTCGCGCCCTTCACCTTCTTACCCTTCTTCCGTTCGTTGTACTCCATGGCCTTCCTGATCGCCTTCCAGGAAAAGCCATGATGATGTAGGAAGCGCTGATCCTCGGAAGCGATGACGGCGAGGGGCATATCGTGCGACATCTCGTCCAACACCCGCCATTCGCGCTGGACCGCGCCATGATCATTGGCCTGATCGACCATGACCCAGGTGACCGGCGGCGGGAACACACGCAGAGCAAGCACCCAGAGGACGCATACGACCACGAACCAGAAGCCGGCGGCCGCGAAGAAGAGAAAGGCGCGCTTCACCACGGGCCGAATCTATCGGTCGGAAAATGAAGGAGCGGGGTCCTTCAGACCCCGCTCCCTGATGACCGTTGAGCGATCAGTTCTTGCGCTTCGCCGCTATGAAATGATCAGCGATCAAGGCGGCACCTCCACAGAAGAGGATGCTGAAGAAGTAGGGAACCGGGTTGTCGGGATCCTGGTCGTACGGGCTCGGGAGCGGGGGCATCACCCAGCTGAGCGCGTAGCCGATGAGGATGCCAAGGGCGATGCCAACCATGAGGAGGCCGAACTTCAGGGTCAAGCGCCCCGCCGACCGTCGTTCAGGCTCGGGAGTACGCAGGTCCAGGCCCTTTTCGATCATAGCCATGCGCTGGCGGTGCCTGGCGGTGACACTGATGTAAACGATACCGAAAGCCATCGCGAAGAATGCGATGAACGGGAGGACAGGTGAGTCGAACATGGCGTGTACGTATCGGTTGTGACCCATACGACGCGGCTCGTTGAAGGCCGGTTACAGATACCTTCACAAGATGCAGAGGGGCTTGCCACCTGATGGTGGATCGTAACCGGCGGGTTCCCGAAGGCGTCCCATCCGCGCCCGAGCACGTGACGGAAAGTGAAGCCATAACGCGCAGCCGCAGCGGCGACCAGAGCGCTTTCGCGTGGATCGTGAAGGAGTACAAGCACATGGTGTACACCACGGCCATGCGGGTGCTGCGGCATCGTGAGGAGGCCGAAGAGGTGACACAGGATTCTTTCGTCAAGGCCTATCAGAACCTGGCCGGATATCAAGGCGGCTCGAAATTCTCCACCTGGCTGTTCAGCATCACCTACCGGACTGCCATCTCCAAACTCCGCGCTCGCCGGGCATCCACGAGCGACCTGGAGAGCGTACCGGAATCCGCCGCTGCGGGCACGGACCGCAGCCCCAGCGAGCTTCCAGACCGCCGTGCCGCACTCGAGTACGCGCTCGCCCGATTGTCACCCGAGGATGCCGGGGTCGTCAGCCTGTTCTACCTTCACGAGCAGAACGTGGAGGAGATCGTAACCGCCACCGGCCTGTCGGCGTCGAATGTGAAGGTGAAGCTCCACCGCTGCCGGAAGCGACTGTTCGAGATCCTGAACGAACACCTGAAAGAAGAGGTATGGACGCTCCAAGAGGAATGACCGAACGCGACGCGGACATGGCCCTGCGTGACCTGTTCAAGGAAGCCGGTGACCTGTCCGCCCCGGAAGGGCTGGATATGCGCATCCTCCAGCGGATCGCCCTGATGCCCAAGCCGGCCATCGTTCCCGACAAACCTCTGCTGCCGAAATGGACCTGGCTGATCGCCGCAGTGCTGGTCGTCGGGCTCATTCTCTCTCCCGGGATCGGTGCGTTGCCGGAAGGGATGTGGCGCCTGCCGTCCTTCCACTGGGATATGGCCCTCCCCTTCCCTTGGATGTTCATGGGGCTCGGGGCGTGCATGGGTCTGCTCGCTCTTGACGCCTGGCTCAACAAGCGCCGCTGGTCCCATTGGTCCCGCGGGATCAGATGAGCGCTTTGGCCGCAGTGAGTGCCGCCTCATAGTCAGGTTCGGCACCGATCTCCTTCACCACCTCAAGGTAACGCACCACGCCTCCCTTGTCGATCACCCAGGTGATGCGGCCGGTGACGCCGGTCATGTTCCCTTCGACAATGGCCGCTCCCCAGACGTGCGCCATGTCATGGTATCGGAAATCACTTCCGGCCTCCACGTTCTCGATGCCTTCCGCAGCGCAAAAACGCTTCATGGCGTAGTGCAGATCCGCCGTAACGGCGAGCACCTTGGCACCCAGGCCGGTGGCTAGTTTGTTGAAGGTGCGTGTTTCGAGCGCACAGGTGCTGGTATCAACGCTGGGGAAGGTGAGCAGGATGACCACATGTCCCTTGTGGTCGGCGAGCGTCGCTTCGCTCTTGTCCTGTTTCACATAACGCAAGGTAGGCGCCACCGTGCCGGGCTGCGGCAGGGGTCCATGGAAACGGGGCTGAGGCATCGTGCGGTTCTTCCTACTGTTCGTTCATCACGGCCGGGATGGCCTCTTCATAGACGTCGGCGGCATCATCTATGTGGCCGAAGGACTCATCATCGATCACGAGCTTGCCTTTGGTCACGTGCCCGAGCAGGATGAATGGCACCTGGCTGGTCTTCATCAGGTCGAGGAAGGCCGTTTCATTGTCCTCATTGAGTGCGACCACCACGCGGCCCTGACCCTCGCCGAACAGGAAGGCGTCGGCGCGGATCTCGCTGTCGGTCACCACATCGAAACCGAGGTGGTTCGGCATGGCCATTTCCACCAGCGTGGTCCACAGGCCTCCATCGCTCACATCGTGGGCGGAGGTGATGAGCCCGCGCTTGATGAGCGCACGTGTCACGACATGTACGCGGTGCTCATCAGCGAGGTTGAAATAGGGTGCCGGTGAACGCTGCACGTTGTGGTGGCGCACGAGGTACTCGCTGCACGCGATGTCCTCGGTCACCTTGCCGATCAGGAAGATCAGGTGGCCCTTGTCCTGGAAGGCCAGGGTCATGCGCTTCCTGATGTCGTTGAGCACTCCCACCATGCCGATCGTCGGCGTGGGGAACACGGCGACATCGCCCTTCTCGCTCTGCGTCTGGTTGTAGAAGCTGACGTTCCCGCCGGTGACGGGCGTCTTGAATTCGCGGCAGGCTTCACCCATGCCCTTGATGACGTTGGCGAACTGCCAGTAGACCTCCGGATCGTAGGGGTTCCCGAAGTTCAGGCAGTTGGTGACCCCGCAGGGCTCGGCACCGGTGCAGGCGATGTTGCGCGCCGCCTCGCTGACGGCGATCATCGCACCGGTGTAAGGATCAGCGTGCACGTACCGACCGTTGCAATCAACGGTCACGGCGAGTGCTTTGTCGCCACCCGCCTCCTTCAACAGCACTAAACCGGCATCACTCGGTGCGTTGGTGCTCATGTTCAGTGTGCGCACCATGGAATCGTATTGCTCATACACCCAGCGCTTGCTGGCGACGTTCGGGCTGGCGAGCAGCTCGAACGCGACTTCCTTCAGGTCATCAGGCTCGGGCACCATGTCGATGCTGAAGGCCTTGTTCTCCTTGAAGCAGGCCGGCTCGCGCTCCTCCCGCGTGTACACGGGTGCGCCGCCACCAAGCACCAGGCTTTCGGCGGGCACTTCGGCGACGAGTTCACCTCCCCAGAAGTAGCGGAGCGAATTCCCTTCGGTAACCGTGCCGCACTCCACACAATGCAGGTCCCACTTCTCAAAAATGCGCTCCACTTCCTTCTCCCTTCCCTTCTTCACTACCACGAGCATGCGCTCCTGGCTTTCGCTCAGCAGGATCTCCCACGGGCGCATACCCGGCTGCCGCGTGGGTACCTTGTCCAGGAACACGTCCATACCGCACTCCCCTTTCGCGCTCATTTCGCTCGTGCTACAGGTGATGCCGGCCGCACCCATGTCCTGCATGCCGATGATCGCGTCGGTCTGGGCGAGTTCGAGCGAGGCTTCGAGCAGGAGCTTCTCCATGAATGGATCGCCCACCTGCACAGCGGGCAGGTCATCCGTGCTGGTGTCCGTGATGTCCTTGCTGGCGAACGACGCACCGTGGATGCCGTCCTTGCCGGTGGCGCTGCCCACGATGAAGACGGGATTGCCCACGCCATGCGAGGTGGCGCTGATCACCTTGTCGGTGCGAACCACGCCCACACTCATGGCGTTCACCAGCGGGTTCGTTGAATAGCAGGGGTCGAAGTAGACCTCGCCGCCGAGCACAGGCACCCCGAAGGCATTGCCGTAGTTGCCGATGCCCTTCACCACGCCGCGCATGTGCCAGCGTGCGTGCGCATCCGATTCGATATCGCCGAACCGCAGGGAGTTGAGCTGCGCGATGGGCCGTGCGCCCATGGTGAAGATGTCGCGGTTGATGCCGCCCACACCCGTGGCCGCACCCTGGTAGGGCTCGATGGCGCTTGGGTGGTTGTGGCACTCGATCTTGAATGCGCAATCCCAGCCATCGCCGATGTCCACCAGGCCGGCGTTCTCCTGGCCGGCCTCGGCCAGCAGTTTCGGCCCGGTGCGCGGCAGCGTCTTCAGCAGGCGGATGGAGTTCTTGTAGGAGCAGTGCTCGCTCCACATCGCGCTGTAGATGCTCAGCTCCGTGAAGTTGGGCACGCGGCCCAGGATCTCCTGGATCTTCTGGTATTCTTCTTCGCGCAGGCCGAGTTTTTTGGCCGTTTCGAGGGAAGCGGGCAGTCGGTCGGGAGAGGCCGGGATCGGCGCGGGCTGTGTTTTCGTGGGCATACTTGTTCCGCTTTTACCGGCGGTGACGTGGGCCGCAAATGTAGACGCGCTCCTGTGGCCCGGGCCGTGGTGACCGGTCACGCATTGACCTTGCTTCGCAGGGCCACCTGAGCGAACCGTCACCGTCTTCCGGTACGGTGGACCGAATTGTCCACATTCGCCCTCCCGACGGATCGGGATGAAACACATGCTCGGCGCCCTCCTCGCCCTTGGCTACGCCGCGCTGTTCCTCTTCGTCATCCGGAAGGCGTCGTTCTTCCGGGCACGGGGTCTGTCCCCGCGAACGATCGGTGCGCTCTTCCTGCTGAAGATCCTGGCCGGCACGGTGCTCTGGTACGTGTACACCTGCGTGCACACCGATCGGGCGACCGCCGACATCTACCGCTACTTCGACGATGGCAACATCATGTTCCGCGCAATGCCGGAGCATCCGCTGGATTACCTGAGCATGCTCACGGGCATCGGGAACGACCAGCGGCGCTTCGACGTGAACTACTACCAGGTCATGCACAATTGGTACCGGCAGTACGAGAGCAACGTGTATAACGACGCGCACACCATGATCCGCTTCAACGCGTTCGTGCGGCTGTTCTCGTTCGGGCACTACCATGTGCATACGGTGTTCATCTGTTTTCTCTGCACCATCGGTCTCGTCGCCATGTACCGGGCTTTCGCGCCACATGTTCGCGGGAATGAGCGTGCATGGATCGGCGCGCTTTTCCTGCTTCCGAGTGTCCTTTTCTGGTCGAGCGGAGTGATCAAGGAAGCACTGCTCATGTTCGGTCTCGGACTGTTCCTGTTCACCCTCATGGATCTCCTGCGCAATGGCCCTCACGCTCGGGGGCTGTTGCTGGTGCCCGCGACCGTGCTGCTCTTTTTCCTGAAATTCTACGTACTGTTCAGTCTACTGCCCGCCCTCGTGGCTTACACATGGTGCGTAAAGACGGGTCCGCGTGGATCCCTCTTCAAGTTCCTCTTCACCTTCTGTCTCCTGGCTGTCATCGGTCTCACCGCAGGCCTCGTTCATCCCGGCTTGCGCGTGCTCGAGATCCTGTGGATCAAGCAGCGCGATTTCATCGGCATGGCCACCGCAGCGGGCTCGGGCAGTCTGGTCCACGTAGCCGAACTGCAGCCCAACGCCTGGAGCTTCGTGCAGCAGATCCCGCATGCGTTGTACATGACCTTCCTCTCGCCGCTTACCGCCATCGGTAACGGTCCGTTGGGCATCATGAGCGCATTGGAGAATGCGCTGCTGATTGCCCTGCTCGTGCTTGTCCTGCGCTGGCGACGACCATGGGCCGAGGTTGACAAACCCTTGCTGTTCTTCTGCCTGGGTTATGTCCTGGTGCTCGCACTGGTGATCGGTTGGACCACTCCGGTGATCGGTGCGGTGGTGCGCTATCGCGTTCCTTTGCTGCCCTTCCTGATGCTGGCCGGCTTGTGCATCGCTGATCCGAAGAGGATGTCGGGATGGATGAAAACACTGAAGACATGAGTGGGCGTTGTCGGTTGCCGGTTGTCGGTTGTCAGGCTTGGTGGAAAGATCCCTTAAGGGATCATGGCCACCGCCTCCCATCGCGCTGCGTCGGCAGTCCGACAACCGACAACCGACAACCGACAACCATCCTCGTGGTCGTCCTCGCGCTGCTCACCTCCTGCGCCTACAAGCACAAGGACGCCGACCTGGTGATCCACAATGCGCACATCGTCACGCTCGACAGCGCCGACCATGAGTTCCAGGCGATGGCCATCAAGGACGGGCGCGTGATCGAACTGGGGCCCGAGAACCAGATCCTGAACGAATACACAACGAAGGAAACATACGACGCGGCCGGTCGCACCGTTTATCCGGGCTTCATCGATGGGCACTGTCACTTCCTGGGTTATGGGTTGAACAAGCAGAAGATCGACCTGAACGGATCGAAGAGTTGGGAGGAAGCAGTGGAGCGCACGGTCGCATTTGCCAGTTCGCATCCCCGGAACGCTTGGGTGATCGGCCGCGGCTGGGACCAGAATCTGTGGCCCGTGAAGGAATTCCCGAACAACGCGCGCCTCAACGAGCTCTTTCCCGACCGGCCTGTGCTCCTGCAACGCGTGGATGGTCACGCCGCCATGGTGAACCAGGCCGCACTGGAGCGCGTTGGGCTGAATGCCAGGAGCGTGATCGCCGGTGGCATCCTTGAAGTGCGGGACGGCAAGCCCACCGGCTTACTGGTCGACAACGCGGTGGACGTCTTCCAGAAGATCTTCAATGAAGCGGACGAGGCCACCAAGCGCCAGGCGCTGCTCGACGCGCAGGCGGATTGCTTCGAGAAGGGGCTGACCATGGTCTGCGACGCGGGCCTGGATGCGGGCAGCATCGAGCTCATCCGAAAGATGCAGGAGGAAGGTGCACTGAAGATCCGCGTCTATGCGATGGTCGCGGACAAGCCGGAGAACCTGGAACACTTCGCGAAAGGCGGAGCCATCCGTACGGACCGTTTATGGGTGCGTGCGGTGAAGGTCTATGGCGATGGGGCTTTGGGCTCCCGCGGAGCGCTGCTGAAGCAGCCGTATGCTGACGTGGACAGCGTGCATCATGGGCTGCTCTTGAAGGATCGCGCCCACATGCTGGAGGTGGCGAACTGGTGCCTGGCGCACGACTTCCAGATGGCCACGCATTGCATCGGCGACAGCGCGGACCGCTTCATGCTCGACGTGTACGCTGAAGTCCTGAAAGGGACCAACGACAAACGCTGGCGGATCGAGCACGCACAATGCATGGACCCGGCGGACTTCCATCTCTTCGCTGACAACAGCATCATCCCGAGCGTGCAGCCGACGCACCTGCTGAGCGACGCGCCATGGGCGATCGACCGCATCGGGCCGGAGCGCTTCAGGAGCGCTTACGCCTGGAGCACGTTGCGCAAGCAGATGGGTATCGTCTCCTTGGGCACGGACTTCCCTGTGGAAGCGATCGATCCGCTGGCCACCTACTACGCCGCTACGGTGCGGAAATACCACGACGGCTCAGAGATCATCGGCAGCCCGAAGGAGGAAGCCCTTTCCCGCAAGGAAGCGCTGATGGGCATGACGCTTTGGAACGCGCTGGCGACCTTCACCGAGGACGAACTGGGGAGCATCGAGACCGGGAAGCGGGCGGACTTCACCGTTGTGGACCGGGACCTCTTGAAAGCCGATGATGAAGGCCTGAGAAAAGCGAAGGTGGTTGCCACTATCGTAAGCGGTGAACTCATTCGCCGTTAGAAAGGGGCATGGAGCCGATCACCTTCAAGATGCGGTTGCCGCTGGAGGATTTCCTGCGCGTCTCCAAGCACCTGACATGGCGCCTTGTTTTCCAACCGATCCGGATCGTGATCTATTCCGCGGCATTGGCGTTCATGGCGTTCCGGGCATTCCATAGCGGGGACCTCATTCCATTCGCCATCGTGGCCGGGGTGCTTCTGGCCATGCTCGTGTACATCCTGATCCGCGTGCCCATCTCCTTGCGGAAGAAGTACGAAGGGAACTTCCGGAGCCAGGAGGAACTGGAGTTCACCATGAACGCTCAGTCTTGCCGGATCACCGGGCAGACGTTCCACCTCGACCTTCCTTGGGACATGGTGCACAAAACGGAACACTGGCAGGACTACTACCTGTTGTTCACCACGAAGTACCAAGCGCACGCGATACGCACATCGGTACTGAGCCCCGGCCAGGAGCAAGCGCTTGTCGCACTGCTGGACCGCGTGAAGCCCGGTTGGCGCAAGACCTGAAGAGACAGCGATATCGTCAGCACGTTCCAAGTATCTTCGACCTCATGGCGCACGGAAGCACCGACATCCCTGGAATGCGCTTCATGTGCGACAAGGCGTGGGATGGCATGACACCCACGGACCGTGGCCGTTTCTGCGATAGCTGCCAGAAGCCGGTGATCGACTTCACGGGTTGGAGCCGGGAAGAACTGATCGCCTGGTTCAAGGACGCACCGGAAACGTGCGGCCTGTTCGAGCGTCACCAGGTCGATCCGCGCTATATCCCGATCGAGGATGTGGGCCGGAACGTGCGTCGGGGTCTCTTCGCGGTGGTTGCCGCTTTCAGCCTGGGTACTTCCTATGCGCAAGCTCCGGCACAACCGCCCTCCACGGAACAAGGAACACTTACCCCGGGCTCGATGTCCAAGAGGAACGAAAGAGCACCGTCCCTGTATTCGGTGAACCCGAAAAAGACCTGGGAAGTCTGTCCGGCCATCCCGGACCGGACACCGCGCAGGAGCAAGGTGCGTTTGTACCTGTCCGGCTCCTTTCCCTTCGTGCACGTGGGCAAGCGCCGTTTCCGCACGGTAGGTTGCCCGTCATTCTGATCCGGTTGCTTTCATCGACGCGCTGCGCGGTTCCGTCGATACTTCACTGGCCGGATCAAACCCTCGTGTCATCATTGAGTCAACAGCGCGTTACGCGTGCGTGAACCCTCCTTCATTTCCATGACCTTCCGATCCAACATCCTTCGCGGGCTGGTGCCCGCAGGTGCCCTGTTGAGCCTTACGCTCACGGCCCAGAACCTGCCCGAAGAGTACTACATCAGTGACGACGGCCGCCGACTGGTCGCCGGCGGCAGCGTGACCCCCGGTTTCTATTCGGAGGATGAGATCAAGGTGATCCGGCTCACGTTCGCGCAGAGCAACTTCTGGACGCTGCTGGAGAACAGCCACGACACGGGAATACCGGTGATGGCGACCATGGAGTACAACGGCAACACGTACGACTCGGTGGGCGTGAAGATCAAAGGGCAGACCAGTTACATGCAACTGCCCAACGGCTCGCAGAAATTCAGCTTTGACATCAACACCGATACGTACATCGACGGGCAGGACGTGGCGAGCTACCAGAGCTTCAACCTGAACAACGGCTTCCAGGACCCGAGCGTGATGCGGGACATCTTCTACAAACACCTGATCCGTCCGCACGTTCCGGCCGCTCGCGCATGCTTCGCGCAGCTCTACATCAACGGAACGAACTGGGGTCATTACTGCATGGTGCAGGACCTGGATAGCGACTTCATCCGTGAATGGTGGTGGAGCAACGACGGCACCCGCTGGCGCGCAGACCGTCCGCCCGGATCGCCCGGCGGTGGCGGCGGGATGTGGGGAGATGGCACGGCCGCGTTGAACTACCACGGACCTGATACGGCCGACTACCAGACCTACTACACATTGGGGCGCAGCGAACAGGAGCATCCGTGGGACGCGCTCGTCACCGTATGCGACAAACTCAACAACACGCCCATTGATCAACTGCAGGACACGCTGGACAAGTACATGGATATCGACCGCTGCCTCTGGCATCTTGCGGCCGAGAACGCCTTCGGGGACGACGACAGCTACATCTACAAGGGCAAGATGGACTACAGTCTCTACTGGGATCCGGAAACGCAACGCATGACCACGCAGGAGATCGATGGCAACAGCATCCTGGAAAGCCAGTCGCTCAACTGGAGCCCGTTGTACCATGCGGATAACGCCAACTATCCGCTGCTCTACCGGGTAATGCAGGTGGACGAGCTTCGCCAGCGCTACCTGGCGCACTTGCGCCACATCATCAATTCGTCGATGCAGCAGGCGGACATCACGGCGCTGATCGCACAATACCGCTCATTGATCGACACGGTGGTGCAGGCCGATCCCATCAAGCTGATGAGCTGGTCCCAGTACCAGACCGCCTGTACCGGCCTGGGCAACAACTGCAACACGCGTCGGAACAACATCTCGGGGAACTCCGAAGTATCGCAACCCACCCCCACCATCACTACTGTGGACCACGAAGTATCCGGCGGACTGAACGCACCGCCCGTCGCTGGGGAGGTGGTACATGTGCGCGCGACGGTGACCTCCACGAACGGTATCCACAAGGTGACGCTGTACTCGAGCACGGTACTGCCGGGCCGGTTCGCACGGGTGGAGATGTTCGATGACGGCGCGCACAACGATGGCGGAGCCGGGGATGGCGTTTACGGTGCCGATATCGCCGGTCAACCCGGAGGTGTCTGGGTGCGCTACTACGTCGGTGCAGAAGCGGACAACCCTGCACTGAGCGTGTCCTACAATCCAGCCGGCGCGGAGCATGACGTATACCTGTACCAAGTGACCCCGACCAACTCACCGCAGGACGCGATCGTGATCAACGAAGTGATGGCGAGCAACGGCAGCACCGCCGCCGATGAGAACGGACAGTTCGAGGATTGGGTCGAACTGTACAATGCGGGTACGAGCAGCGTTGACCTGGCAGGCTGGTATCTCACCGACACGCCCTTCGAACCTACGAAGTGGCAGATGCCCGGCGGTACGGTCATGGCGCCCGGCACGTACATGATCGTTTGGGCGGATGAGGACCAATCACAAGGTGCCATGCATGCCAACTTCAAGCTCAGTGGCTCCGGCGAGAGCGTGCTCCTCTACGATACGGACACCCTGTTGGTGGACCATGTCGATTTTGGCGAACAAGTGACCGACCAGGGTTACGCACGCGTGCCGAACGGGTCCGGTCCGTTCATCATCCAGGTCCCGACCTTCGGAGCCAACAACGACAACGTCGGCATCGGTGAAACGCCAGGCACGACAGGCTTCCGCCTCTATCCGAACCCGGCTACAACACAAGTGCTGCTCCTTTGGGAAGGAGCAGGCACAGAGACGGTGACCGTGCATGACGCAACGGGTCGTTGCGTCTTGAACGGAACATTGCGCTCCGGAATGCAGATGGATGTAAGCGCGTTCGAGGCCGGGACCTACACGGTGCGGCTCAAGCGCGGAACTCAACGACTGGTCGTGGTGCGCTGATCATGTAGTTCGGCATCCGCCAGTGTGCGCTCCAGTTGGAGGAAGTGCCGCTGTTGGTGCGCGATCGGGAATCGGAAGGCGTCTCCCGCTTTGAACCGGATGAGGGGACCGAGCGAACTGGTCACCCGCATCCGGTTCAGATCGGTCGTACCTGCGTGCTGAAGCAGGAGGAGGAAACGTTCGCACAAGTCCATGAACCGGTCGATGCTCTCGGAGGAAGCACCGTTGTTCCTAGCCGGGTCGAACATGCGGAGCGTTCTCATCCGGTTGCTGATGCTGCCGTCCGGTCTGGGCACCATGCCCGTGGTGAAGTAGTTCCCGAGGAGGCCCGGCTTGAACTCCTTGTTGCCCGGATAGCGGTGTGCCCGCCGATCGAAGACGTCCTCCAGGCCGCGCACATAGATCCCGCTGCTCAGGCAGAGATGCTCGAAGATCATCAGCGCGTTCCACTGCTCCGGGGCGGGCCGGTGCAGCAGCAACTCCGAGGAGAGCTTCCGGACCTCTGCGGCGCGCACCAGCTGCTGGCGCAGCGTGCTGGCGAGTTCTTCAATGAGTGTGGCCGTATCCATGGTGCGAAACAAGCGTGCTCGCCAGCGGAAAGCGCTTGACCTGCATCAAGAACGGCGGGCCCGGAGCCGGCTGAAGGTTTCCGGGCTCATGCGCAGATAGCTCGCGATGTCCTTCTGTGGAACAAGTTGCAGGAGCTTCGGGCTACGGGCTACCAGGCGGTCGTACCGTTCCTCCGCGGTCAAGCTCAGCTGCTCGATCTCGCGCGTCGCACGTCCGACCACCAGTTCCTCAAGGATCAGCCGTCCGAAGCGCTCCATGACGGGTAGCTCTTCGTACAGTTCCTGGAGGTTCCCGTAGCGTATGCCGACGAGCACAGTGTCGGTGACCGCCCGCACATCGAAGCGACCAGGCTTGCGGGTAACGAACGAATCGAAAGCGCCGCTCCAACTACCATCGTAAGAGAAGCCCACGCACACGTCTTCGCCATCATGCGGGAAGGACATCCGCTGCACTCCGCTCTTCACGATGTAGAAGTGATCCTCCACTTCGCCAACTCGCGATATGAGCGCCTGCTTTGAAAAAGCGGACTCCTTCCAGCACGGTCCGATACGCGACCATTGGGTATCGTCCAGGTGGACATAACGCTCGATCGTTCGCCGCACCAGCTCCATGGTCAACCTTGCTTCGACAGAAGTTCCCGGACGTGTTCGTATCCGATGCGTTGGATGTCCGCACCCCGGCTCAGATCGAACATACCGAAGGCCGTCAAGCCAGGTGGTTCGACGAACATCCGGCAGCCTTTCGCCGAGCGCAGGACCATCTCACGGAAACTCAGGTGGAATGTCCGGTCCAGTGTGCGGCGCAACGAGCGCTGTCCGGTGTAGTGCGGCAGCGGGTTCACATAAACGGCGATCACTTCCGAGCGGCGCTCGTCGAAAGGTTCGATAGGCAGGTTGTTGCTGAGCCCACCGTCCACGTACGGTGTTCCATCGATCACCAAGGGCGGGAAGATGAGCGGGACAGCGCAGGCCGCCAGGAGGGGCGGAATGAGTTCGCCAGAGCTGAAGATCCGTTGTCCGCCGCGCTCCAGGTCGGTGGCGCTCACGTAGAGCGGCAGCTTCAGATCCTCGAAGTACTTCGCGGGGAGGTATGCATTGAGGAACTCGCCGATCCTTCGCTGGCTCAACCATTCACCACGCAACACCTTCCAGCGGGTGAGATGCAATCTCCACTCCTCGCGAAGCAATGCGGTAGCCTCCTTGGGCGTAAGTCCTGCTGCGATGAAAGCGCCTATCAACGCGCCAGCGCTGGTACCGCTGATCGCCGAGGGAACGATGCCCGCCTCATTGAAAGCCTGCAACACACCGAGGTGGGCGATGCCCCGTGCACCGCCACCGGAAAGAACGAAAGGCAGACGTTCCATCGAGGCGAAGATCGGCT
>CAZYPC010000054.1:16141-29708 GCA_964649165.1 uncultured Chryseobacterium sp.
GCGCTGGAACAGGCGCTGGCCCTCAGCCCCGACAATGCGCCGCTTCGCTTGCAGCTCGCCGCGCTGTGCGTGAACGCGGAACGCTGGGCCGATGCCGAAACGCATTACAAGCATGTCCTCAGCACCGACCCTTCGGACCTGAAGGCCAAGCTTGGATTGGCGAACGTATTCCGCCGGACGGACAGGCTGAGCGCGGCCATCGTCGTTTACGATGAGTTGCACGACCGCGGCGTTCGTGATCCGGAACTGCTGCTCGCTTACAGTCGGGCACTTGTAAAGGAAGGGTCGACCAGCAAGGCTCAGCAGGTCTATGAGGAGTTGATCTCCCGTGCTCCCGGCATGGCCGATGCCGAACTGGACGGTCTGTTCCGGCTGGGAGGCCAGGGGAACGAGGGCGAATACGACGAGGATGATGACGCACTGGACAGCCTGCTCATCAAGCCGGATGAGAAGTTCGCCGATGTAGGCGGCATGGATGGCGTGAAGAAGGAGATCGCGCTGAAGATCATCATGCCTTTCCGGCAGCCGGAACTGTACAAGGCCTATAACAAGAAGGCGGGGGGCGGTATCCTGCTCTATGGTCCGCCGGGCTGCGGCAAGACCTTCATCGCCAAGGCCACCGCCGGCGAGATCGACGCGCGCTTCGTGAGCGTGGGCATCAGCGACGTGCTGGACATGTGGATCGGCAACAGCGAGAAGAACCTCGCTGGCATCTTCAGTGCGGCCCGCGACAACACGCCATGCGTTCTTTTCTTCGACGAGATCGACGCGCTGGGCGCGAACCGCAGCCACATGAAGCAGAGCGGCGGTCGTCATCTGATCAACCAGTTCCTCAGCGAGCTGGACGGAACGGGCAGTGCCAACGAGGGGATCCTGATCATGGGTGCCACCAACGCGCCGTGGCATATGGACCCCGCGTTCCGCCGGCCCGGTCGCTTCGACCGCATCATCTTCGTTCCACCGCCCGACCAGGAAGGGCGCAAACGCATCCTGGAGTTACTGCTTCGCGGCATGCCCGCCGAGGACATCGATGCCGCCTCCATCGCGAAGGTCACGGACGGCTTCAGCGGAGCTGACCTGAAAGGGCTCATCGACGTGTGCGTTGAGGACAAACTGGCCGACGCGTTCACCAGCGGCAAACCGGAGCCGATCACCACGAAGGACCTGAAGAAGGCCGCCGGTAAACTGAAGCCCACAACGCGTGAGTGGTTCAACAGCGCCAAGAACTATGCACTGTACGCCAACGACGGCGGACTTTACGACGAGATCCTCAAATACGTGAAGTGAGCGGAATGGAAGAGCAACGCGTGCGGCGGGCGACCCTGCTGCTGCAACACAACCGGCCGGCCGAAGCGGAAAAGGAACTGCGCGGGCAGTTGGCACAGACGCCCACGGATGTGCACGCGTTGATGCTGCTTTCCCATGCGCTTACCGCGCAGGACAAGGACCAGGAAGCGGTGGAAGTCGCGAAGCAGGCCGTGGCGACCGCACCCGACCTGGACAGCTCGCACTACCACCTCGCCAAAGCGTTGCTCGGAAAGAGGGATCTCGAAGCGGCCCGGCGCAGCGCCGAACAGGCCATCGCCCTGGACCCGCACGATGCGAACAACTACGGACTGCTCGCGTTGATCCTCCATCATGCGAACGCGCATGAGGCGGCGTTGCGTACCGCTGAGCAAGGCCTGGCCATCGATCCCGAGCATCTGGGCTGCCTGAACGTGCGCAGCGCGGAGCTCACGCATCTGAAGCGGCATGAGGAAGCCGACCGCACGATCGACAAGGCGCTGGAGCTCGACCCGGAGAATCCGTACACGCACAGCAACACCGGATGGACAGCACTACGACGGGGTGACCACGCCAGGGCCATGGAGCACTTCCGCGAGGCGCTCCGTCGAGAGCCCGGCCTGGAGACCGCACGCGCCGGCATGGTGGAAGCGCTCAAGGCCCGGTACTGGATCTACCGCCAATGGTTGAAGTACGTCTTCTGGGTGAGCAATCTGAAGGAGGGCACGCAGCGCTTCTTCATCATCGGCGCGTGGTTGCTCAGCCGCGTGCTGCGCGCTCTGGCCCAGGCGGAACCCGCGTTGGAGATCTTCATCTGGCCCCTGCTCATCCTCTACGCGTTGTTCGCGATGAGCACATGGGTGATCGACCCGCTGACCAACCTGCTTCTGCGCTTCAACAAGTTCGGTCGCTATGTGCTTACACGGGAGGAGAAGACCTCCAGTGCGCTGACCGGTCTCGCACTGCTCCTCGGGCTCGCCAGCGGCGTGGCACTGATCGTTACGGATGACGAGCGTTGGATCGCGCCCGGGCTCTTCGGGTTGTTGATGATGATCCCGCTGGCCAGCATGTTACGGAACGCCAAACGGCGGGCATTGCGCGTTGGCGCCGCGATCACACTCGCCGTCATCGGCTCCATGGGCATCGCCATCACCTTGGGCAGCGGGCAGCCGTTCAACGCGCTGATGCTCATCTTCCTGGCAGGGGCGATCCTTTACCAATGGATCGTGGCCCTGATCGCGCGCTGATCAGCGCTTCGCGAAGGGCGCCTGCAGCACGCGGCCGTCCGTGTCCTGTAGCCTGAGCAGATAAGCCCCGGCCGGCAGCGACCGTGTATCCAGTGCATCCGAAAGCAGGAAAGTCCCGTCGCGCAGCATCACGCGCCCGTCCAAAGCGAGCACGTCGAGCTGGAAAAGGCGGTGGCCGGGATCATTCACGGAAACACGCACTACATCCTCGCTCGGGTTCGGCCAGAGCGTAAGTCCATGGTTCTTCTCTTCCGGGATACCGGTGCTCAGTTCCACGAGCAATTCGCTCGTATTCGTGATCACCGGTTCGTTGAAGTCGAAAAAGATGGCGGCCTTGTTCCTGATCATCTCCCCCACGGCGATATCAGCACGCGGCCGAAGGCGGAAATGGACAGCACCGTTGCTGGCCGCATAGTTCGTCCCACTATCGGGCAGGTTGATATCGTTGAACGTGAAGACCAGCGTGCGGCCATTCTCGAACGAAGGTGTGAAAGCGTGCGACGCCCCGAGGATCCCGAGTGATGCGGGATCGAGTTCCGCCTCCAGGCTATCGCGCACCACCACGGTGAAGGCGGTATCCGTGCCCGTGTTCTGGAAGCGGATGGTGTAGTCGATGGATTCATCCTCATCCAGGAAATACTGCGTGCTGCTCAAGGCACTGCTGGTCCGTGCCTGCTTATCGTTCGGGTCGAAACTCCCGGTGATGGTGACATCCTCGGAGGTGCTGTTGTTCGTGGTATTCTGTTCCGCGAGATCGTCCACCGCGGTGGCGGCCCAGTTGATCACTGTACCAAGCAGACCTACGTCCGGAGGGACGCTCCCATGCACATGGAACGAGAACGAAGCGAACGGCGCAAGGGCCGGCACATCCCACTGTACGCTTCCGGGCGAAGCGCTCGCGGGAGCCGGGGAAATGGTCACTGGGTCGAGCAGAGGATCATACGAAACGGAGAGCGTGATGGCTCCGCTTGGATACGTGCTGTTGTTGTACACGTTGCCGTACGCTCCGGCAGGGAAACCAGGCCGTGCCGGGCCGGGGAACAGGATCACACGGGTATCCAACGGCGAGTGGCTGCTGTCTGCGAGGCCGAGCGTCACGTTCGGCGAACCTGCATCGATCGTGAAGGGGGCCGGCACATCGGGCGGGCAGAGTTGCGACTCGTCGATCAGCGGCTGGGTCAGGGTGAAGGAGCCGAAGGCCGACGCGCTGTAGTAAGCGCCCAGTTGGTCCGTTATCATGAACGAAGGCCCCGGCTCGATGGTGAGCACACGGAACGGCAGGCCGTACTCGCCGGCATCATGGGCACAGTCCTGGTCCGCATCATTGAAAACCGTTCCGCTGACGGAGCCACAGGGCGCTGGCAGTTGCGACACGGTGGAAGAATAGCCATGGGCACAACCAAGCAACGGGATCGCGGAGATCAGGTCATAGTCACCGGCAGGCAGATCGTTGATCACGTAAGGCACGCCCCAAGCCGGGTAATGCGTCTGGGAATAGCCACCACCAACGCGTGAGACCTGCAGTTCACTAGCGGCGCTGCCATCGAGGACCACGGTGATCGTGCCATTGGCCTCCAGATCACACGCGGGGCTCGTGCCCGTTACGTTCACAATGGAGGGCGAAACGGCCATCACAACATCGCTCAGATCCACGGTGCCAGGGCATCCGTTCGCGTCGGTCACGGTGGTTTGATAGTTGTTCCCTGCACATAGGCCACCAAAGACGGCCATACCAGCACCCTGGGACATGGGCGGGAACTGGAATGCATAGGGTTCCGTACCCATCAACATGTACGTGGAGAGTTGCACCATGCCCGTACACATGTTGTCACAATCGTTCTGGATCATCGCGACTTCCGGTCCACCGATGAACTGCAGTTCGAAGAGGGCCTGCACGGTCAGCGTCGTGTCCAGCGAGCTTCCCGCATCGGTCACGGTGAGCGCATAGTCCCCGGGCGCTAGTCCGCTCACGTTCGCCGTGGTGGCACCGGTGCTCCAAGCATAGGTGAACGGAGGCGTTCCGTTCACATTGATGACAAAGCTCCCGTTGTTCAACCCGCAACGGGCCGGCTGGCCGTACGCGATGATGCTCACGGCCGGGAGGCGCGCACTGACGAAGATCAGAAAAGCGAGGGTGGCGGCTCTCAGCATGGGCAAGGAATGCGTTGCGACATGGTTGTTCATCAAGCTCGATGCGATGCACCGGACTTCACGTACCCAAGACGTATCCGTGGCGGAACGTTGCCACGTACCGGGTCATTTCACCACCACTGTCCGCACCGCCGTGTGCTGGCCGTCGGTCAGTCGCATCACGTAAGCACCGGGCACAAGGCCGGATACATCGATCAGGCTGGTGCCGTTCGCTCGCAGCGCACCACGCTTCACCGTGCGACCGTCCGCATCGTTCAGGTCGTACGTCATCTGGGACATTCCTCCCACGCTCACGAAGACGGTTCCTTCGGCGGGATTCGGCCACACGCGGAAACCCGATGTGCCCATGGCCGACACACCCACGTTGAGCAGTGTGTACGGATCCGACAGGGCCGTGCAGGTGCTCGGCGCGATGATCATCACCGTGTAGTCGCCGTTCTCCAAGGGTGTGTAGAACTGATCGGTCGCACCGGGGATCTCCACGCCGTCCAGGTACCATTGGTAAGCATCCGCAGGCGTGGTGTTCAGCACGCCTCCGGCATCGGTGATCACGGGCGTGTTGGGCTCCGGATAGACCGTGTAGATCAGTGTATCGCTCACGCCCAGGCAGCCTTGATCGTTCAGCACGGTCAGCGCCATCGGCTCACCAGCGGACCAGGCGTTCATCGAGGTCGAACCATCGCTCCACAGATAGTCCTCGAATCCTGCCGGACCCACCGCCTCCGAACTGTCGCCCGGGCAGAGGATCATATCGTTGCTCGATACGTTCACGTCGAAGTTGGTGCCGACCAGTGGCGTAAAGCCATCCAGCTTGCCATGACCGAAGATGTAGTTCGGCAACGTGCCTGTGAAGTCGTCCGGGAAACCGGCTGACGTGATGGCTTCTTTGACCTGCGCCTGCGTATGGTAGGGGCACTTCTGGAAATAGAGCGCTACGGCTCCACTCACTACCGGCGAAGCGATGCTCGTACCGCCAGCGCGCACATGCATGGTATCCGCCCCCAACGTCAGGATGCCATCCGGACTGGCCAGGCGACCCGGGATGAACGCGAGCGGGATGGCACTGAAGGTCACATCACCGGGTGCGGCGATGTCCGGCTTCTGAAGGCCGGTCCGCGTGGGACCATATGAGCTGCAAGGCGAAATGTCCCCTTCGACACCGCCGATATCGACTGGTTCACCGTTGATGGCGGTGTATTGCTGGATGTTATTGTAATTGGCCACGCCGATCACATGTGGGGAACAGGCCCAACTGTCCACGATACCGCGATCGATCGAAGGCCATACGTAGTTCACCATGGGAGGATATTGCGCGATGCTTGGCAAAGGCGGGGTCGACAACTCGTTGCCGATCTCGCTCAAGCGGAAGCCGTTGTTGTCCCAGGCATCACACACACCATCCCCCGTCATCATGATGCGCCAGTAGCGATCCGTGGTGTCGGGATCCACGCACATCATTTCCAGGTTGTACTGTCCACCCCGGACATTTACTTGGGTGGTCCAGATCGCGAGGATGTCGCCGTCCGTGTTGCGCAGGGTGTCCACGAGGGGGGTATTGATCGCTTCCTGTACGTTATGGAATGGGATGCGACCACGGTCCGC
This sequence comes from uncultured Chryseobacterium sp., assembly GCA_964649165.1. GTDB lineage: Bacteria > Bacteroidota > Bacteroidia > Flavobacteriales_F > PHOS-HE28 > PHOS-HE28. The sequence continues at coordinate 22,426 of CAZYPC010000054.1, forward strand.
GTAGCCCGCGCTCATCAGGTTGGCCCCGACACTGTAGCGGATGTTGTTCATCGCCGCCGTATCACCCCAGAAGTCGATGTACGCGAGCGCGCTGCCCAACGCCGGGTTGGTGGAATTGGTCTTGATCCACGCGAAGGAGGTATCGCCATCCACTTCCATGTGCAACTGGTAGGGTGGGAAACAACCGCTGTTGCCGACCGCACAGACCACGGAGCGCCCCGGCATAGCTGTGATCATACTGTCGATGAAGAGCGCAGCGGGATCCAGACCGTCGTGGCTGCCGAGGTAGGCGCCGAGGCTCAGGTTCACCACGGCCGGCTCGCCGATGGCGGTGGCGCGATCGAAGATGTACTTCACACCGTCCGTTACCTCGGAAAGGAACCAGGGGTTGTTCTCGGTCACGGCGGAAACGATGATGATGTCGCTCTTGGGTGCCGCGCCGATGTAGTGCCCGGTATTGCCGCCATTGCCGGCGGCCGTCCCGATCACCGTGGTACCGTGCCCGCCGCCATTGGTCTCACCACCGTAGTGTGAGGAGAAATTCTGGAACATGAGCGGGCAATTGCCCGCGTCGATATCCTCCTTCGTCCATTCCTGCCCATAGCCGAATTCAGCCGGGGTGTTGGAGGAGTTCACCTCATGGTGGCTCCAGAAATGCAGCGCACGCGTACCGGTGCTGTCCCGCATGTCGGGATGGTTCAGGTCCATGCCGGTGTCCACGGTGCCGATCACCACGCCCTCGCCATCGTAGCCGCGCTGTAGCGGAGCAAGTCCTTGCTGGGCCCAGTCGATGTGCGTCTTCACCCGCATGCTGTCGTTCAACGTCTGACCATATCCGAAGCCTTGGATGCTGCGGATGGCCGGTTCATTATCCAGCTCACGCACGCGACCGGCCGGCATCCGTACGCTGGTCCAGTTCCGCATCGTCATTTTCACCGTGCCGCCATGCTCGCGCACGATGCGGCCGACCTCCGTGGTGGAACCTTCCAGGAAAAGATGCGCCATGGAAGTGGGATCGGCGGTCTTCAAATAGTGGCCCAGGCGGAAGTTGATGAGGGTCCGTTCCTGGGCGTGCGCCAGAAGGGTGCCGAGCACGAGTGCGATTGCGAGCGGGTAGCGTTGCTTCATGGTACGGTGGGCCGCACAGCGGCGGACCCAAAATTAGGCGCGGTCCTCACCGCTCATCGCCGTGTAACTGGGGACTTTCGGCAAGAAATCAACAGCCCCTGTCGTGTGTTCCACGCGGCAGCAATAGTGCACCAGGCCGTTCGAGACCATCAGGAAAGGCACGCGGAATACGAGGTTGTAGCGGGCCGCCTGTTCGAAGACCTTTTGATCCACCTTCACCTGCGGGGCTTTGCATTCCACGAGGAGCAGGGCTTTTCCATCGCGACCGTGCACCACGATATCCGCGCGTTTGGTGAGGCCGTTGAGCGAAATGGTGTGCTCGAGGGAAGTCAGGGACGCGGGGCACCCCAGATCATGGATCAAGTGGTTCAGCACATGCTGCCGGACCCATTCTTCGGGTGTGAGCACCAGCCACTTCTTCCGCAGGGGATCCCATACCCGGTCGCCATCGGCATCCTGCCTAAGTTTGACGCCATGGTCGGGGAGGTTGAGAGGCTGCATACCGGGCACTAAGAAGGAACAAAAGTGAACAGCAAGGAGGAGATCGTACACAACTGGCTGCCGCGGTACACCGGGGTGGCGCTGGAGGAGTTCAAGCCGCACATCCTGCTCACCAACTTCAGCAACTACCTGGACCTGTTCGTTCACCAGACGGACGCGAAGGTCATCGCGCGTGACAAGGCGATGCAGGTGGCGATCGCGGAGGACATGTGCATGATCAACTTCGGCATGGGCAGCGCCAACGCGGCCACGATCATGGACCTGCTGAGCGCCATCAAGCCACAGGCGGTGCTGTTCCTGGGCAAGTGCGGCGGGCTGAAGAAGAAGAACGAACTCGGGGATCTGATCCTGCCGATCGCTGCGATCCGCGGCGAAGGAACGAGCGAGGACTACTTCCCGAAGGAGGTGCCGGCCCTCCCCTCCTTCATGATCCACCGCGCGGTGAGCGGCGTGATCCGCGACATGGAAATGGACTACTGGAGCGGCACCGTGTACACCACGAACCGCCGCGTGTGGGAGCACGACGAGAAGTTCAAAGAGAAACTGCGTAGCATGCGGTGCATGGGCATCGACATGGAGACAGCGACCATCTTCATGACCGGCTTCGCCAATGAGATCCCGACGGGGGCCTTGTTGCTGGTGAGCGACCAGCCGATGATGCCCTGGGGCGTGAAGACCAGCGCCAGCGATGCGAAGGTCACGGGAAACTTCGTCGAGCGGCATGTGCGCATCGGGGTGGAGAGCCTTCGGGACATCATCAACCAGGGCCGCAGCGTGAAGCACCTGCGATTCGAGTGAAGGATGCTGGATGGAGCATTCACGAAAACGCCGATCGACAAGATGAACGCCGATACGCACAGCCTTCGGGGGCGGAGGAATAACATCCGCGTCCATCCGCGTCCATCCGCATTCATCTGCGGTCCAACTCTACACTGCTCAGCAGCGTTCATCCACACATGAGCACCATCGACGACTTCAAGAAGATCGTGAAGGACGTCCGCGGGAAGTCCTTCAAACCCGTGTATTTCCTGCACGGCGAGGAGAGTTACTTCATCGATCGGGTGGCGGAGGAGATCGAGAAAGCCGCGCTTGAGGAGCACGAACGCGATTTCAACCTGAGCATCCTGTACGGCCGTGATTGCACGCCGGACCAGGTAAAGGACACCTGCCTGCGCTACCCGATGATGGCCGAACGGCAGGTGGTGATCCTGCGGGAGGCCCAGGCCTGGCGCATCGACTACTTCGACAAGCTGGAGGCCTATTTCAAGAATCCAACCCCCACCACGGTGCTGGTGGTGTTGTACAAGCACAAGAAAGCGGACGGACGCAAGACCTGGCTGAAGGACCTCGCGAAGAAGCAGGTGGTCTTCGTCAGCGACAAATTGAAGGACGACAAGCTACCGGAGTGGATCCAGGCCTACGTGAAGTTCCACAAGCGGAAGATCGGCCCGGTGGAAAGCAAGCTGCTTGCGGACCACCTGGGCAGCGACCTCGGCAAGCTCACGAACGAAGTGGAGAAGCTCTGCATCGTCACCGAACCCGAAGGCAGCATCACCTCCGCGCTGATCGAGCGTAACGTGGGTATCAGCAAGGACTACAACATCTTCGAACTTCAGAACGCCATCGGCGCGCGCGACCATGTGAAGGCGCAGACCATCGCGCACTTCCTGGCCAGCGACAAGGAGCACAAGATGTTCCTCACGGCGGCGATGCTCAGCAGCTACTTCAGCAAGCTTGCCGTCGTGCATTCGAGCCAGGGCCTTTCCTCCGGCGATCTGGCGGCGGCGCTGAAAGTCCCGCCGTTCTTCGTGAAGGACTATGCCAACGCGGCGCGCTTCTACCCACCCGCCAGGCTGAAGGAGATCCAGCACCTGCTACGCGAGGCGGACCTCAACAGCAAGGGCGTGGGCAACGCCAGTGCCGAGGACGGCGAGTTGCTGCGCGAACTGCTCGCGCGCGTGATGACTTGACCGGCGGTTCAAACGTCGAGCTTCGCGACCAGAAGCACACCACCATGTCCTGGAAGATCGCCATCGTTGTCGCCATCATTACAGCGCTGATCACAGCCGTGCTCACAGCTCCGGTCTCGGACCATGTGACGCGCAAACTGAAGGTCTCGGACTTCGAGGGTGGTCGCGGTATGGCCATCGCGTTCATTTTCATCCCGGCGGGATTCATCGGTGGGTTGTTGTTGGGCCTGCTCGGCACCAAGCTCACGCACGCCGTGGAATGGGGACAGTTCTGGAAGGCTGCGGGGGTTTCGCTGGCCATGAGCCTGGGTTCCCTGGGCGCCATTGCGGGCCTTTTCCTGTTGAGCATACAGAAGCCTCCAACGCTCGGTGGTCACTACATGGATCTCGAAGCCGAGATCCAGCTACCCAAGCACCTCCAACCCAAGGACAGCCTGAGTGATCGCAACCCACGGGTGAGTCTGTACGCGGGCAAAAAGGACAACCGGTATGTCGAATTGGACCTCAAGCGCCTTCGACCAGGTAGTGATATCATGGTCATTCCGCTACGAACGCGATTGAACACCGTGTCCCCCATGCGGATGCTGAGCCTGGTGATCGATGACAGCACGAGCTATACCCTCGATATGCCGTTGCAGCCGGCCCCTGGGAACGACGACCTTGAATGGACGAAGCTCATGCCCATGCGCAAGTCAACGATCACCGGCACCGGTTATACATACACGGAAGTCATGGTGCGCTACCGGGTAGTGAAGGCTGAGCCGAAAGGAAGCGAGTGACCGGAAAAAGGGCCGCCGCGCTCCTGGCAGGAACGCGGCGGCTCAACATCGAATGAACAATTAGTTCGGCTCGACCGGCGTTGGTGCGGGCACGGCTTCCTTCACCGGAGCCGCAGCCGGAGCGGCCCCTTCAGCCGGGGCTTCCACCGTGCCATGGATGGTCACGATCTTGGCCGCTCCATTCAGCGCATTGCTGTTGACCGTCACCGTCTTCGTGAACGGCCCGATCCGATTGGTGTCGTAGTGCACGTTCACCACGGAGGTCTTGCCGGGCGCGATGGGCGCGGTATCGCATTTCGGAACGGTGCAGCCGCAGGAGCCCGCACAATTGGAAATGATCAGCGGCGAATCACCGGTGTTGGTCACCACGAATTGCCGGTCGCCGTCCGCGCCCTGCTTGATGGTGCCATAGTCGATATCCTCCTTATCGATGCTGATCTGGGGACCTTGTGCGAAGGCGCCGAGGAAGAATGCGCTGAGCGCGAGGGTAAGCAGGCTGCGTTTCATGCGGGGGTTGTTTCTGGACCAAACCTAGGAGGATGGCCTCACCGATCGCCGGACTTCACAGGGCATTAACACATCCGCAGGCCTATCGCTGAATGATCGGTGCCTTGGGCGGCGCAGTGTTCGGATCAGGTAAAACAAGCCCCTTGATGCCCAGTACGACCACCGGTCGATCCACCGCGTTCGTGGTGAGTGTGAGGCTTTTCCGGAAGGGCCCGGGCCGCCTCGTGTCGTAGCGGGCTTGCAGAACCGACGTCTTGCCGGGAAGGATCGGCGCCGGATCGTACTTCGGGACGAGACACCCACAACTGCTGTTGAAGTTGGAGATTATCAAGGGCTCATCGCCCACATTGGTCAGGATGAACTCGCAGTGTCCATTGCCGCCAAAGGGGATCGTATCGAAGTCGTGCAATTCATGGTCGAACGAGACTCTGGATCCGTGGATAGGGATCACTGGTGGGTCCTGGGCGTGAGCGAGCACGGACAGGGCCAGACCGAGCAAAAGGGACAGCAGGTGTTTCATGGTCGTTGGTGTTGTGCACCAATGTTCCCCGCGACCGGTCAGCATCCCGACAGGAATAACACCGCGTTGACAGCGTTGACAGTGCATTCACACGCCCCCTCTGCTGGCATCCCGGCTATTTTCGCGCCTCATTCGCCGAAGCGCCTTTGCGCAGGCGGAACATCCCATGGAACTCGCGAAGCGCTACGACCCCTCCACCACGGAAAGCAAGTGGTACCAGTACTGGCTCGACAACGGCTACTTCCGCAGCGTGCCTGATGGCCGCGAGCCGTACACCGTGGTGATCCCACCGCCGAACGTGACGGGTGTGCTGCACATGGGGCACATGCTGAACAATACGATCCAGGACGTGCTGGTGCGCCGCGCGCGCATGCAGGGCAAGAACGCCTGCTGGGTGCCGGGAACGGACCACGCGAGCATCGCCACGGAGGCCAAGGTGGTCCGTCTGCTCGCTGAACAAGGGATCAAGAAAAGCGCGATCGGCCGGGAGGAATTCCTGAAGCACGCCTACGCCTGGAAGGACAAGTATGGCGGTGTGATCCTGGAACAGCTCAAGAAACTCGGCGCCTCCTGCGACTGGGACCGCACCCGCTTCACCATGGAGCCGAAGCTGAACGAGGCCGTGCTCGACGTGTTCATCGCGCTACACAAGAAGGGCCTGGTGTACCGCGGACAGCGCATGGTGAACTGGGACCCCGTCGCGCTCACCGCCGTAAGCGATGAGGAGGTGATCCACAAGGAAGTGAACTCACGCCTGTTCCATGTGCGCTATGGGGTGGAAGGTGCCAAGGATGAGTGGATCACGATCGCAACCACGCGACCGGAGACCATCCTGGGCGATACGGCCGTGGCCGTGCATCCGGAGGATGAGCGCTACGCGCATCTCAAAGGCAAGCGCGTGATCGTGCCGTTGGTGAACCGCAGCGTGCCCCTCATCTTCGATGAGTACGTGGACCGCGAGTTCGGTACCGGCGCGTTGAAAGTCACGCCTGCGCATGACACGAACGACTACGAGCTCGGCAAGAAGCATGGCCTCGAGACCATCGACATCCTGGAGCCGAACGGCACGCTGAGCGCCGCTGCGCAGCTCTACGTGGGCGAGGACCGCTTCGCCGTGCGCAAGAAGATCGTCAAGGACCTTGAGGAGCAGGGCCACATCATCAAGATCGAGGACATCAAGAACAAAGTGGGCTACAGCGAGCGCACGGACGCGGTGATCGAGCCGCGCCTTTCCTTGCAGTGGTTCGTCAAGATGAGCGAATTGGCCAAGCCGGCCTTGGAGGTGGTGCTTGATGGCAAGGTGAAACTGCACCCGCAGAAGTTCACCAACACCTACAAGTACTGGATGGAGAACGTGCGCGACTGGTGCATCAGCCGCCAGTTGTGGTGGGGCCAGCAGGTTCCGGCGTGGTACAACGAGAACGGCGATGCCGCCGTGTGCAAGACCGAAGCGGAAGCGCTCACGCACTTCAAGGCCGCCGGGCTAAGCACCAAGGGGATCAAGCAGGATGAAGATGTGGTGGACACCTGGTTCAGCAGCTGGCTCTGGCCCATCAGCGTATTCGACGGCTTCGAGGACCCAGACAACGCGGACATCAAGTACTACTACCCGACGAACGACCTGGTGACCGCGCCGGAGATCCTCTTCTTCTGGGTGGCGCGCATGATCATGGCGGGTCTGGAGTATCGCAACGAGGTGCCGTTCAAGAACGTGTATCTCACCGGCATCGTGCGCGACAAGCTCGGCCGGAAGATGAGCAAGAGCCTGGGCAACAGTCCGGATCCGTTGGAGCTGATCGAGAAGTACGGTGCCGATGGCGTGCGCGTGGGCATGCTCCTCACCTCCCCTGCCGGCAACGACCTGCCCTACGACGATTC
>CAZYPC010000055.1:0-29690 GCA_964649165.1 uncultured Chryseobacterium sp.
CAACTCGCATGCGCATCCATTCTCTTGCGCCAACTTTTTTGAGATGGCTTCTAGGACGAGGAGGAAAAGGACGAAAACGGCATTTGCGCATCTGGCACGGACTTCTTATCGCTTGACAATTCCTTCATTCTGATGAACGGCGCTAGGCTCACACCCCAGCCCACTTCTCTTTCCACTTCCTGGCCCTACCCACGGCGGCGAGCGTGGCGAGCAGTTGTTCCATTTCGCGTAAGCGCTTCTCCGAGGTGCGGCCTTCGAAGTGCGCGGCCAGTTCCTTCACGGTGCATAGGGCTTCGCTCTCTTCGAGCACGGCGGTGAGGGCGGCGGCTTGCGCGGGCAGCTCGTTGGGCCACGCGCGGGTGGATGGGGTGGGCGCTGTGGACGGATCCACCGTGTCCACCGGTAGCGCGGCTTGCTTGCCGGCCGCTTGCTTGCTGCCTTGGGGGTTCTGGTACTCCGGCCGCAGCCAGCGCACCTGGCCGTTGGCTTCCTCGGCGGCGCGCTCGGCGTTCAGCGCGACAAGTCGCGTAAGGATCTCATCGGTGCTTAGGTTGGCAGGCCAACCATAGGCCTCGGCCACGGCGGCATCCAGTTCATCGTGCAGTTGCTTGAGAATGCCGATGAGCCCCTGTTCATAGATCTTCTTTTCCTTGGCCGTCAAAGGGGCAGTGGCCGAATGGCTGGGCGACGTGAACGTCGCCCTTGCGACGTGCTCGATCGCGTGCACGCGTTCGAGCACGTTGTACATGTCCGTCATGGTAAGCTCCGGGTGCGCGGCCTGTTGCTTCTTGCGGTGCCCATCCAATTGCTCGCCCAAGGCCCGGATCTTCGCCTGCTGTCCTTCGGTGGCTGCTGGGAAGGGGAAGGTCTCGAAACAGCGGGTCTTGTTGTAGCGCGGGTCGTTGCCAACACCAAGTCTTCCCCCCGCAGCCAATGCCCATGTGACGTGAATGCGGCTGCTCAACACGCCAAGGAAGTAGGCATCGTCGAGGGCGATGTTCACCAGCGCGTTGTCCGGTAGAATGCTCTGATCGAGAAAGACGAAGAAGCGGTGCTTCGCTGTCTCAGGTGTGGTGATGTAGCGCTTCAGACTGGTCAGCGCTGGGCGAAAGCTCTTCCGCGGTTCGCCGTGAATCCACCACGCATCGCGGTAGGATGGGCGATTGTTCTGATCGCGTTCCGGCTTCACGGTTTCTGCCACATGCTGATAAACCTCGGGGAATTTGTCCTTCACTTCCGAAGATGAAAGACCGAAGAGGTCGATGACCATTGCATCACGCACCATTGCTGCTATGTCTCGACCATTGCGATAGAGCCGAAGGTGTTTTTCTAGTCCAGAAACGCGACCCAACCCAAGCTCTTTAGCACGTTCCGGAGTAACGATGAAGCCTGCACCTATCACTTGGACACCTCTGCTGCTGATATCCTCGTTCGCATGCAGGCCCATCGCCCCAGCTACATCGGTGCCGGTCGTCAGGTCAGCGAAGATCTTTCCGGCCTGGGATTCGAGCGTGACTTCTGAAGCATCATCATTCGCTCCATCAATTTCTCGCACTACCTTCTGCAACGAGCCTTGTTGGGTACCGGGTATGCCCACTGTCATAGCCACGCGCACTGCGGCACCATCGGCACTATCCACCCATGGATGGTCGGGTATGGCGAAAGCCAAGGAGATCGGCTTCTTCACATCCATGTGATGCTGAAGCACCTTTCGGTTGAAGGTCTGCCGCAAGCTGTTCGTGGTGATAAAGCCGAAGCGCAGCGCCTTCTTGTTGCGCACAAGCTCAGCGGCCTTGTCCCACCAACACATCACGAAGTCGGCGCTGTCCGGCACGTTCTCATACACGCTTCGTAGTGCTTCCGTGTAGCCATCGCCCAAGGCATCACGCATCATCGCAGTGCCAATGAACGGCGGATTTCCCACGATGTAGTCGGCCTTCGGCCATTCGGCGGGGCGGGGCTTGTGGTAGTGGTAAACCGGCACGCGGGCATCGGCATCGGGCACTTCCTCACCGGTCACAGGGTGCGGCTTGGTGGTGCGGCCATCCCAGCGCGTTACGGGTTTGCCCTGCTCATCCAGCAGCGGTGTTATGCTGTCCCACGCGAGCACGGCATCGCGCTTTTCGATGTTGTGCAGGTCCTTGATGATGGGCTCTTGCAAGTTGCGCAGGTGGCCGTGGGTGCGCAGGTGCCATTGCAGGAAGCCGATCCAGAGCACCTGCTCGGCGATGTCCGCCGCGCGCGGGTTCACCTCGATGCCGAAGAAGTTCTCGGGCGTCACCATCACGCCCTCCAGTTCCAACTTGCTCTGCGCGCCCAGGTCGTGCAGGGTGTTGATCACTTCCCCTTCCAGGCGCTTCAGCAACTCCAGCGTTACATACAGGAAGTTGCCGCTGCCGCAGGCGGGGTCCAGTATGCGCAGGGTGGCCAGCTTGTGCAGGTAGGCCTCCACTTCCTTGATGGCTTGCGCATCCTTGTCCTGCTCTACGAGTTGCGCCACGGCCACCTTCACGCTCTCCCATTCGGCACGTAACGGTTCGATGACGGTGGGATTCACCAGGCGCTCCACGTAGGCGCGCGGGGTGTAGTGCGCGCCCAGCTTGTGGCGTTCGGTGGGGTTCAGCGCGCGCTCCAGCAGAGTGCCGAAGATGGCGGGCTCCACATCCTTCCAATTGGCGGTGCTGGCTTCGATGAGCAGTTGGATGCTGTCCTCATCCAGCGGTAGCGCCGTCGCTTTGGCGAAAAGACCACCGTTGAAACGCAGGATCTTCTCGGTGAGGATGGGCGAGAAGCCGCCGGTGTTCATGCTGCCCCACAAGCTCTCCAGTGCGGGCACGAAATTGTCCGGGTTCTTCTTCAGCTGGCCGAGCAACTTGGTGAAACTGCCCATGGGCAGCAGGTCCACATCTTCGGCGAACATGGTGAAGAGGCAGCGCATGAGGAAGCTGCTCACTTCTTCGGGGCGATGTCCCGGTACGCCGGGCTTGCCGGCCGGGCTGGAGCCCGGTGGACCAGAATGGGCCGGGCTAGTGCCCGGCGGTCCCAGTTCGAGGCGCAGGGCGAGCTGCCCCAACCGCTGTGCGATCTCGCGGGTGACTTTCGCCGCGCGACGGCTGGGGTCGAGCGAGAGCGGTTCTCCCCACACCTGCTTGAGGCGCGTGCGGATATCCTCGCGGTGCAGATCCTTCAGCGGTATGCGGTAGCTGGCGGGATCGGGGAAGGGCGCATAGTGACCACCGGCGCGTGTCCAATCGGCATAGAGGGCGATGCTGTGGCCCACATCCACCACGAGCAGGAAGGGCGGTCGCAGGCCATCGGTCAGTTCCTCCTTCGGCAAGCGGCGCGCGTAGTTCTCGGCCTGGTTGCGGGCCTTCTCCATGGCCGTGTCCCAGCCGCGGGTGCCGCGCTTGCCGTGACCGGTCTTGCGGGCGCGGTGGCGTGCCTCGCCTTCGGCGCTCACGGGTGCACGATCGTCCGCCCCCACGGCATCGGCACCTTGCTTCGTCTCCAGGATGAAACAGCCGCGCTTGTAACAGTCGATGAAGTTCTTGCTGGCCTCGCCGCCGGGGATGGTCTTGTTGAAGACGTAGGCGTTGGCATGCTCATCCGGCGTGGAGGGATGCGGCGAATCCACCTCCAGCACGTGGCAGAGGTCGTTGATGAAGGATTGGGCGTTGGCCAGTTCGCTGGCGCCGCTCTTCTCCCAGGTGGTAAGGAAGGCCTGTATGCGGCCCGCTTGCTCCGAGGACATGCATCGCGCGCCGAAGCTCAAATGGCGGAGGCGCGGGGTGAAGATGCGAAGTGTGGGCGTTCTCGGCGCAAGGCGCTCATTGGAAGCGAGAACCCCCTGCCCAACGTATCGGGCGGGGGTGTCGCACATCGTTGATCGGTCCAGCTAGGCAGGTTTCCATGGGCGACCTCTTCCAACGTATGCCGCCAGGTTGAAAGGAACCAGCTCCGCCCCGATCCCGTTGAAGCGCCCAACTCCTCAGCCGATGCTCACCCACACCATGTCCCACGAGCAGCAAGTGCTCGAAGCCCGCAAGGACCTGCCGGCCCTGCGCAACCAACTGGTGGAGCCAGTGCGCCGCCTGCGCAGGGAGTTCGAGCAGTATCCGCAGGGCCCCATCACGCACATGATCGCGTGGGCCTCGCCGCGCAAGAACAACTGGCTCGCGGTGATCGAGTACGACGGCCAGCGGGTGAGCACCTGCACTCTCGCTTGGTACCGCGACCGGCAGAAGCGCATCTCCGCCATCTGGACCACGGCGCAAGGCATGGCCTACCACATCGCCGCCGAGGTGATCGCGGGCTACGCCGGGAACCTGGACGCGAGCGAAGACCCGCTGGAGCGGCTACAATCGTTCTTCTTCGAGAACCATCGTTACGCCCTGCAGGTGGAGGAACCCAAGGGCGAGCACCACTGGCACGTGAGCATCGGGCTGCATGCCGGTCTGGGCCTCGGTGAGTGGGACACCACGACCGACATCGTCCACTGGCGCGAGTTCGTCGGCTTCGATCGCAGCCTGCTGGAGATGGAACCGCGACAGCGCATGGAATTGTACGATCGGGCACGGGGGCAGGAGCCGGGGAAGCAGGGGAGGGCGGCGTAGGAAGCGCGGTCCACACCCGATAACGGGATCATTTGATCAGAACAAGTCCCGTTGCGCTGCCAAGAACCGCCGGTTCAGCGCGTGAACTCGATCACCTGGCCACTTACGGTAACGGTGCGCTTGTAGCTGAAGGGAAAAACCCCGCCCACATGCTCCTCCGTGGTCACGTTCACCACGGCGCGCGGGCCCGCTGGCAGGTCCGCTTTGTCCAGCATGTTCGCATAGGCATGCGCATAGAGCTGCTTCTTCTTCATGCCACCGAAGACGAGCACGTAGCGCACGCTGTCCGTGCCCATCACCTTGCCCACATTGCGGAAGTTGGCTTCACCCAACTGGACCTGCGTGGCGTTCTCGTTGTGATTGAGGACCAGCGCTTGGTTCACTCCGCAGCCGATCAGTAGCGGGAGGATGCCGATGACCAAGAGAAGCGATCTCGTGTTTTTCATCTGGAAGTCGGATGGAGGCGCGAAGAATGGAAAGGAGCCGATCAGGCAGAATGACGGGCGGTAGTTGCGGAATTGCCGATCGTCAGCCTCTGGTCGTTCGTCAGCGGGCAACCTGGGGCCACTCCGTCATCTCCCGAGGGCACTGGTCCATCGGCCCTTGTTCCGAGTTCCGGGGATCGCGCATGGGGCGCGGCTATTGTCCACAGATGACGCAGATGTCACAGATGGATGGCCAGCAGTCCTGGCGCTCCATGCGCCCAAGGCGCTATCTGTGACATCTGCGTCATCTGCGGCCACCCGTCGTGCAGGCAATTCCTTGGACCCATGCGGGCTTGAGGCCAATGGCCCTGCTGAGAGGCAGGACCTGCTTGCGTTCGTTCCACATCGCATCGGACGTTCGGGGATGATCGGGTTTTGATACCGGACCAACGTTGCGGGCGGATGAAAATTCCGTGGATCTTTCGTGTACGCGATCCTACGATCCGTGGATCGGAACGGCCCATCCGCATATTCTACGGTCGACTTTTCCACGATCGCTTGGCTGTCCGCTGCGACCTTCTAATTTGCCCATGAGTACGTCGGCACTGGGCCGATGCGAACAGGAGCAAATCACCACCTTTTCATGCGATCCATTCTTCACGCGTTTCGCGGCGCATTGGCCATCGGCCTGTTAGCAGGCGCTGTCACGAGCCAGGCCCAAACGAATCCGACCGCGCGGGCCATCCCGTTCACGGAGGCGTTCCCCGCAAGTGCTTTCACCACCTATCCATCCGGATTCCAAGGCTGGAATGGCCTTAGCGGAGCGACCGTGACCTCGCAAGCGATGGCGGAATCGAGTGCGGCGACGGGGAATGCGACGCTCAACTCCGGAACGCCTACCTCCGTGGGAGCAGGCGGTCTGTATGGAATGGCGGGCCAGGCGGCCGTACACACCAGCAGCAACGCCACCAACGGGGTGAACCAGTGGATGATGGCCTTGAACGCTACCAACCGGATGAACATCACGGTCGGTTACAAGGTGTCCAGTGTACTGGCCAACCCCCGGACGGTGGGTGTCGTGGCGCAATACCGCGTTGGTACCACGGGAGGATGGACCACCATCAGTGCGAGCTCCGGCTCCAATCCCTACTCACAGACGGGGGGGACCACCGGTCTGAAGACCACGGTGAGCGCTACGCTCCCTTCCGAGTGCAACTACCAGCCGGTGGTGCAGGTGCGCTGGGCCATCTGGCGCGGCACCGAGACGGGCAATAGCAGCGCGCTGGGCTTCGATGACGTGACGGTAGGGGGTACGCTCGACACGGACCACGACGGGGACCCCGACAGTACGGACCCTTGCCCATTGCTCGCGAACATGGCCCCGGGGTATTCCTGCGACGATGGGAACGCGAACACCGGCAATGATGTGATCACGGCGGGGTGCGTTTGCGTAGGGACGGTGGCGAACGATGAGTGCAACAGTGCCGGCTACTTGGGCGCTGCCCAACCCTACGGCGGTTGTTCCATCACCCAAGGGAACACGAGCGGTGCGGGTCCCACAGGGAGCGTGTCTTGCGGCGGAACAACGGCGAAGGACGTCTGGTACCAGTTCTACACGAATTACACTTCGCACGCATATATCGACCTGGTCGCAGGCACCGCGACCGGGATGGGCATTGAGGTGATCCAGAGCGGTTGCGGCGGTTCCGCCGTTTACTGCGCCACCGGACTCAGCCATGTGGTCCCCGTGGCCCCTGGTCAATGGCATTACGTGCGGGTCTTCAGCACCACGCCCGGCACGTTCAGCATTTGTGTCAGCGAGCCGCCGATCAATGATGATTGCGCGAATGCTTCAAGCATCGGTCTGAACCTGTTTGGTGATTGCCCCACGAACGCCACTGCGGGCACAACCGTTGGTGCTACGCTCACCGGCACGCCTGGCTGCAACAACACGGCCGTGGACGTGTGGTACCAGTTCAGCTCCAATTTCTACTACTACAACGTGACCCATGCGTTCATCGACCTTTCTGCGGGAACGGCCACTGGTCTCGGAATACAGGTGTTCGACAATGACTGCTCAGGGCCTGCCGTCTACTGCGGCACCGGCAATGCCCACAGCCTGCCTGTCACCTACGGCCATACCTACTACGTGCGGGTGTTCACGGCCACAGCGGGCACCTTCACCATTTGTGCCAGTGCGAGCGTGGCGAACGATGATTGCGTGAACGCTTCGGGCATTGGTCTGAACCTGTATGGTGATTGCCCCACCAACGCCACTGCGGGTACAACCGTGGGCGCCACGCTCACCGGCGCGCCAGGCTGCAACAACGCGGCCGTGGACGTGTGGTACCAGTACAGCTCCAATTTCTACTACTACAACGTGACCCATGCGTTCATCGACCTTTCTGCGGGAACGGCCACTGGTCTCGGAATACAGGTGTTCGACAATGACTGCTCAGGGCCTGCCGTCTACTGCGGCACCGGCAATGCCCACAGCCTGCCTGTCGCCTACGGCCATACCTATTACGTGCGGGTATTCACGGCCACTGCGGGCACCTTCACCATTTGTGCCAGTGCGAGCGTGGTGAACGACGATTGCGTGAACGCTGCGGGCATTGGTCTGAACCTGCATGGTGACTGCCCCACCAACGCCACTGCGGGCACAACCGTGGGCGCCACGCTCACCGGCGCGCCAAGCTGCAACAACGCGGCCGTGGACGTGTGGTACCAGTTCAGCTCCAATTTCTACTACTACAACGTGACCCATGCGTTCATCGACCTGAGCCCAGGGACGGCAGGTGGCTTGGGTATCCAGGTGTTCGACAACGACTGCTCCGGACCCGCTGTTTACTGCGGCACCGGAAATGCCCACAGCCTGCCTGTCACATACGGTCATACCTACTACGTGCGGGTGTTCACGGCCACTGCGGGCACCTTCACCATTTGTGCCAGTGCGAGCGTGGCGAACGACGATTGCGTGAACGCTTCGGGATTGGGATATCCCCAAGGAGTGGGCAGTTGCAGTGGGACCGCAGGCACAACCGTCGGGGCGACGGCCACCAGCAACCCGGCCTGTGCGGGCACGATCAATGCGGATGTCTGGTATTCGTTCAACGCCATTTCAGGGACGTACACTTTCATCGATCTGACATCGGGGAACCCGGCTGTTCTCGGTGTGGAACTGTTCTCCACGGATTGCTCGGGAGCATCGGTTTACTGTGGAACCGGAGGGGACCACATGGTGGCCACCACGCCGGGCCTGACGTACTACGTGCGGGTGTTCAGCACAACGCCTGCAACGTTCAGTATCTGTGTGAGTACCGAGAACCCCTACGACGAATGCGCCAACGCACCAAGCATTCCGTTGAACTTACAGGGCGATTGCCCCGCCAATGCCACGGCGGGCACCACGCAGAACGCTCAACCCAGTGCGGGCGGCACATGCGGAGGAGGTAGCGGAGATATCTGGTATCAGGTGTACTCCGGCAGCGCCACGGCGATGGTGGTGAACTTGGCGTCCACGGGTGCCAGTGGGCTCGGCGTACAGGTACTCAATGCCTGCGGTGGAACGGTGGTGTATTGTGGTACTGGCCTTTCACATGGCTTCGTTACGGACCCGGGCACCACGTATTGGATCCGTGTATTCAGTGCAGGCGAAGGGGGATTCACCATCTGCGCAAGCCAGACGAGCGGTTCACCGGATTGCAACGGTGTGCCCGGTGGGCCAGCAACGCCCGGCTCAGCCTGCGACGACAACGATGCGGCCACCCCCTACAGCTACTGGCAGAGCAACTGTACCTGCTTGGGCTACGATTGCTACGGCCAGCTCAATGGCACCGCGCTGCCGGGCACCGCTTGCAACGACGGCAACCCTTGCACCATCATCGACACCTGGGCGTCCAATTGCGCCTGCGCTGGCACCTACCTGCCCGATGGCGATGGGGATGGCATCTGCGACCAGGAGGACGATTGCCCGACCATCTACGGCGAGGCGGGCTGGGGCTGCGATGATGAGAACCCGCTGACGCCGAACAGCAGCTTGGACGCCAATTGCGCCTGCATCGGGCATGATTGCGCCAACGTTCCCGCCGGCCCGAGCATGCCGGGCACACCCTGCACGTATCCCTATGCGAGTTCCGGCAACACGGGTGTTTGGAGCACGGGCTGTGCCTGCCAATGGACCGATTGCCATGGCGATGCGAACGGCAGCGCATATGCGGACCAGTGCGGCGTTTGTGTGGGAGGGAACACCGGCCTTTCGCCCACCACCGCCTGCCTGGATTGCGCAGGCGTGCCCAACGGCACCAGCATCCTCGACGGCTGCGGAACCTGCCGCCTGCCGGACGATCCGGGCTTCGTGCATGTGTACCAGACGATGACGTTCGCCGGCACACCGGGCTTCACCAGCTCATTGCTGCAGCCCGCCAGCGGCGCACCGCAGACCAGCTACATGGCCCAGGTGAAATACACCAACAGCGCCAACACGCTGCCGTCGTTCGGCTACCCGCGACTGATCCTGGACTACGAGGGCAATGGCAACTTCAACGGACCGAACGACCGCTCCGTGGTGATGACGCCCGTGGATCCGAGCGACCTGAACACCGCGGACGGCAAACTGTACACGGTACAGGTGACCAATTTGCCGGTGGGCCTCAGCTGGCAGGCACGTGTGCAGGCCTTCGCGGGCATCTGCGTGCAGGACTTCGGGCCGTACAACCACCCGGATGTGCTGATCGCACCCGACCTTCAGATCTTCGCGAACGACATCACCTTCAGCAACCCGAACCCCGATCCCAGTACGTCGCTCACGGTGAAAGCGGCGGTACACAACACGTCGGACTACCCCATTTCCGGAGCGGTGGTCCGCCTGAAGAACGAATACGCCCCCGACGCGCAATACGGCGAGGTGGTGCTGGCCGCTCTGCCGCCCCACGGGGTAGATACGGCCACCTGGATCATCATCACACCCGGGCAGGCCGCGTGGTGCCCCATGCGGGTCACGGTGGATCCGGCGAACACTATTGCCGAGACCAACGAGTTGAACAACGACGCCGTGCGGCCCTTCATCAACGGGCCGTACAACCTGCCTGGCGGCATTCACGTGTACGCACAGGCCACACCCTACGTGTCGTGCGTGGGCCCCATCACCACTTGTGACCCGCTCGAATGCCCGAAAGTCACCATCTATGGCAATGCGTACTACTACGGCACGGCCGTGCCGTTGCTCGACAGCAGCGTCGCGGGGGCCACTCTTACGCTGAACGCCTTCTGCGGGCCGATATCCACGTACACGAACGAGGACGGCTTTTTCAGCGTGACCTTCTGCGTCGAGAATTACCCCGACACATTCGCGGTGGCCGGACACGTCACGGACTTCACCCTGGACAGTGACTTCGACGTGGAGTACATCCGCATTGAATGCGCGCCTCCGCCACTGCTGCCGGATCTCGCAACGGAGCTGTTCATCGACGACAATACCCTGGCACCCGGGGACGCGGCCTCTGGTACCATTCGCGTGTCCAACACCGGTACTGCGGACGTGACGATCCCCTCGGCCTTGCACGTGCAACAGACCGGAGGCAGCCCGTTGATACCGAATGCCACCGTGCCGCCCCTGGCCATCGGAGCGCACCATGATGTGCCGTTTTCGGGCATCGTCTTCAACACAGCCGGTATCTACACCATCACGGTCACGGCCGATGCAGAAGAGGACGTGATCGAACTCGATGAGGCCAACAATTCGAACCAAGGGAGCATTGTGGTAGGGCCGGACCTTTCGCCGGGCATTGTTCCGGTGGGTGCGGGTGCGTTCCTCTATGGCGGAGGGCTGGCGTGCGGCACGGTTTACCAGCCGGTGCTCCGCGTGTCGAACGGCGGTGTGTCGGCCGCCGGTCCGTTCAATGTGCATGTGGCCGTTTTCAAGGACGATGTGTACCAGAGCGCGTACTCGGAACCCGTGACCGGTCTTGCGACAGGTGCGTATCACGACTTCAGCATCGCATACACCATGGCAGCTGCGGGCCACTACCGCTACGAGGTCACCTGTGACGTGAGCAACGCGGTGGCCGAGTACGAAGAGGGGAACAATGCACACAACTTCGGCTTTGATGTGGAGGACTGCGGCCGGGACATCTACCCATGGAGCGGTCCGAACGGGAGCGGGTACGTTTGCCAGACCTCATCGCCATCGTTCACGGTGCGGAATGGCGGCAACACGCCCACGGCGGCCTTTGACGTGCGTGTTACTGTCCGGCTCAATGGTGACGTGCAGCAGGTGTTCACTGAGTCGGTGCCAGGTCTGCCGGCACCCGGCGACCACACCTTCAGCATCCCGTGGACCTACACCACTGTGGGCGCGTACACGTTCGAGGTGGAGTGTGACATCTCGCACGAGGTGGCTGAGACCAACGAGGACAACAACGTTGCCACATACGCTGTGTCCATCACCGGGTGCGCCCCGGACCTGGTGGTATCGCGCCCCGGCTGTGGGCAGATGACCGTTTCGCCCATCGACCCGCAATACCCGGGCATGGTGACCTATACGGCCATCCTCACCAACGCGGGGAATGCCGCGGCTGTGGACCCCGTGGTGCGCTTTACGGTGTTGACCCCGGGCGAGCCCGATGTGATCACCGAGGTGGACGTGCCATACACAGGCACACTGGCGCCGGGTACGAGCGTGGTGGTGAACACGCAGATGGCATCGGTACCCCCGGCCACCTCCTCCCTGGCGTTCACGGCGGATCCAAACAACCTGATCGCTGAATCGGCTGAAAGCAACAACCAAACCTTGGCGGGCCAGCTCTGCTGGGACTTCCAGCCGGTACCACTGCCACCTACTTGCTACCCTCCGGGCAACTTCTGGGAGCGGAGCTATGGGCGCGAGCAACCGATCCCCCTCTACATCGGTGTATGGGACAGCCACCTGTATTGGGCCTCGGAGGTGCGTGTGCGTTTCAGTGTGAGCGGCCCCGGCGTGCCGGGCACCGTGGTGCTGGGCGATGCGCTGGTACACAACGTGAACGACCAGTACGCGTGCATCTATCCGTGCCCCTGGTTCGCCGGCCTGCCCAACACCTTCGTCCCCCCGTTGGCCGGGGTGTACACCTTCACTATGACGGTGGACCCGGACAACCCGTACACCGAATGCAACGAAGGCAACAATGTCCTGGTGCGACAAGTGACCGTGCTGGACCTTCCCAACATGCGCGTGCTCTCACAGTTCATCAACCCCAGCCAACTGAACCCCGAGGTGAATGAACCGATCACCTTCAACGTGACCTACGAGAACACCGGCACGGGCAACACGTCGGACCTGATGGACCTGCAGGTGCGGGTGAACAACGACGAACTCGTGACCATCCACGACGTACCGGGCCTGTTGAGCGGAAGCAGCAACACCATCGCCGTCCCGGTTTCCTGGTCGTCGGACCTCGTGGGCATCCATGTGGTACGGACCATCATCGATGCCGCCGAAGAGATCGACGAGATCGACGAATTCGACAACGAAGCCACGCGCGCGGTGATCGTGGGCGAGTCCTCCAACCTGTACTTCGCGTCGTTCTACGCCAGCGATCCTTCGCCAGAGCCGGGCAGCACGGTGACCCTGCACGCCAGTGTAGCCAACAACGGCGACCTGTCGAACATCGGTGAGGTCTGGTTCTATTCCGTGATCGGCGTGGACACCACGTTCATCGGTGCCCATGCGGTGAGTGTGCTCCCCGGCAGCAGCATAGCGTTGGAACGGCCGTACACGGTGACATCGGTGCCCGCCACCATCCTGGGGCGCATCCGCAATGTGCAGGCGCTCGAGTTCAACGACGAGGATAACGAGGCACTGGTATTCCTGAGCACCTTCGATGTCTCGATCACGTCCTCGTTCGGGTGTTCGGGCGTGTCCTTGGGCAGTTTGGCGGCCTCGGCCTCCGGCGGCTCCGCACCATACACGTACTTCTGGAGCAACGGTGCGTCCGGCCCCGTGTTGCAAGCTCCGGCCGGCACCTACACCGTTGTGGTTACCGACAGCCAGGGCCGTTCGGCCATGGCCAGCGGCACCATCGAGAACGACGCGAACTGCACGACCGCCCCGGTGCTGGTCTCCGTGAGGGCCGCACTTGAAGGGCCGTACAACACCGCCACGTCGCTGATGAACGATGCCTTGCGCAGCCTGCCGACGTTCCCGCTGAACGACCCGTACCCGGCGCTCGGCTATACCCACGTGGGCCCTGGCAACACGGGAACGCTCAACACATCGGCGCTGGCGGTCACCGGCAGCAACGCCGTGGTGGATTGGGTGATCCTGGAGCTTCGGCAGGATGGAGTTCCGGCCACGCGTGTGGCCACACGCCACGCGCTGCTGCAGCGCGATGGGGACGTGGTGGCCCTGGACGGCGTTTCGCCTGTAGGATTCGCCGTGCCTCCGGGCAACTACCATGTGGCTTTGCGCCACAGGAACCACCTGGGTGTGATGACCAACAGTGCCGTGGCCCTTTCCTACGCGCCAGTGACCGTCGACTTCCGCACGCTGGCCACCGCCACCTACGGCACCGCCGCCCGCAAGACCAGTGGGGGAGCGGTGCCCATCCAGGTGCTCTGGGCCGGTGATGTCACCTTCAACCACCAGATCAAATACACGGGTCCGTCGAACGACCGCGATCCGATACTCGTCACGGTGGGCAGTACCACGCCGAACAACATCCTGAGCAACACCTACAGCACGCGCGACGTGAACATGAACGGCAATGTGCAATACACGGGCAGTGGCAACGACCGCGACCCCATCCTGGTGAACGTGGGCAGCACCACGCCGAACAACTTGCGGGTGGAGCAGGTGCCGTAGGACCGATGCATCCTCCATTCCGAAGAACGTCCTCCGGTCCTGGTTCCGAGGAGCCAGGATGGGAGAAGGTTTTCCACAGTTGTTCGGTCCGGTCGATGAGGGGTGGCAGGGGCCGGCCGCACTGAACCTCGCATCCGGTGCTGCTTTCCAACATGTTCGAGCGTCATGGTCCACGGTCACGAGGGCGATGCAGAACCGGTATTTCTACCGGCTCTTCCGAGAATGGGATCAGCAGCTTTGCGATAGTTTCGTCTCTCCGGTCCTGGTCGGTAGCTTCCCTGGCGATCGGCCACCGGAGACCTATTCACCCAACCTCATCCATCACACCGCATCCCATGTCAACGCTTCGTTCCGCGATGAAGTCCGCGATCGTGCTCGCCTCCCTGGCCGTCTGTGCGACGACCTCAGGTCAGGGCATCCAACCCGAACCACAGAACACCTGTGGGTTCGACCACGGCCACCAGCGCCTGCTACGGGACAACCTGTCCTATCGCCATGCCGTGCAGGACTTCAATGAGGCGGCCCAACACGCCCCGCCTGGCGAGGATCGCGATATCAACACCTACAAAGTGCCGGTGGTGGTTCACGTGATGGATGTAGGTACCTCGGCAACGGCGGTCACCGATGACCAGATCAAGGCGGGGATCAAGCTGACCAACGAGTACTGGCGGAAGGTGGCCGGTTCGGCGGGCGCAGGTACGGGTGTGGACATGGGGATCGAGTTCGTCCTGGCCGTTCGTGACCCACAGGGCAATTGTACCACTGGCATCACCCGCATCAACATGACGGGGTATGCGGACTATGTGGCCAACGGTGTGGCCCACAATGGCGCCCTGGGCATGCCGGATCTCACCTTGAAGGCCACAAGGGTCTGGGACCAGACGAAGTATTACAACATCTGGCTGGTGAACACCATCGACAACGGCAGCTCCACCGCGGGATATGCCTACTTCGCGGGCAGCCATGGCTCACCGGAGGACGGAACGATCATGACAGCCGGCAGCATGGTCAGCAGCGTCCTGGCGCACGAGCTCGGGCATGCCTTCAACCTGTACCACACCTTCGAGGGCGACAACAATGGAACGCAATGTCCGACGAACGGAAATTGCAGCACGGACGGTGACCAGGTCTGTGACATCCCTCCACACATCCGCCCGGGCAGTTGCAACCCGACGGGCACGAACTCCTGCGACGGTGGCTCCCTCAACAGCCTGCACGTGTACAACTACATGAACTACAGTCCATGCGCGGTGAACATGTTCACGGCCGGGCAACGCACGCGCTCGCAGCTCGCCATGACGAGCCAGCGCGGATCGTTCCTGGCCGCGAACGGCAACCTCGCCTTGGTTCCACCCAGCGCCCCACAGCTCGACTTCCGCGCTTCGGCAGCCGTGCTCTGCGGAACCGGACAGTCAGTAACGATGGAAGACCTTTCCCTCTGTCTGCCGAACACGTTCCTGCCAGACGCTGAATTCCCGGGTATCACCTTCGCCTGGACCATTACCAACGGCATAACCACGCTGAATTCGTCTCTGCGACGCCCCACGTTCACACTCGCTACAACCGGGGTCTACAACGTGACCCTTACCGTTACCACCACGCTTGGGACCTATGTCCGCACCGAGAACGGTGCGGTGGTGGTGGCTTCCGCACCGGTGGCCGCATGCACGCCCACTTCGAGCAACGTGTGCAATTGCGCCCAAACGGTGAACAATGTGGTCTTCAACACCATCTCCAACTCCACGAGCACCATCGACAATGTGGCCTACACGGACTTCGCATGTACGCGCAGCACTGTGCTCGCCGCAGGTGGAACCTACCCGTTGTCGGTGACCATCCGCGCCGGAGGCAGTGGGGCGGAAGTCCTGAACGGTTATATCGACTGGAACAACAACGGCACCTTCGAGGACCCGAGCGAGCGCGTGATCCAGGGTTCCACGCCGGCCAGCACGAGCGCCACGATCAACGCCAACGTCACGGTGCCTGGCGGAGCGGTCACGAACACCATCCTGCGCATGCGCATGTACGGTGAGGCCGGAACGTTCACGGCTACGGAACGCACGTGCGGGGCAGCGTTCTTCATCGGTGACGTGGAGGATTACGGTGTCTACGTCTCCAACAGCGTGGCCGCCGTGAACATCGCGGCCGCGCCCGGAACCACCATCACGTATGGAACGAACGTCACCTTCACGCCAACGCCGGTGAACGGGGGGGCCTCACCGGTGTACACCTGGTTCCGGAGCGGCGTGCCGGTGGGTACGGGCGCCACATATGCCAGCAGCAACTTGATGCCGGGGGAGACCATTCGTTGTGAGATGGCCTCCAGCCTGGCCGGTGTGCTGTCCTCACCAGCGCTCTCCAATACGCTGACGATGACCGTGACCGGTCCGCCGCTATCGGAGTTCAGCGGAACACCCCGGGCGTTGTGCAGCGGTGGCACGGTCACCTTCACGGATGCCTCGGCACTCTCGCCCACAAGCTGGTCGTGGACCTTCGCTGGAGGTACGCCTTCAAGTTCCACCTCCCAGAACCCGGTGATCACCTACAACACACCCGGTACCTACAACGTGACCCTGGTCGCCTCCAATGCCAACGGAACAGGAACCACCATGACCAAGACGGGGTACATCAATGTCTTCGCGACACCGACGGCCGCCTGCACGCATACACGCACCAATGCCCCTTCGTCCGGGATCGGCATCACCAATGTCACGGTCAATACCATCGACTACGACACACCCTACAATGACGGTGCGATGAACAACTTCACCTGCACCCAGAACACGGCCCTGCAGATCAATACGTCGTACGGGATATCGGTCACTGGCGGCGCCTTCAACAACCAGTGGTGCCGGGTGTACATCGACTACAACAACAATGGCGTCTTCACCGATGCAGGCGAACTGGTCTTCTCGCCGGGCAATGGAATGGGGATCTTCTCCGGAACGTTCACCACGCCCCCGTCACCCACGCTGAACACCCTGCTCCGGATGCGCGTGATCAGCGATTTCGTCAACACCACGCCCGGTCCTTGTACCAACCTCCAGTACGGACAATCGGAGGACTATGGCGTTTACTTCATTCCCCCCGGTTGTACGCCACCTACCGCCACAGCGACCGCCACCTGCGCCAACGTTTCGCAATACAATGTGGGTGTGAACCTGACCAGCATGGGCAGCGCCACGAGCATCGACATCCAGGTGGACAATGACGCGGGCGGACCCAACGGTTTCGTAACGATGCAGACCGTGACCGGCACCGGGAGCTACGGACCGTTCGGTCCCTATGCGACGGGAGCGGGGGTGAACGTGCGCCTTGTACACAACGTGAACACATTGTGCAACTTGAACTTCACCAACGTGGTGGGCAATTGCAACGGCCCCGGCGGACTGTGCGCCAACAGCAGCACGACCACCACGAACATCCTGGACGCAGCGACGGTGACCAACACGATCACCGTGCCGGCCAACGGCGGGCAGACCATCACCGACCTGAACGTGTACGTGAACATCACACACACCTACATCGAGGATGTGCGCTTGACCCTCCAGAGCCCGACCGGGACCACCGTTGCGCTCATCAATGCCGGGCTTTGCGGATCCAACCAGAACATGACCGTGGAATTCGACCAGCAGGCGGCGACGGCCATCGGCGTGGTCTGTCCGATGACCAACATCTTCGCCATCCCCACAGCCTCGTTGGCGGCCTTCAACGGCCAGGTGTACCAAGGCACCTGGACGCTGAGCATCCAGGATGTGGTCGGACCGGATGTGGGCACGCTGAACAGCTGGTGCCTGATCCCCACCCTCAGTTCTCCCAACGTGCAGGTATCGCCCAAGGTCTTCCTGGAAGGACCGTACAACGCTACGACCGGCGTGATGAGCGATGCCCTGCGCAGCGCATCCCTGGTGCCGACCACGCAACCCTTCACGGGCCTGGGTTATACGTTCACCGGTTCACCAGGAGCGGGGGGGACCCTGGGTGCGGGTGTACTCACCGCCACGGGCACGAACGCCATCGTGGACTGGGTGATCGTTGAACTGCGCAGCACCGCAGCACCCTCTACGGTGGTGGCCAGCTGTGCCGCCCTTCTGCAGGCCGATGGGGATGTTGTGGCGCTCAATGGAACGTCCCCTGTGAGCATCACTGTGGCAGCCGGGACGTATCACGTGGCGGTGCGGCACCGCAACCACAACGGGGTGATGACCCTTGCCGGGGTCGCCCTGAGTTCCACGACCACTGCGGTGGACTTCACTTCCGCAGCTACCAGCACTTACGGAACAAACGCGCGCAAGAGCATCACGGGAACCTTCCCCACGCAAGCGCTCTGGTCCGGCGATGTCACCTTCAACCACGAACTCAAATACACCGGCACGAACAACGACCGCGACCCGATCCTGGTAACGGTGGGCAGCACCACGCCGAACAACGTCGTGAACGCCTACAGCACGCGCGACGTGAACATGGATGGTACGGTGAAGTACACCGGCAGCAGCAACGACCGCGACCCGATCCTGGTGAACGTGGGCAGCACCACGCCGAACAACACACGGTTGGAGCAGTTGCCATAGAGCACCAGCCACCGATGAAGAAGCCCCGGCGGTATGCCGGGGCTTCTTCGTTGAGCGCCGATCGCTAACGGACACGCCCATGGAAGCCCCTCCATCCCGCTAGCGCACGAAACGCCAACGCGCAGCCCCGTTCCGGGAGTCGTGCACCAGTGTGTACATGCCTGGAGGAAGGTCTATGACCGCGAACCGCATCAGCCCTGGCGATGCGGGACGTACGAAGACAATTCGTCCGTCCGCGCCCAACAGCATGAAGGTCCCACCCGAACCCTCCGATGTGGTGCTAACCAGCACTTCCTGCCGCTGCCCATCATAGACAGCGTTCAGCGTGCTGAACGGTGACCGGTCAGGTACCGCGTTCACCACAAAACGCGGCGTGAAGCGGTACAAGGTGTTCGGTGCGGGAAGGTTGTGCAACGCATCGAAGTCGTAGTTGGGCAAAGAGTCCAGGGTGGGGGAGTTGGCATCCTGTTCCACCCACAGTTTGCCGTAGCAGCCGCTGAAGTTCTGAGGTGAATGGAAAACCCCGCAGTTCGGTCCCGATGCATCCGTGAAATCCATGGCGCTGCCGGAGTTCGGGCCCATGTGCACTTCCACGACGCCGGTGGCCTGATACAGCCGGATCTGGTAGTTCAAGTAGCTGTCATCCGGCCCGTTGACCAGTCGGATGTTGTGCCATTGTGCGGTGAGCACGCGCGCACCCGGCTCACCGGTGATGGCGTAGCTCACGTTGCTCATGCTGTCGACCGCCTCGATGTTGGTGAAGAAACCGTCGAGGATCACCAACGCGGACGCGTTCTCAATGCGGAGGAAACCGTGGCCGCCGATGGTGATGGGATAGGAGCTGGTGCCCGTCCAGGCCTGGCCATACAGCACGAAGGTTTCACCATTGAGTTCGGGCAGCGGGTCGTCGCCATCGCTGTTGAAGTCGCAGAAGGTGGCATCCATGAGTTCTGCGTATGGTTGTTGCGTCCGCTCGAAGGAGTAGGCATTCTGCGCGTTGGTCGTGGCGCTGGCCAGCAGGAGGAGAAGGGTCGTGTGATGCTTCATATGTCGGCGTTTTGGAGCGGACGGTCGAAGCGCGTGTCCAGGTGCCCGCGTTGCCTCTTGGAACAGGCCATTCGAACCGGCCTGGCTACATCTCCAGGCGAACCGTGCATCCTGGCCGTACCGTTCGTGCGGGGACGAGGCGTGGGCTGCGATCCCCTCGATCGGGCTGGCGATCCCCTCAGTGGCGCATCGCTATCTAGAATGAGCTTCCTCTCTTCGGTCCATGAGAACAACTACCCTTATCCCCCTTGTAACGCTCGCCATGCACCTTCACGGACAGGCGGGCCTGTTGGACAATACTTTCAGCGGAGATGGCAAAGCGACATTCGCCGGAACGGGTGACACCTATTTCACGGCCGTCGTTATCCAACCCAACGGAAAGGTCGTGGCGGTCGGCTCCACGGGCACAAGCAACGTGGACTTTCTCGTGGTCCGCTTCAACTCCAATGGCACACTGGATACATCCTTTGACGGCGATGGATATGCCACAAAGGGGCTACCAGGTGAGGACCGGGCATCGTGTGTCGCCCTGCAGGGAGATGGAAAGATCCTGGTGGGGGGCTACTACACCGTCGGGGCCAACCGCTACATGGCCATCGTCCGGCTAAATGCCGACGGTACGCCAGATACCGGCTTCGGTTTGAACGGACAGAACTTCATCGCCTTCGACCAGGAGTCCCCGACCTATGCAGAGGGTCTTGGCATCGCGGTTCAGGCGGATGGTCGCATCGTGGTTTGTGGTTCGACCGGCGATGCCACCGATCAGGACGCCGACCTGGCCTTGGCACGGTTCGATGCTGATGGTTCAATCGACTCAGGCTTTGGATCCGAAGGCAAGGTCACGGACGACGTTGGCACCGTGAACAATTCCGGGAATGTTGTGGCTGTGGATAACAACGGCCGATTGGTGATCGCGGGCAATACTGGTTCTGGGAACCAATCCTGCGTTGTTCACCGCTTTCTAACGGATGGGGAGCCGGACGCGGCGTTCAATGGAGGACATTTCAGTTTCGACATTGTTTCGGAGGCTGACCACGCTCTGCATGGAATGGTTCTCCAGCCCAACGGTAGTGTGCTCGTAGCGGGTAGCTGTGGAGGTCAATTCGGCGCCACGATGCTGAACGCGAACGGTTATTGGGACGGATCTTTTGGAGCGGAGGGTAAAGTACAATTGGTGTCTCCGGAAAATGGTGCTCAAGGCTATGCGCTTTGTAAGCAGGCCGACGGAAAATTCCTGATCGCTGGCACGTATGAACACAGCGGAGCACCATCGGATCTTTGCTTGGCACGCATGAACGGTGACGGAAGCATCGACGCTTCTTTCGGCACGAACGGTTGGGCCTACTACGACATCGAAGGCCTCGTGGACGATGGCCGAGGCATGGCCTTGCAGAGTGATGGGAAGGTCGTGGTGGTGGGAACGGACAACTCAGTACCGAAAAAGGGTTCGGTGATCCGTGTACTGAACGACGTCGGCATCGGCATGTCCGAAGCCAGAACTCCAGCTCTAAGCGTGTCCGCCTTCCCGGATCCCGCGACCGATCATATCAGCCTCAGGTACACATTGCGTGCACAAGACCGCGTGAGCGGCCGGATCCTGGACGCAACCGGCCGTCCCGTGCGCGCGGTGTTCGCACAGGCCCAGCGCATTCCCGGCACGCATACCGAACGGGTCGACCTGGATGGGCTCGCGTGCGGCGGCTACCTCCTTGAACTTCGCACGGACCAAGGAGTGGTGCGCACACCCTTCATCAAACAGTGATTTTCGCCCGGCCTGCTTGAGCAACGGGCCGGGCATACCGCGCAGGCGGGGAAATGACCAACTTGCTCCATGCGCGGTAGCATTCCGGCGGTACTGCTCTCCCTGTCGCTTTGCACCGCGCATGGGCAGTTCTTCACCAACTATGGGGCGCAAGAGGGCCTGACCAATCAGGACCTGGGTTCTGTGGTGCGGGATCCTCAGGGTTTCCTCTGGGTGACCAGTCAGGAAGGAACGTGGCGTTTCGACGGAGAGCGCTTCCGGAGGTTCGACCTGGATCGGCCGGTGAAGGGCGGAGCCCCGCGCGATATCGCCGAAGGCTTGGCCCAAGCCCCGGATGGCACCATCTGGATCGCCAGTATGCACGCCGGGCTCCTGCGGTTCGATCCCGCGACGGAACATTGGGTGAGTTGGACCGAGATGACCGGCGATACCCTCGCCGATGAGTTCATGATCGGACCCGCCATCTGTGTGCTGTCGAACGACTCCATTCTGGTGGGCGCCGTAAACCGGGGGATCTTCCTCTATCTGGTGAGGGAACGCCGCATGCAGCGCGTAGTCGCACCGTTGCCGGTGAGGCTCTTCCACACCAGCCACATCCTGCGGGACAGATCGCACCTGCGCAGATTCTGGATAAGCGCCTCCGGTGCGTTCTATGCTTACGACCTCGGA
The DNA here is from genome assembly GCA_964649165.1 of uncultured Chryseobacterium sp. Taxonomy (GTDB): domain Bacteria; phylum Bacteroidota; class Bacteroidia; order Flavobacteriales_F; family PHOS-HE28; genus PHOS-HE28. The sequence goes on from CAZYPC010000055.1 coordinate 21,927, forward strand.
AGTGATTCACTTCAGCGGGTGAGGCTGAACGATTCCGACGATCCTGATCAGGGGATCAGCGTGAACTTCTTGACCCAACGGAGCGACGGCGCCGTGTGGTTGTCGACCTGGGGCGATGGGCTTATTCGCTACGATCCGGGAACGGATTCTTCCCGCTGCTGGCTGTTCGATACGATCCCTCCGCTCACCGGAGCGAAGAACGTGGAGTTCGCGATGGCGGCCATGAACGAGGATGAATTCTGGGTGGGCACGCACCGGGGCCTGCGGCGGTTCAGTGAACAGACCGGATTCGGCCCACTCATCGATCATGATCCAGAGGACGCCAATAGCCTGACGGGTGGGTGGGTGAAAGGGGTGCTACTGGACCAGGAAGGCAATTTGTGGTGCGCTACGCAGAGCGGGCTCTCATGCATGGCACCCGGGCAGAACCGTTTCCATTCATTCACGTTCGGGAAGGCATACTACCGAGGCGATCAACAACCGGGGATACAGGCCACGTTGGAACTGGGCGATCGTTTCCTCGTGGCCACGGATGACCTCGGGTTGTTCTTGATCGACCGCGAACACGGCCGGGAGGAACACCTGCAGTTGCTCGACGCGAAGGGGAAGAAGATCACTGACCCGCATGTGATCGACATGTTCCGGTGTGGTGAAGGGCCGATAGAACTCCGAACGGGAGCGGGGGCCTTTTTGCTGGACCCAGCGAGTTGGCGCATCCGGCCCGTCCTACAGCGCACCATCGCCCGGTTCGGCCAGTTGGATATGCTTGGCAGCTTGTGCGATACGGCCGGTTGGGTCTGGACAGGGGCACCCTTCGGACTCTATCACACCAACAGCGATAAGGATACCGGATATGCCTATGACCGGAACGCCCCGCCAGGGTATCGTGTGGACCGTGCGCGATGGGCACAGGGGATCGCACGCGATCGATCCGGCCACACCTGGTTCAGCGTGAACGAAACAGGGATCGGCCGCGTTCCCCCGAATGGTTCTCCGGTTGAAGTCATGACCCCTGCAGGTAGCGCGTGGCTCCCAACCCCGAACGTGTGGGATCTGACGGTTGATCCCAACAACCGGTTGTGGCTGGGAACCCGAGGTTACGGACTGGTCACCACTCCGGCCGACGATCCTGGAGGCCCGGGAACGCGGTCGCTGAGCACGCCCGAGGGCATGGGAACAAGCATCGGAACGGTCATGACCGATCGCGCGGGCGATATCTGGGCGGCGGGCCCTTCCGGACTATATCGGGTGAGTGGGGACGACTTGCGCGTAAAGCGCTTTCGCGCGGATGACGGGCTGCGTTCGGCGGCATTCCTCCACGACAAGATCACGCAGCATGCGTCCGGTCTCATCACCATCGAGCACCACAACACACTGTTGTGGTTCCACCCGGACAGCCTGGATGAACCGCTTACCGCACCCCGCGTAAGGATCGATGGTGCCTCGGTGAACGGCGTGCCCGTAGTACGCGACAGCACCCTGAATGCCGCACCGCATCTGCGCCTTCCGCATGACAGCAACTACGTGGACATCCACTTCTCGGCCGTCGCACTCACGCAGCGCCATCGTATCACCCTGGAATACCGGCTTGTCGGCAACAGCGAACGCTGGGTGAGTACCGCGGCCAGCGGCTCCGCCATCTTCACCGCGCTGCCTCCCGGAGACTACACCTTCGAGGTTCGAGCCGCCGGTATGGTGGATGCCCCTGTCACCCGCCTGGCCCTCACCATCGTTCCCGCATTCTGGCAGACCTCCTGGTTCAAGGCCCTCGTCGCGCTGCTCCTAGCGGGAGCGATCACATTCGCCGTGCGCTGGAGGTTGAAGAACGTTCGCCGGCAGGAGCGTCTACGATCGGATTTCGAGCGCCGGATCGGGGAGGTGGAAATGAGCGCGCTGCGGGCGCAGATGAACCCGCACTTCCTCTTCAACAGCTTGAACTCCATCAACCGCTACATCGTGAAGCACGAGCCGCGCATCGCCTCGGAGTACCTCACCAAGTTCTCGCGACTGATGCGCTCGGTGCTCAACAACAGCAAGGAGAAGCTGGTCCCGCTGAAGGACGAACTGGAGGCGCTCACCCTCTACATCGATCTGGAGGCGCTGCGCTTCACCAACAAGTTCGATCTGCGCTCGCAGGTGGAAGTGGACCGGGACCCCGCGCTCATCATGGTGCCCCCTTTGATGCTGCAGCCTTTCGTAGAGAACGCCATCTGGCACGGATTGATGCAGAAAAAGGAAGGGGAGGCGGTGCTCTCGCTCCACGTCAGCCACCAACAGGGCGTGCTGCGCTGCACCATCGAGGATAACGGGATCGGCCGCGCCCAAGCCGCGGCAATACGGAGCCTATCCGCGATCCAACGACCGTCCTACGGCACACGCATCACGCAGGAGCGATTGGACCTGTTGAAGCGCCTTTACGGCATGGAAGTGCAAGTGGTATACACCGATCTGATGGACGCGGCCCAACGCCCGCTGGGTACGCGGGTCACCCTTACCATCCAACAGCAGGAACCATGGAACCCGAACTGACCGCCGTACTCGTTGATGACGAGGAACACTGCACGGACATGCTGGCCTGGATGCTCGCGGAATACTGTCCGCAAGTACACGTGGCCGCCATCTTCAACAACCCGGAGGAGGCGCTTCTCCATTTGCGTTCGAACAGACCTGACGTATTGTTCCTGGACATCGAGATGCCTGGGCTGAACGGTTTCGACCTGCTGACCCGTCTAGGTCACCATCCGCGGGCATTGGTATTCTGCACGGCCTATGACCAGTTCGCGATCAAGGCCATCAAGCATCAGGCCCTGGACTATCTGCTGAAACCTGTGGACAAGGACGAACTGCGGGCCGCCGTAGGCAAGGCTGGTCGACAGAGCGAGGACCCGGAGCTGCTCGTGAAGGTGGGGAAACTGCTGCATGCATTGAAGGCCCCGGCACCCGCTCAGCGCGTGGCCATCCCCACACGCGAGGGGTTGGAGATGGTGGACGTGGAACGGATCATCCATGCGCAGGCCGATGACAACTACACCGAGCTGCACCTGGATGGTGGCCGGCGCATCGTGGTCTCGCGCACGCTGAAGGACATCGAAGCGGACCTGCCGGGGGACCGCTTCATGCGCGTGCATTCAGGGCATCTGGTCGCCTTGCCGTTCATCGTGCGCTATGTGCGTGGAAATGGGGGCTTCGTGGTGCTGCCCGATGGGGTGGAACTGCCGGTCTCTCGAGCGAAGAAGGATGAACTACTGGCACGCCTCGGGGCACAATAGCGATCCGCTCATCCGGGCTTGCGATCCCCTCGATCGAACATCGCTTCCGGTATCGACGGACCGACCTTCGACAGAAGGAACGGGCCAGGTCCCGCACACGCTGGAAATTGCCCTCTTCAGGGTATTGCAGGACAATCGGATGATCCACTCCTTTGAACACAACATGAGATCATGGAATACACGATAACCCTCCGCCAGACAGCCGCTATTGCTGCTTGCCTCCTCCTGCAGCACGCCAGACCGCAGGACCACTTGACCGCGCGCCCTGATCGCGGTGGCGATGTGAGCGGGAACACCTACTGCCATCCCAGCTTCTTCAATGATGGCAGCTCCGATCACTTCATCGATGGGGTCGTGCTTGAGGGCATTTCCAACTCCAACACCGGCTTCACCAGTGATGCGAACGGCTGGAACGACCGGTTCTTTGATGGATATGGCACGGTGACCCGACTTACGCTGGGCGGGTCGTACAGCCTGTCCATCACCGGCGGCCCCATGGACGATATGTATTACGCCTGGATCGACCTTGATCACGATGGCTCCTATGAAGAGGTTGAGCTCGTCGGATCCGTTCAGACCGGTTCACCCAATGAAACGGTGACGATCGACTTCACCGTCCCGGGCGAAACGTCGATCGGCTACACCGGTTTGCGCATCATCTGCATCGACTACTACGACCCAGCACCCGATCCCTGTGGCGGATACGCGTACGGCGAAGCGGAGGACTTCGCTGTGCTGATCGCATCCGACTTTCCATGTGCGCCGATCAACTCGGAAGGAACCACGCAGGGTGACTTCATCAGCGCGATCCAAGTTGGGCCGTACTCGGGGGCGAATGGACAGGCTGGTGCGTTCCCATACACCACCCCGAACGGAGCTTTCCACCTGGAGGCCGGTGCAACCTACGACCTCACCATCACCTCTGGGGAATACGCCACCGATCGGTACAAGACCTGGGTGGACTGGAACAACAACGGCGTGTGGGATGACAATACGGAAGTCGTGGGGGAATTCGCCTCGACGAACCCATTCACGGCCATAACGGAAGCCCTGGTAGTGCCGGAGGATGCCTGGGGCTGGTTCCCCATGCGCGTCCGTTGCGCGGATACCGATGCGCTGCTGCCCTGCGACGACCAGACGTGGGGCGAAACGCGCGACTACATGATCGTGGTGGACCACCCGCTGCTGCCTTGCCTCACCTACAACTTCCTGGGCTCCACAACGGGCCTTGGCATCGCGCACTTCGATGTGAACGGCTCGAATGGCGATGTGCCCCATGGCCACCCGAACCACTGGCTCTTGCCGCTCGACCCTGTGGTACATGTATCGCCCGGGGATGCGCTCAACATCGCCGTTACCGGTATGCCGGGAAATGTGGGCAATCTCGTTGTCTGCTACGTGGACCTGAACAATGACCTGGACTTCGACGACACCCAGGAGACCAGTTCCTATGTGCAAGGCTCGTCGCAGGATCAGGTGATGACCTTCACGCTGGGCGTTCCGGCCGGTGCGGCAGCCGGCGGGCACTGGGTGCGCATCGCGAGCTACGGCCAGGGCTTTGAATTCGTGAACGGATGCACCGACCCGGTCGCAGGACAGGTCGTGGACACTTACATCATCGTCAATGATCCTTCGGGTCCTTGCATCCCCGGCGATATCAGTTGGACCACGGATGGTCATTTCATCGATGGCGTGCAATTGGGCGACATCCAGAACACCGGCTCCGGTGCACGCTTCGGTGCGGCCTACACCGACCACCCGCAAAGCACCACGGACCTCATTGTGACGCACGACTATGAAGTCACCGTTACCTCTGGCATGCAGGACATTTCGACCTACCGCGCCTGGATCGACTACAACAACGATCTGGATTTCGATGATCCCGGTGAACTGTTGGGTTCGGCCACCAGCGATGCGGCCTACCAATCACTTTCGATCCCATTCTCCGTCCCGGAAGGCACGCCGCTAGGGACAACGTACCTTCGTGTGCGCTGCGACTTCGGTGCCGAACCCAGTGCTTGCGAGGATGGGCAGTGGGGGGAGACGGAGGATTACAGGGTGGAGATGGTGACGAATACGGGAACGGATCTGGAGGCACAAGAACCGTTCACAGTCACTGCTGGCGAGGCAGGATGGCTGGTGAGGGTGGGGCGGGGGCTGGAGAAGAGCCAATACTCCCTGGTGGATGGGGCTGGACGGGAAGTGCAGAGCGGTCAGATAGCCGGTAGCACACTATTGCTGTTGGCGGGTAGCCTTTCGAATGGAAGCTATGCGTTGCGCCTGACGGCGATGGACCGCGTATGGAGCAAGCTGCTCTTTGTTGTGCAATGAACGCTCCGTGCCTATGACCAGCAACCGCTTCTTACACGGGAATTGTCTGACCAGCCTTTCACACTGAGAACCATTCAATGCCACAGCGACGGTTCGTCATACACGGAGGTCACCTGCATGAACTGGTATATGACACGTCCGGCTTTTTGGGGACCGCTCTTGGCATACGAGAGGAACATGAGGTTCGCGTGGCGAGTGACCTGCTCTTCGCGCACCCGAGGCGACGCGATCCGTTCTACCAAGTAGGGGATTTCATTCTCCGCACCGAATTGTCATATCAGGATGCGGCGGCCCGATTCAGGGAATTCCGCCGCTCCGAAGGGGATGGATTCCCTTGGGGCGACATGCTCAGGGAGGTGCTGGACATCAACACGGTCACTGTCACCAAGCGGATCCAAGCCATTCATGGAAATGGCACCCGCGGCACGGTGACGCTAAAGAACTTTTTCAAGGTCAGCAACAACGACCTGATCGATCTGCATGATCATTCAGGTCAGGATGTCGAGCGGCTGTCGATCGAAGATCTGAACGTCGCGGCCCAATGGTACGAGCGTCGATATGGCGGTGGCCAAGGGGCGCTATACTACTTGGAAGCCACCGCCATTGTCGCCACGCTTCCATTTGGAGGTGCCGCGCGCCAAGCTTCGTCAAGGATCACCACCATGCTCGCGCGCAGGGCCGCGGCAGCGACCGCTAGATACTTGTTGCGACGAGGATGCAGGCGACTGGTTCGCTTCCTTCTGGCGAGGGCCACAAGGAGTGTAGCGGCGTTCTTGCTGAAGTTCACAAGGGATTTCGTCACCAGCTATGTCAGGGCATGCAGACTTTCAGACCTGCAGAATGAGATCCGTGTTTCCGCTGGTCGGCATCCGGCACCGATGGAACGTGACCGGCTATTGCGGGAAGCCTGCGCAGGCGCTGTAGCCGAGAATCTTATCGGTGAGGTCCTGGGCGGTCTGGGAGAGGCTTTGGACGAGGTAGACCTGGGAGCCGCGATCGGTGAACAGGTCAAACAGGCTATCGGCAACCATTTGTCGCGGCGTTTGCTTGCAGTAGCGGCTGTGCCCTTCCAGGAGATCATTCGATCGTCGATCGCCTACACGCATGACCCCTCCAGCGGCAAGTCGTTTTCAGAGGGGCTCACGGCACACATGATGAATGCTATACAGGAACGCTTTACTGAACGGATGGTGGCCGATGAATTCAGGTCAGCTGTGGCCGCTATTGGAGAAAACCCCGGCCTGGTGGCCGAGAATTGAGCTAACATTCATCAGCCGAACATCCTCAATTCTCGCGCGAGCATCCACAGTCGTGCGGCAGTCCGATGATCACCAATTCACCCTTCCACTGAACAATTAAGTCCCTGAAACATGTCTGACATCTCCGATTCCCTACGCGCGGCAGCACTGCATTATCCCATTAACCAAACTGTTGGCGTTGGCAATTGCTGGGCGTTCGTGAATGAAGCGCTGGTGGCCGCAGGTGGAAGAAGCCGTTATGGCCGGGCAGGAGCCGCTCTCTATCAATGGGGAGAGGTGGTGAGACAAAGGACTTCAGTGCGCCCTGGGCACGTAATCCAGTTCAGCGCGATCAGCTTCTTCCGTTTCGCACCCCCGCCGGGCACGCCACCAACAGTTCCCGCACCACCCCGCAGTACCGGGCCATGCCATAGCGCGATCGTAATTGACGTCTACAATCAGGGAAAGCAAATGCTCATCCGGCATCAGAATTTCGGAGCTGCGAGCGTCAGGCAAATGTACTGGTACTTTGATACAGGTACCTATACGGAGGATGGAGGTCGGACAGTCACCATAGTGGAGGTTGACAATACGGTAACGTTCTATAGGCCCAACACGGCCTCCTGATGTCTTGGTCTCCATGACGGCATTGGAAGGAAGAATGCCCAAGTCGCCATCGATCGCACGCGCACATCGCCCCTGCCACATGAAACACTACCCCATGCCCCCCCCCCGATTCTCGCGCGAGCGTCCGCGCTCGTGCGCTTGTAGATCCAAACCCCGAGAACCCACCCAATGAAACCCATCCTCACCACCCTCGCCCTCCTCACTCTCCTATATGTTCACGCCCAATCCGACCTTCTGAAAGCCATCGGCGGCCTGAAGGTGGAGGAGGACAACAGCCCCTTCGTGCCCAACGAATTCAT
>CAZYPC010000056.1:0-17578 GCA_964649165.1 uncultured Chryseobacterium sp.
GTGCGGCCTTCACGATCAGCGATCCGAACGCGGGTACGCTCAGCGGTGGCGGCGAGGTGTGCAACACCACGGGTGAGGTGACCATCACGGCCACCCCGAACGGCGACAGCAACACGCCCGATGGCTACAGCCTGGCCTATGTACTGACGAGCGGCACCGACCTGGTGATCCAGCAGCTCGGCGGCGAACCATCCTTCACCGTGAGCGGTGGCGGGCTCTACACGATCCACACCTTCGTGTTCCCCAGCGATCTGGACCTGAGCGGCGTGGTGCTCGGCACGACCACCGGTGGTGATGTGCTGGCGCTCCTGGCCGCGAACAACATCTGCGCTTCCCTCGACGTGGCCGGTGCGGCCTTCACCATCAGCGATCCGAACGCGGGCACGCTGACGGCCGATGAAGACGTCGTGTGTTTCGAAAGCGGTATCGTCACGATCAGCGCAACACCGAACGGTGACCAAGTGGTGCCTGCCGGTTTCTCGCTGCTGTACGTGCTGACCGAGGGCTCGGGCCTGGTTATCCAGAACGTTTCCCCGACGCCGAGCTTCACGGTAGCAGCTACCGGTGTATACACGATCCACTCATTCGTGTACCCGAGCGACCTCGACCTCTCGGGCGTGGTCTTCGGCGAAACCACGGGCTTTGATGTGAACGCGCTTCTCGTGCAAGGTGGTGGAGAGGTCTGCGGAAGCCTGCTCGTGGCAGGTGCAGTGACTGAAGCCGTTGAATGTCCCCTTTGCACGGCGGACGCAGGAACCCTCAGTGGCGACGGTGAAGCCTGCCTGGAGAACGGTAGCGCCACGATCGCCGCGACCGCTGATGGCAACGCCGTGGTGCCGACCGGGTACTCGACGGTGTACGTCCTCACCTCGGGTCCTGGACTCGTTATCGTGAATGCCGGTGCTGCGCCCACCTTCGAAGTGGACGCCGAGGGCAGCTACACGATCCACACGCTCGTGTACGACCCTGCTACGCTCGATCTGGGCATCGTTGAATTCGGTGTGACCACCGGGTTCGATGTGAACGGTCTGCTCATCCAGGGCGGCGGTGACATCTGCGCGAGCCTCGATGTAGCGGGTGCGGCCTTCACGGTGAACACCTGTGACGAAGAGTGCCTGGCCGATGCGGGCAACATAACGCCGGCCGATCTCCTCGTGTGCTGGCAGGGTGAGCAATTGGTCGGTGTGCCCGCAGGCAACGCGGTGGTGCCAGCTGGTTACGAAGTACTCTACGTACTCACTCGCGGCAACGGCCTCGTGATCCGTCAGGTGAACACCGAGCCGGTCTTCACCGTCAACCAGAATGGTATCTATCGCATCCATACGCTGGTGTACGATCCGACGACTCTCGATCTGAGCATCGTGCAATTCGGAACGACCACGGGCTTCGACGTGAACAGCCTGTTGATCCAGGGCGGTGGCAGCATCTGCGCCAGTCTGGATGTGGAAGGTGCTCCGTTCGTCGCTGTGGGTCCGGTGCTCTGCGCGATATTGAACATCTTCGATGGCATCGACACGAACGACCCGGTCGCCATGCAGGCCGCGATGGAGAACATGGAGGACGGAGCCGCGCTCGCCATCGAGAACGACAGCCCGGTGAGCATCACCGCCGCCTGGCCGAACCCGACCCGTGATGTGCTGAACATCGGTCTGTACCTGGTAGGCGATGAGAACATCACCATCAGTGTGATCGATCTCACCGGCAAGGAAGTCCTGGTTCCGCAGACGTCGAGCTTCGGCGCGGGGGCAAGCCAGATGACCATGAACGTGGGCGCCTTGAGCGCCGGTACCTACACGGTGCGCATCCTATCCGCCGACCGCGCGGTGAGCGAGCGCTTCGTGAAGATCGACTAACGGACGCTGTCCGGTTGCGGGGAGGCCCGGTGAATTCCGACGCGAGTCGGAAGGAACCGGGTCTCTCCCGTTTCCGGCATCCGCACCGAAGATCCGTCCAGGAAACCGATCACATGCGCAGGCGGCGATTACTTTCATGCCCTGTTCCAACCCATTCTGCCATGTCTCGACCCTTACTCACCATCAACACCTGGGCGGCAACGCTTGCCGCTGCGGCCTTCCTGGCCGTTCCCACTGCGCGCTCAGCGCCGGTGGATGAATGCACGGCCTACTCAGGCTACGCCACCACCGATTCCACCCAGCAATGCCTGGTCGACGGCTCCGCGACGCTCATCGCGTTTCCCGGAGGTGATGCCGTGATCCCACCGGGCTACCAGCTCGGGTACGTGCTCACCAGCACCAATGGATTGACCATCGAGCAGGTCGGTCCCGACCCGGTATTCATCGTCTCCACGGTGAACGTGTGGCGGATCCATGCACTGGTGTATGACCCCGCCACGCTCGACTTCAACGCCATTCTGGATCTTGATGACCTGTACCAACTCTACCATATGCTCATCCAGGGAGGTGGGTCCATCTGCGCCAGTCTGAACACCGGTGGTGCCGGCACCAAGACGACCACCTGCGGCGAGCCTTGTTCGGCGGAGGCTGGTACCATCTCGGCGTTGAACCCCGACCAATGCCTCACGGACGGCGAAGCCCAATTGGAGGCGACGCCGGATGGCAATGCCGTGGTGCCCGATGGCTTCAGTGTCATCCATGTGCTCACCACCGGCCCTGATCTGCTCATTCTCGCTACGGGTGCCGAACCATCGTTCACGGTGAACTTCGAAGGACCCTTCACGATCCACACGCTGGTGTACGACCCGGCGACGCTTGATCTGTCGGGCGTCGTTCCCGGGGAGACCTCGGCCTTCGAGATCTTCGCCCTCCTGCAGCAGGGAGGCGGGCCCGTATGCGGCGCCATCGACATGGGCGGTGCGGAATTCCAGGTGGCCGACTGCAACCCTGTTTGTGATGCGTTCGCCGGCACCCTGACGGCCGTCGAGAGCGAGGTCTGCCTGGTGGATGGTATCGCCGATCTGGACGCGACGCCGAACGGTGATGCGGTGGTCCCCGATGGCTATTCCATCGCCTACATCCTGGCACGGGCCAACGGCATCATCGAGAACGTCGAGCCCATCACCCTGTTCGAGTGGCCGCTCATCGGAGAGTACGTGATCCATACGCTCGTATACGATCCGTTCACGATCGACCCGTTCGAAGTGACCTTGGGTGTGACCACCATCGAAGAGATCAACTCGGTGCTGATCCAAGGCGGGGGCCCGGTCTGCGGAAGTCTCGACCTCATCGGTGCGCCCATCACCGTGATCGATTGTGAGCCCACCTGCGATGCTGCGGCCGGCACGCTTACCGCTGTTGATAGCGAGGTGTGCCGTGTGGACGGCAACGCCCATCTCGAATCCACGCCCAACGGGGATGCGTTGGTGCCTGCGGGTTACGGCGTGGCCTATATCCTCGCCCGCGCGAACGGCATCATTGAGAACGTGGAACCGGACAGTGACTTCGAATGGCCGCTGCTTGGCGAATACGTGATCCATACACTGGTGTACGACCCGGCCACGCTGAACCCGTTCACAGTGGTGCTTGGTGTCACCAACATCTCCTTCATCAATAGCCAGCTCCTCCAAGGTGGTGGATCGATCTGTGGAAGTCTCGACCTCGTTGGTGCGGCGTTCACCGTGATCGATTGCGCACCGCCGTGCGATGAATACGCCGGCGTCGGCGGCGACCGCCTCCTCTGTTTCACCGATCCGGTCACCGACCTCTTCGCCTTGCTGACGAACTCCCCGGATGAAGGTGGCAGTTGGTCCGGCCCGGATGGGCAAGCGTTCTCCGGCAGCTTCAACCCGGCCACCGATGCGCAGGGCGTGTATGTGTACTTCGTGACCGATGGCCCGGATTGCCCGGGTGACACCGCGCAGCTGGTGATCAGCTTGATCGAATGCCCGGGGCCTTGTGATGCGAACGCCGGCCCGGATGCCACCTATAGTGTGTGCAACGCGGGCGCTCAACCGGACGTTGGTCTTGATTTTTTCCTGAACGGCGATAGTGGCGGTTTCTGGATCGGTCCGGATGGCCAGCCTTCCGATGGGAACTTCGCGTTGGATATGGACCCGCCAGGGGCCTACGCTTATGTCGTTGGTGCTTCGGAAGAATGCGACGGCGATACGGCCTACGTGACCGTTATCGTGGTGGAGGTCCCGGATGCAGGCACCTCTTCGGAGGTCTCTGTTTGCGACAGTGACGCCCCATTCTCCTGCCTCGCGCTGCTGGGTGGCACACCCGATGCCGGCGGTTCATGGACCGGCCCGGATGGCGCTCCATTCGATGGGACATTCGATCCGTCCACGGACGTGCCCGGGGTTTATCTGTACACCGTCCCAGGACAGGCCCCATGCCTGAACGCGACGGCCACGCTCGCCATCGTCGTGACCTCCTGCTGCGATGCGGGTGCCGACTCGGACACCACCGTGTGCTTCACGGATACGCCATTCAGCATGTTCGCGGCGTTGGACGGTACCCCGTGCCCCGGTGGCACTTGGACCGATCCCCCGAACCAGCCGCATGCGGACACGTTCATTCCGGGCGTTGACGCCCCCGGGGTGTACATCTACACGGTGGTCAACAACGACGGGTCCATCGACCAGTCGACTTTGACGATCGATGTGATCGAATGCCCGAACAACTGTGAGGCCGACGCGGGTACGCTCGCCAACGACGACCCCGAAGTCTGCCTGCAGAACGGCACGGCGATCCTCGCGTCCACGAGCAACGGCGACGCGTCGATCCCGCCTGGGTACATCTCCGCGTTCCTCCTTTCCTCCGGAGCTGAACTCACACTGCTGGCCGTGGAGAACTCCCCCTTCTTCGTCGTGGATGCCCCAGGGCTCTACACCATCCATACTCTTGTCTACGACCCGAACACGCTCGACCTCTCTGCGGTCGAATTCGGGACGACCACCGGCGGCGAGGTGAACGCGCTGCTCATCCAAGGTGGCGGCAACATCTGCGCGAGCCTCGACTTGGCCGGCGCCCAGTTCTTCGTGAGTGAGTGCACGGATCCCTGCGCTGGAAGCACACCGGATGCCGGCATCGGTGGGGATATCATCCGCTGCACCATCGACCCGGAGGTCTGGTTGTTCGACCTGTTGCAGGGCACCCCGGATGTGGGCGGCACATGGACCGGTCCGAACGGCGACCTCTCGACGGGCTTCTTCGACCCCCTGAGCGACCAGCCGGGCGTTTACGTGTACACCGTGTTCGACCTGCCGGACTGCGAACCCGATACCACCCAGCTGAACATCATGGTGGTTGATTGCCCGCAGGCCCAACAGCAACTGGCCGCGTGGCCGAACCCGTCGACCACGCAGGTGAGTGTGCGCTTCCCCGCCCAGCTGAGCGGTGGTGCTTCGATCGATATCATCGACGCGCTGGGCCGCAGCGTGCGACCGATGATCAGGGTCAATGGTGACCTGGTCATCCTGGACGTGAGCGGCATGCCCGCAGGCACCTATACGCTGCGTGCGATCGATGGCCGTGCTGCCTACACGGGACGTTTCACACGGTCGAGAGAGTGAGGAACGAGAACTCTTGAGAACAAGAAGCCCCGGAACGTTCCGGGGCTTCTTGTTCTCAGGGGGCTGATCAGAAATCACCCTCGCCGCCTGCGGCTCCGGGATCACGCTTCGCGTTCTGCTGGTTCTTGCGGCGGAACAGCGACGCGTCCTGCTCCCCGAACTTCCAGGTGAGGTTCACACGCACGAAGCGCATCTCGCGGCGGCGCTCGGTCTCCTGGTACAACGCGGGCGTGTCGAGGATGGTGCCCCAGAGGCGCGTGTAGAACACATCGTTCACGGTGAGCTGTGCGCTCCAATGTTTGCCGAAGTCCTTGCTCGCGCTCACGTCGATACCGCCGTTGGGGATGGCGTAGCCCTGCGGCTGCGGGCGTTTGCCCTCGTACTCGCCGTTCACCTGCACGCTCCAGTCCTTCGGCAAGCGCATGTTGAAATTGGCCTTCCCGTTGGCCATCCAGCCGGTCTTCCGCAGGGCGCCGGCGCCGATCTCGACATGCTGTACCGTACCGCCGAGCGTGAGCTGCGCGGTCTTCGTGAGCTCCAGCTTCACGGTGTTCTCCCAGCCGTAGGTGATGCTCTCGTCGCCGTTGATCCAGGAGTTCACGAGGATGTCGTTGTTCTCCGGTAAAGGGTACGCGTAGCTGGTGATCACATTGTCCGTGTGGCGCAGGAAGACCGATGTGAGCCAGTTGCTGCGGGGGTTCTTCTTGAACGGCAACAGATGGTTCACTTCGGCCAGGCTGATGAACTCCGGCGCGAGAGCAGGGTTGCCCAAACGGATGTTGCGCGAATCGCTGAACATGATGAAGGGCATCACCTGGAAGAAGTTCGGGCGGTTGATCTTCCTTGAGAAGTTGATCTGGAACTCGCGCGATCCCTCCCATTTGCGACTGAAGTACACCGCCGGGAACAGTGCGCGGGCCAGGTCGTCCGTGCCGTTGGGGTACTTGTAGGTGAAGGTGTTCCGCCGGCCGTCATCGGGGCCGCGCACATCGGCTTCGAACCAGGTCTGCTCAGCGCGCAGGCCGGCTTGTACGCCCCAGTTCGCATTGAGCTTGTGGGTCCAGTTGAAATAGGCCGCATTCACCACGTCGGTGATGCGGTAGTCGTTGCTCAGGTCGGGGTCGGCCTGCGCATCGCTCGTGTCGGTATCGATGACGACATCGAGGATACTGCGTTCCATGCGTACATTACTGCGAAGGCCGTAGTCGAACTTGGTGCGCTCGTTGCGCGGGTCTTGCTTGTCGAACTGCCAGGTGACCTGGTCACCCTCGGTGCGGCCCGTGCTCGTCTGCATGCGCACGCCACCGGGAATGCTCCAGCCATCACTGCCGAAAGTCGTGGTGGTGAAGTCCGTACGACTGTCCCGTCGATTACGATTGTATGTGAGGTCGGTGGTCCATTCGCGGCCTTCCACCGGTGACTTGTGCTTGAAGCCCGCCTGGGCACTCATATCGATCCCATCGTTCGATCCGTCGTTCAACTGCCCGCCGCTACCAGTGAGTGTTCCCGCCGCGTCGCGCTCGGTCCAGTCCAGGTCATCGGAATTCTCCATCGCCCGGCCGCGCGCGTTGGCACCGAACGTGAGCGTGCTGCGGTTGCTGACCTGCACCTCTGCCCCCAATCGCCCACCGAAGTGTGTCCGCTTGTTGCGCGAATCACCGCTCTGACGGAAGGCCTCGGACAACAACCCCTCCGTGTAGGTGTCGCGCAGCGCTTTGCTGGTCGTGGTATTGTCGTTCGTGTTGGCGTTGCCGCTGAGGTTCCAGGCCCATCGGCCGTCCTTCACATTCAAGTTCGCATTGCCGCCCATGCGGCCATTCGTGCCCGCGTTGGCCTGCACTTGCCCATAGTAGCCGGGACGTGTGCTCTTCTTTAATACCACGTTGATGATGCCGCCACTGCTGCTCGCATCGAACGATACGCCCGGGTTGGTGATCACTTCCACACGCTCGATCTCGTCCGCCGGGATCTGGTCCAGCGTGAGCGCTGAAGGCCGGCCGTCGATCATGATCTGCGGGCTGCCGTTGCGCAACTGCACGTTGTCATCGGCATCCACGCTCAGGCCCGGAACGTTCTTCATGACGTCCAGCCCGTTCCCACCGCGCACGTTCAGGTCCTTGTCCACATTGTAGACGCGCCGGTCCACTTGCAGTTGCGATTGCGCGCGCTCGGCCGTCACCTCCGCCGGCTTCAAGGTGGTGGCCGTGGGCTCGAACACCAGGTTGCCCAGGTCCTGCTCACCGCTGCCCGCCGTCACGGTCACGGGCTTCTCCAACGTGGTGTAGCCCAGCGATGCGATACGGAGCCGATAGGCGCCCGCTGGTACCGCGTCCATCGCGAAGTCGCCGTTCTCCTCGGCCAAGGCCCCGCTCACCGTGCTGTCCTTCGCTGCGGCCAGCAGGTTCACGGTCGCGAACTCAACACCCTTCTTCGTGGAGGCATCGATCACCCGGCCGTATACCCGCACCGCCGCGCGCGCGCCTCCACCGCCCGGGCGCTGCGCCGAGGTGATGAACGCCAAGGCCCCCAGCAGGAGGATCAGTACGGAACGCGGGAAGTGCTCGGGCATGGAGGGTAAAACTAGGAGCCGACACATCGGCGTTCATGGCGTACCGGATGAAACACGCCCATCGACTGACGGACCGGACCAGGGTTCGATCCGTGCGAGCGCGTTCGATCCTTTTCACATCGGAGTTCTGCCGTGGCGTCCGCCTATGGCGGACGGAGTTCTCAGGTGGCCACGGATGCACACGGATGGACTCAGATGGGCTGATGGACCTGAGCGATGCACCTGTGTTCGGCACAGGACCGCCCAGAAAGAAGAAACCCCCGGGCTTTCACCGGGGGCTTCCTTGAGGTTGCTTGTTCTTAGTACTCGTCGCGACGGTAACCACCGCGATCACCACGGTCGCGGCCACCGCCACCACCGTATCCGCCACGGTCGCCACCGCGATCGCGGCCGCCACCATATCCACCGCGGTCACCACCGCTGCGGAATCCGCCGCCGCCGCCTGCACCTTCCGTGCGGGGACGAGCTTCGTTCACCACCAGGTCGCGGCCATGGAAGCCCTTCCCGTTGGTGCCTTCGATCGCCGCCTTGCCGGCAGCGTCGTCGGACATCTCCACGAAACCGAAGCCGCGGCTACGGTTGGTGGCTTTGTCCATGATGATCTTGGCCGAGGTCACTTCACCGAAAGCTTCGAAAAGTTCGCGGAGATCCTGGTCCTTCGCGCTGTACGCGATGTTGGCGACGTAAATGTTCATGAGTTCGACTGACTGAGTGAGGTTTAAGTTTTTTGCCCGCGTCCTGCTTGTTCTCGCCAAAGAACCCCTCGGATCAAAGCGGGGCGAAGGTAGGTGGATCTTCGATCGGTGCAACAGGGGCGGGCCGTCCAGCGGTTGCGCCTGGGGCAGGACCGGTCGCGGGACCGACAAGCCGGCCGACCGAAGTCGCTATTGGATGACCAACCGGAGGACTTCCGCAACCGGTCGGTCATCCCCATGGAATCGGAAGATGTAGACCCCCGAACGGAGATCGGGCAAGGCTACGCTCGCGGTTCCGATCCCAGCGACGCGCGCCGAAACCACCGTCCGTCCGCCGCCATCACTGATCGCCACCATCCCGTTCAAGGTCGCTTGTCCCCTTCTCGTGAGAACGATCGAGCCTGCTTGGATCATGGCCATCAGGTCAGACCCTTCCTGCCCGGTGGTCGTAACGACCGTGGGAATGGAGCACATGTCCAGACCATCCGACCACACTTCCTCCCCATCGAGTTTGAAGCAGTGCAGGAAGCCGTTGATGTCCAGCGCGGCCATGTTGCGCTCGAACAGGCCGTTCAAGCTCCCCATTCCCTCCACATCCTGGCTCTCCCAGCAACCGTCAATAGACGTCCACTTGAATGCTCTTCTGTACGCTCCAGCCACAACTACGCTGTCAAGCCCGGTCAACATGAACTGCGTGCAGGTACCCGTCCATAGAGGCAAAGAGAACTCCAGTGTATCGCCAAGCTGAGCTGAGAAATCGTACCACACCACCTCTTGCGCACTGTCTGGCAAGACCAGGAACACTTTCCGGCTATCGATGTCGTTCCGGAAGGCCCCGGCGTATCCGATAAGCAATGGCACATCGCAACATTCAACGCAATAGTTCGTGACCGCCAGTTTGTGGTAAGCGAGCCCAGTGATCAGCGTGTCACCCATGATCTCGTACGAGTAGACCTGGTTCTCGGAAGGAGCGATATCGAAGCAATAGTCGGTGGCCTTCTGACAGAACCAGGTCGCATTGGAATCCGGGAAAGGGATGTACTCCTGCGCCCACAAGCGACCCAACGGTGTCAGGAGGAAAAAGAACAGAACAGCCCTCATCGCTTTCATCGCGGTTGGATCAGGAGTTTGATGCGTTGGGCATTGCCGTCCGCATCCATCAGATGAAGCACATGCATCCCCGGCACCAGGTGCGAGAGGTCCACCGTTTCTGTCCGGTTCGGCCCGATCACTTTCGTGTATTCCAACTGGCCGTTCGCAGCAAGCACTTGCAACGTGCGTGACCGAAGCCCTGGCACGGACCGCAGTACAAGGTGCCCATCCGAGGGATTCGGGGCAACCATCCATTCCTCTGCGCTTTCCTCGTTCGGTACCCCCACATCCAACCCGTACAACCGGCTCACCATGCGTTGGCCTGTGTAGTTCGTGGTGCCATCGTCGTAGCCGTGGTATGCCCCATAGATGTAATACTCGCCACCCAGCCCAGGGGTGATCCCAGCAAGATTCTTTGCGGGTATCCCATTGTTGTCGAACATGCCGCACCCGGTCCCTGTGAAGTAGTCATCGAGCAAATGACCTGAGCTATCCACCAATGCGATAGCGCCGCGCACTTGCCCATCCACCAGATCGAAGGCTCCTGTGATGACGTAACGGGTATCATCGAGCACCATCAATCCGTTCACCCCGGAGCGCGACGGATCGGAACTGTAGCTCCGCAACAGCGGCAAGGAGTTGTTGAAGGTGGTATCCAGCGCCCCGTTCGGATACAAGCGCACCCAGCCTATCGTATCGTTGGGAATGCCATATACCTGCATGGCCCCTCCCAGCAGATGCTTACCATCCGGCAACAGGGTGTGATTATTCGGATTTCCCCACCAGATCGGAGCGGCGAACGTCGTATCCAATGCTCCGTCCGCGAAGACGCGGATCAATCGCGTGCTATTGGGCACTGGCCTGCCGTCATACACGGACCAGGATCCGCTCAGAAGGAATTTCCCGTCAGGTAAGGGGAAAATATCCTCCACGAACCCATCGCAAGCGCGGTGCTGCTGGGTGGTATCCAAGTAACCCTCGTTGCTGAACCAGATCAGGTTGTAGTGCCCCTCGAAGCCGCGGATACTATCGCTCAGCAGATGGTCGCCGCTCAGTATGATCCGGCCATCGGGGTATACGAAATAATCACCGCCTTGGAGTGTGCTGAAATAGGGGCCCGTATTCACCCCGATAAAAGCGCTGTCCCAAACACCATCCGGCCAGATCCTCCGCACGGCTTGTCCATTGCCCACGTAGAAGCGGTCCTGCCAAGCCGTCAACTTGCCGCCGCCATACGCGTAAGGAAATCCTGCGTACCCTGACCCATCCGGGTGGACGCGATACAGATTGCGGTCATTTCCACCGAGATTGAACGAACCGGACAGCAGGACATCGCCATCCGGCAGCACCGCCAACGAAGCCACCCGATCTTCTTGGATGTTGGTCTCAAAGGAAGGATCCAAGTCGAATGGTGCCTGCGCTGAGCAATTCACCATCCAAATCAGCCCGACCACGGACAAGCTGCGAGGTGCCACGGTGCGGATCAGGGTTTGACCACCAACCGGATGCCCAACACCTTACGATCACCGCTAAAAAGCTCGACAGTATACGTACCTGCCTCGACCGCCCTAGTATCCCATAACGCACGCCCTTGACTTCCCTGGACCAAGAATCGCCTCGTCTCACGCCCGGCAATGTCCCGAACGATCAGATGTGTCGCGACTTCTTCGTTCAGAAGGGCGAAGCACAACTCCGTATACAGGGTGGCAGGATTTGGTTGCGCCCAAAGCCGACGTTCTTCGTCCACAGGGATAGTCGCTCGGGGGGCGTCTGAGCGCCGTAAGCCGCCGGTCCCGCCGCCTGTGCGCGGTGGGCGGCATCGCTGGTATCCGAAACAGAGCAGGTTCTGCGCCCACGCTGCGGGCCGGTCGTATTTCCCATCGATGATCGTCTCCAGCGCATCCAGTTCCGGACCTGTCAAGGCCGTCTCGTCCCGGCCATCGGCATATACCCCTTCCAGGAAGGCGATCAAGTCGAGCATCCGCAACCGCTCCTGTTCCTCCGGATCCTTCAGGTCATGCTCGGCGGGTATCGTACTCACGATCGCGGAGGCGCTGTTGAAATCACCCGTCTGCACGAAGAGCAAGGCTTCCGCATAACGCGCGGCCTTGGTGCGCACCTTGCGCCACACCCAGCGCAAGCTGTCCACCGGGTCGGTGATGGTATCCTCTTGATAGGCGGCCAGGAGCAGGTCTGCTGCCATGGTCATCGTGGCATGGTGTCCGGCCATCTCGGCTTCCAAGGTGCTCCGGTAGGTCTTGTTGTCCCAACTGGCCACGACCAGTTCGAGCAGGTAGGCCGGTAGCGGGTGACCGCTCTCTTCCTGCAGCCAGCGGAAAAAGCCATCGCGCTGCGTCGCCTCAGGATTGGCCACCAGCACTTCGGTGAGCATG
This sequence comes from uncultured Chryseobacterium sp., assembly GCA_964649165.1. Taxonomy (GTDB): domain Bacteria; phylum Bacteroidota; class Bacteroidia; order Flavobacteriales_F; family PHOS-HE28; genus PHOS-HE28. Next base: position 12,244 of record CAZYPC010000056.1, read on the forward strand.
GCGGGCGGCATCACGTTCCGGATCACTGCCCGCTGAAGTACTTCCACGCTCAAGTAGGGGCTGCGGGAAAGCAGGTAGCCGCGCAGGTCCCAAGCGTCCTGTGGCCAACTGCTGGTGATCTGCGCTACCACCTCATCCGTACTCCCGCCGTCGATGAGCTGGTCATACAGATAGCGCGTATTGCCGTAGGCGAGTTTCTCGTCGTCGATCACCGCGATCGCCGAAGTAATGGTCCCCGTACCCCCATCGCCGATCACATGGGTGTATATTACCCTACGCGCGCAATTGTCCGCAGGTATGTCCGTGGTGCCTTGCGGTGCGACGTAGCTGGGGGTAACTTCCACCGGTTGGTAGGCGGCCTGTCCATCCGCCCGGTACCAATAGACGATGTTGTTGTGCGTGTTGTCGCTCTTGAAATCCCCCTCCGGATGCACGTTGTCGAAGGTGTTGTCCGCGGGGCGGTTGGGTGCGCCCTGGATCGTGCGAACGGTCGCATCCGGCTCATCATCTTCATCAAGGTTTGCCGGATAACGGCAATAAAGATCCTGGCCGTTGTCGTCATTCAGATTGCATAGCCACCAGAGGCCCACATTGGTCTTGTTGTCCGGGTCGGCATTGATGCCTTCGCCGACATAGCCATTCACCAGCCCTGTCACGCGGTTGCGGAACACCACATCGTTGTGGTCGCGCACATCGCCTGTCACCACACCTTCAGCCAGGGACTGCGCGTTGGCATCCATCACGATGACGTTGTCGTCGATGCGCGTACCATAGGTTTCGGTGGTATAGACCGCACGATGCAGATCTTGCCATTCAATTTCACTGGGATGCGTCAACAAGACCCCGCGCCCGCCCATGGTGAAGTGGTTGTTCTTGACGACGGGATTGACCACCCCATTGGCATATACCCCGCAGATGTTGTTCACGAAGTCTGTATTGACCACAGTGAAATTCCGGGTGGTGAGGGCATCACCAGCCTCGATAGCATGGTCCAGGCCCTCGAAGCGAGAGCGCTCGGCACAAATGCAGGTATGGGCAGGCTCCAGCCATTGGCCGCACGGGCAGTCGGCTACCACCTTGAAACGGGCATCCAGCGAATAGATACCCTGGCCCAGGTCAGCACTGCCGCTCACCTCGCTATCAGCGCGTGTATTCTTGAACTGGCAGCCCGCGAAGTTCGGACCGAAGATCCTCCAAAGAAGCGCATGGGTCGTGAACGGTGCACCCTCTGTGGGGTACGCGCTGTTCACCTCGAAGGTCGTGCGCGTGAACCTGCTCTGGTTGGCCGTGTTGATGGACAGACCGCCGTTCGGGTCAGGCCATGGCGGCAGGAACACACCCACGCCACAATTCTTGAAACTCGCTTCGTTGGCCACGATGATGCCGCCGGTCTTGCTCAGGTCCAATGCGCCACTCGCGGTCCTGCCGCAGGCCAACGCACCTATCTCCGCGTTCTCGATGATGCCGCCGTTGATGATGTCCAAGCGGCCCTGGTGAGTGGCCAACGGATAGCCCGATTGGGTTTGGGTGGAGTTGCCCGAGATCTCAAATCCCTTGTAGCGTTGGCCGGGGCATTGTGTCGTGACCAGGCCACCGTCGATCACGACCCGCGCGTGGGGTTCAACGATCAAGCGAACGTCCTTGTAGCAATACAACTCTCCTGTGATCGTGAGGATATGCCCGTCGGTCACGCGAAGGTTGGAAGCCAAGTACTGAGTGCCTGCGATTGTCAGGTCCGTGTCGATGACGCGCTCGACCTCCATGCAAGGTTGTAACGGCAATGACCAAAGACCCCTTCCGAATGAACTAGCGTATATGCGCTCCTTGCAGTAGTCGATCTCCAGATCGGTAACGATATTGCTTGGCAGCCCGTTGTTCAAGCATTCCCAACGATCCATCGAAGCATTGCGGTAGAAAACCCCGACATCCGTGGCTGCATAGAGCGCATCATTCGAGCCACGCTGATATATCAGATCATTGATCGCAAAACCCGGTAACCCTGCCGACTGCTCGGTCCAGGTGTCCCCGCCATCCTCCGAATAGTACACCCTGTACTGTCCATTGTATGGCGGTTCAAAGCCCGGTTCAGGCGACCAATCGATCACATAGCCACCGCAGCCGATCCAAACGCGCTGAGGGTCTGAAGGATCGACCTCGATCGTGGTAACACCCCAGAGGTCACGCGCCTCCACCGGCAGCAAAACTGATATGTCCTCCCAATCAGTTGCCGCCATACCGCCGCCTGTCGTTGTCCGGAAAAATGTCCGCGGGTCTTCAGGACTTGGCGGGTTGGGATCAGACTGGTCCACTGGCCAAGTAGCAGGTCGGTAGTAACAGGCATAGATCGTGTTAGGATCAGATGGAGCAGTAGCGAACGACTCCATGTCCCATCCGCTACCTGCATCAAAATGCGTTGTGAAGTCGGAGATCTGGGTCCAATTCGTATAAGGAGACTGGGTGTTGGTGGGGCTACGCCATAAATTATGCTGGGCGGCGAGTAACTCTCCAGCATCATTCGCTTCCATTGGTGGTCTTCGGGGCAGAACATTTCCCGGGGGTCCCCAATCGGTTCCTGGGTAGGGGCCATCAATGGCCCAACTAGAACCCTGCGACTTCACCACGTAGAGCTTGATGAACGCCTCACTGCAACACCATCCACCCCCGTAAAGGATATTCGCATCCTTCCGATGCCCTGCACCAAGTCCTCCATCTTGATATAAACTGGGTTGATGCCAACCGGACGCATCCTTCACGCTAAGAAGGTTATCCTGTGCGCCTGCGACTACGGCACCACCCCGTTCATTGATCCCTAGTCCATAAAAGAGCCGGGCGTCGAATCCGGTGCCATTCCCACTCGTCCATGTTATTCCTCCGTCTTGGGTAACACCCACACCCCCATCGGTCCCGGCGACAACCACGCCGGCGGCGATGACCTTCATTGTTCTGCAATCCGGATGCAGATTATTGGCCATAGATTGGAACGATGCACCGCCATTCGTCGATCGGCTGTAGCTCGCACGCGCTGTGTACAACTTCTGTGGATCCGTGGGGTCGATACAAAATCCGGACTTGTCGTACTGAATAGCCGGAGCAGATGCATTTACCAAAGACCAGGTGTTTCCTCTATCGGTGGATTTCCATAACTCTGTGTCATAGTAGGCCCAGAGGCTGTTCGGTTCCTGAAGCGCCGAGCAGGTTTCAATGTCAATCCATGCCCAACCCGTTCCATTTGGTTCTGGCGTAATGTTGCTCCACGTATCTCCGGCGTCTTCAGTTCGCCAAACTGTGGCACCAGTACTCTGCGCGGTAGGCTGATGCACCGCGACATAAACCACATCCGCGTCGCTTGGATGTACCTTCATGTCTATCATCTCTCTAGGCGCATCGTTCGGTTGCGGCGTCCAAGCGTATGGCAAATCCAACTCCTCCCAGTCATTACCTCTATTGTCGGAACGGAAGAATTCGGTTCCGACCGTTGCATACACCTTGTCCGGATCCTCTATGTCCGCTTCAACACGCCATGCCTTTGCAGTAATACTCATCGGTACGGGTGATCTTATCTCCCATGTCAAACCCATGTCCTCAGAGACAATTACACCCACCCCAAAGCCATTCGCGTCCCAACCTGGACCAGTAGCTGCATAAACGAGGTTCGGGGCTACTGGGGAGACGGAAATACTGTTGACCCCAAGTCCGGGCATATGAAGTCCGTCGGTCACATGCATCCAAGTCGGCGAACCACTGAGCAGATTAGATGTACGCCAGATACCCCCAGATGGTGAGCCTACAAATGCCATATTGATGTTCGCGGGATGGCCTTCAACCGCCCACACCATACCCGCATCATGCTGGCCTCCGGGTCCTCCGATGTCTCCATCCGGCCCTTCCTCCGTCCACGCTTCGGCATTGATTCCTCCATTCGTACAGAGGGGCAACGTGGAATATGCGGCTATTCCTTCAGCGTATGGTTCCCAACTCCCTGGTTGTCCGTTGCCATTGGCGACCCTCGTACGCCAGAAACGCTCCCAACGCGAATAAGTGTTCTGAAATTCGCCCTCCTCCAATTCTTCAGTCGGATTCGCTTGAATCCATGTCCTCACAGAGTTGACCACATCTAAGTAGTTGGGGTCGGCGGTGGGGCTAAAAGCACGCAGCCGCTCTTCCTGTGCTAGGGCCGAGGAGTATCCAAGTGAAATCACAGCGCCGAAGAACAACCGGTTGATTCTGCCCAAACCTTTGGGGCTATTGAGCGACGTAAGGGTCGAAACGATGTGCTTCATGTTTTCGGTGTTAGCCTCGTTGAATCCACGAAAGTCTGCCAAAGCATACGCTCGGACTTGGAACAGGGGATATCTAATGTAGCCAGTGCCCGATCGTTTCCACGGCGGTGCGTACCACTCATCAGCCCATTCTTACAAGGCCAACGCTCTCCCCGATCCCGAACCGGCAATAGTGGATCCGCTTCCCCTCTCCCAGCCACATCGATTCGTAGAAGGTGCGGATGTTCAGCACGGCCTGCTCCTCTGGTGAAAGCCGCGGCACCAGTTCGCCGTAGACGTCGGCGCTGTGCTCGTACAGGGGCAGTTTGTACTCCGCGACGCGCTCCATGGTGTAGTCGTAGAGTTCCGGGCTATCGGTCTTCAGGTTGATGATGCCGCCGGGCACCAGCACTTGCCGGTAGCGCTCCAGGAACAACGGCGAAGTGAGCTTCTTGCGGTCCTTGCCCAGTTGCGGGTCGCTGAAGGTGAGCCAGATCTCGCTCACCTCACCAGGACCGAAGACCTTGAGCAGATGGTCCACGTGGGTGCGCAGGAAGCCGACGTTGGTGAGGCCAAGCTCCTTCACCGTTCGCGCCCCGCGCCAGATCCGCGCCCCCTTGATGTCCACGCCGATGTAGTTGCGCTCCGGCCGCAGTTGCGCCAGACCCGTGGTGTACTCGCCCTTCCCGCAGCCCAGTTCCAGCACCAGCGGCGCTTCGCGATGGAAGAAATCGCTGCCCCACTTCCCCTTCAGCGGGAACGCCCCGCTCATCACCTCCCCGAAGGTGGGTTGGATGACATGGGCGAACGTGGTGTTCTCCGCGAACTTGAACTGCTTGCCTTTGCCCATGAATTGGTTGGCGGTGTCGGTTGTCGGTTGTCGATTATCTGTCGTGATGGGCAAAGCACGCGATAGATGCTAACAAGCCCCCTTCCAAGGCGCGCCGTCGGCAGCCGGACAACCGACAACGGACAACCGACAACCATCCGCCGCAAAGATGCGCGACCGACCTTCGCGCCACATGTTCAACGGAGCCCGCATCCTCATCACCCCACTGGATTGGGGGCTTGGCCAT
>CAZYPC010000056.1:17678-29297 GCA_964649165.1 uncultured Chryseobacterium sp.
CATGTTCAACGGAGCCCGCATCCTCATCACCCCACTGGATTGGGGGCTTGGCCATAGCACACGGTGCATCCCCATCATCAGGCGACTGCGCGAACTGGACGCCGAGCCGGTGATCGGTGCGGACAAAGGACCGCTCGCCCTGCTGCGCGATGCCTTCCCGGACCTGCCGCATGTGCGCGTACCCGGCGTGGAGGTGCGCTACGCGAAAGGGGCCTCGCAGACCTGGGCGATGGCCACACAATTCCCTGCGATGTTGCGGAGCGTGCGCGAAGAGCATCACCTGTTCCTCAACCTGCGGCGGCAGCTTCAACTCGGCGCGGTGATCAGCGACCAGCGTTTCGGCATCCGTGCGGAAGGCCTGCCGAGCGTGATCATCACACACCAGCTCTTCCCGTTCACGCCATTCGCGCAGGGTGTGCTACGGCGCATCAACCTGCGTTCGGTGGCGCGCTTCGATCGCTGCTGGATACCGGATGACGCGCAGGAGCCCGGGCTCGCCGGTGAACTGTCCCACGGGAGGAACGTTCCGCACAACGCGCGCTACATCGGGCCGATAAGCCGCATGGATCCGGCGAGGGCGATCGCATCCGAGCAGAAGTACCGCATCGTGTGCGTGATCAGCGGTCCTGAGCCGCAGCGAACCTTGTTGGAGAATGCGTTGATGGAACAACTCCCGCGCATCGAAGGGAGACATCTTTTGGTGCGCGGCAAACCCGAACCTGTGCTGGACGAGACCATCGGGAATGTGCGCCGCTTGAGCCATCTCGGCGGTGATGCGCTGACCGGAGCGCTTCTCCAAGCAGAACTGATCGTGAGCCGGACCGGATACACCACGCTGATGGACCTCGCCCGCATCGGCCGCTCGGCACTGGTGATCCCCACGCCGGGACAGGAAGAGCAGGAATACCTCGGCCAACTGCACAGCCGATCAGGAAGGTTCTTCGTCCAGCGGCAGGATGCGATGGACCTCCAGAAGGCCCTGGAAGCTTCAAGGGACACGGGACAAGCAACAAGTGCCAAAGCGCTCGGGAATGACCGTGATGATGCTCTGGAACACGCCTTGCAAGACCTGGCCCGGCTCATCGCGAACGCCCGTGCGTGACGCTGACCGCCGACTACTTTCGCCCAACGATGACCCTCCGCGCCACTCTCCTGTTCGCCGCCGTTCCCCATTTCTTTTTCGCACACGCGCAACAAGATCCCGACGCGCGCTTGAAGGAACTGCAGACACAGCTCGAGCAGCTCGAGGCCCAGGAGAAGGCGCTGATGGGACCGATCGAGGATGCGAAACTCTCCATCATGCAACGCGACCTCGCCGCGCTGGGCCTGCCCGCGCTGGCGACCGGTGACGTTGTGACCGTACACCCGGGCCATTCGCTGGTCTGGGACGAAGTGCACCATGTGCCGAAGTGGACCGCGCACATCGTTCTGCCCGACATCATGAAGGGCAACCTCGCGCGCATCGACACCTTCAAGCCGGACCCGGATGTGAAAGGACACACGGACCTCTTCGATGAATACTGGAACAGCGGTTACGACCGCGGCCACATGGTGCCGAGCGCCGACATGCGCTGGAGCCAGAAAGCGCTCGAAGCCACCTACATGTACAGCAACATCGCGCCGCAGAAAGCGGAGATGAACCGTGAGACCTGGGCCGACCTGGAGGACTGGGGACGCCGCTACGTCCACTACGCGCAGGAGAAGGTCTTCATCGTGACCGGTCCCGTGATCGCCGAAGGACTGCCGACCTTGAACACGCCGACCACGATCGAGAAGGTGATGATCCCCGTCTATTGCTTCAAGGCTTTTGCCGACCTCGATGGGCCGGACAAGAAAGGCATCGCCTTCGTGATGAAGAACGGGCCCGCCGAGAAGAACCTGCTGAGCTATGCCGTGTCCATCGACAGCGTGGAAAAGCTCACCGGGCTGGACCTCTTCCCTGCGCTGGATGACGCCACGGAGAACGCCATCGAAGCCATGGACGATGTGAAGCCCTGGATGACCGGTGGCGACCCGGGAGCCGGTGACGTGCCGCCCATCAAGGCACCCTTGCCGGGCGGACGTTTCAATACCACCCAGGCCAAGTACCACGTCGGGCAGGAGGCCACCATCTGCGGAACGGTAGTAAGCACCCGCCGCACCCAGAAGGCCAACGCCGTGTACCTCAACATGGACCGCGTACACCCCAACCAGGAGTTCTACGCCACGATCTGGGACTACAACGGTCCCAATTTCCACTACGACCCGGTGACCTATCTGGTGAACAAGAAGGTCTGCGTCACTGGCAAGGTCACCATGTACGATGATATCCCACGCATCAGCGTGAACAACGAGAACGAGATAGAGCTGTGGGATGAGGTGGTGAAGTAGTGCGGTCACGGTGGGGGCCACCCGCCCGGCTTACTTTGCTCACCGTCATTCCGAGCTTCCATGCAGCGTTCCCTCCTCTTCCTCCTGCCCTGCGCCGTTCTCTTCGTCACCTGTGGCGATGGTGCGAAGACGGAACAGCCTGTCACCGGCACCGGTGCGGCCAAGGGCCCCCTCCTTTCTCCGATCCCTGCGGAGCAGAGCGGCATCGACTTCAACAACACGATCACCGAATCGCAGGACCTGAACTACTTCACCTACGTGTACGCCTACAACGGTGGCGGCGTGGCTGTGGGCGATATCGACAACGACGGGCTGTCGGATATCTACTTCACCGGCAATCAGGTAAGCGACAGACTGTACCGCAACCTGGGTGGGCTCAAGTTCGAGGACATCACGGAGAAGGCCCTCGGTGCCAAAGCGAAGGAGGGCTGGCGCACCGGTGTGACCATGGCCGACGTGAACGCTGACGGACTCCTGGACATCTACGTGTGCCGCAGCGGCAACACCAAAGACCCCGCACTCACAAGGAACCTGCTGTACCTGAACAATGGCGATGGCACCTTCTCCGAGCGCGCGCAGGAAATGGGCGTGGCCGATACCTCGCACAGCACGCAGGCCGCCTTCTTCGATGCCGACCGCGACGGCGATCTCGACCTGCATGTGATCAACCATCCGACCGGCCGCATGAAGGGCTTGTCCAACTTCACGGCCAAGAAAGCGGTGGACGAGAAGCGCGCGCCGACGGACCGCTACTTCCGTAACGACGGTGGCCACTTCAGCGACGCCACGTACGAAGCGCATCTGGAGAACTTCGATTACACCCTCGGCCAGAGCGTGAGCGACCTGGACCAGGACGGCTGGCCGGACCTCTACACAGCGAATGACTTCGACGCGCCAGACCTGATGTATGTGAACAGGCATGACGGCACCTTCAGCGAACAGAGCCAGTACCGCCTGCGCCACATGAGCAACTTCGGCATGGGCTGCGACGTGGCGGATTACAACAACGATGCGCTGCCCGACATCATCACGCTGGACATGACCGCGGACGACCACCTGCGGAACAAGACCAACATGGCCAGTATGAACCCTCAGAAATTCTGGGCGCTGGTGAACGGCGGCTACTTCTTCCAGTACATGGTGAACACGCTGCAGCTGAACAACGGCAACGGCACCTGGAGCGAAGTGGGCCAGCTGGCCGGTGTGGCCCGCACGGATTGGAGCTGGGCACCGCTGTTCTGCGACCTCGATAACGACGGCTGGAAGGACCTGCTCATCACCAACGGCTACCTGCACGACGTGCGCGACAACGACTACGCACGCGCCGTGTACGACACCATCCGAACGGGATCCGGTTACTACGGTACGCTCGGCCTGGTGCCCAGCACGAAGCTGCGTAACTACCTCTTCCGCAACAACGCGGACCTCACGTTCGCCGACAGCTCACAGACCTGGGGCTTTACCGAGCCCGTGAACAGCAACGGCGCGGCCTACGCTGACCTCGACAACGACGGGGACCTGGACCTGGTGATCAACAACATGAACGACGTGGCATCCGTGTACGCCAACAACGCCACCGCGACCTTCACCGATCGCCATTGGCTCCGCGTCAGGCCCATGAGCGGCAACACCCTCGCGCTGGGTGCGAAGGTGACCGCGCATCTGAACGGCACCGTCCAATACCAGGAACTCTACCCGGAGCGCGGCTACCAGAGCTGCGTGGAACCCATGCTGCACTTCGGCCTGGGAGCCGCCACGACCGTGGATTCGCTCGTCGTGGAATGGGCCAACGGCGAACGCGGGCTCATCACTGATGTAAAGGCCGATCAGTTGCTGACCGTGAAGAAGGAGGACATCAAAGCGATGGGCACCGCCCCGGAAAAACCCGCGCCGATGTTCACCGAGATCGCCGCGGAGATCGGCCTCACGTTCCAGCACCACGAGAACCCGTACAACGACTTCGACCTGGAGCCCCTCCTGCCCCACAAGCAGAGCGAGCTCGGCCCCACGCTCTGCACGGGTGATGCGAACGGTGACGGACTGGATGACGTCTTCATCGGAGGTGGGCACGGACAGGCCCCGCGCCTCTTCACGCAGAAGAGCGATGGCACGTTCAGTGCTGCGGCTTCGCAGCCATGGGACCGCCATGCCCAGCAGGAGACCGTGGGCAGCCTCTTCTTCGACGCCGACAAGGACGGTGATCAGGACCTGCTGGTGCTCGCCGGTGGCAACGAGGAGGACATGCGCGAAGCGGTATACACCCAGCGCTTCTACCTGAACAACGGGAAAGGCGTCTTCGCCGAAGCGGCCGACAGGCTGCCGCCGATGATGACGAGCTCCCTGCGCGCCGCAGCGGCGGATATCGACAATGACGGCGATCTCGACCTGTTCATCGGCGGACGGACGACGCCGGCGCACTATCCCTTCGCACCACGCAGCTTCCTGCTCGTGAACGACGGCTCCGGCCATTTCGCCGATGCCACCGAGGCCCTCGCCCCCGAAGCCATGGGGCCGGGACTCGTCACCGATATGCGCTTCGCGGACATGGATGGCGACAAGGACGCCGACCTGGTGGTGGTGGGCGAATGGATGAACGTGACCTGGTACCGCAACGACGGCGGACACTTCACGAACGCGAGCAAGGAAGCCGGGCTCGAGGCCACGCACGGGTGGTGGTACAGTGTGGCCATCACGGACGTGAACGAGGACGGGCATCCGGACATCATCGGCGGGAACCTCGGCTGGAACAGCAAGTTCCACGGCACGAAGGAGAAGCCCATCCATGTGTACTGGGCCGATTTCGATGATAACGGGCGGCACGACATCGTGCTGGCGAAAGAGAAGGACGGCAAGCAGCTGCCCGTCCGGGGCCGCGAGTGCTCCAGCCAGCAATGCCCGATGATCCTCCAGAAATTCCCGACCTACGCGCAATACGCGCACAGTGATCTCGCCGGCATCTACACGCAGGAGAAACTGAACAACGCGCTGCACCTGCAGGCCACGATGATGCTCTCCACCGTCTTCATCAACGATGGTAAGGGCCACTTCGCCGCGAAGGCGCTGCCGATGATGGCGCAGGTCGCCCCGATCAACGCCATCATCCCCATGGATGTGGACGGCGACAGGCATGTGGACCTGGTCTGTGCGGGCAACAACTGGGGTGCGGAGGTGGAGACGGCCCGCTACGATGGCGGGACCGGTACCATCCTGCGCGGGGACGGCAAGGGCGGATTCACGCCGATGCCGCTCTCACGCACCGGATTCTTCGCACGCGGCAACGCCAAGGACCTCGGCTTCGCACGCACCGGACCTGACAAAGCTCCGCTCATCCTGGTAGCCAACAACAACGATGTGCTACAGGCCTTCGGGATGAAGAGACCGAAGGCGGGGCTGGCGGCGAAATGAAGTAGGGTTCAGAGGTTCGAGGTTCCGGGTTCACCCAGATCGCTGGCGGAACCCCGAACCTCGAACCAGCCTCACCGCGCCTTCGGCAGCGTGAATCCGAATGTGGTCCCCTTGCCTTCCGCGCTCTTCACGGTGATCGTGCCGCCGTGCGCCTCTACGATGTGCTTGACGATGGCCAGCCCGAGCCCGCTGCCACCCTCGTTGCGTGCGCGGCTTTTGCCCACGCGGTAGAAACGCTCGAACAGGCGTGGCAAGTGCTCCTCCGCGATGCCGATGCCGTTGTCACTCACCTCCACCAGCACACGATCGCCGACATCGAAGGAGCGCACGCTGCACCAGCCGCCCTCGCTGCCGTAGTTCACCGCGTTGTTGAAGAGGTTGATGAACACCTGCAGAAGCCGGTCGTGATCGGCCCGGACCAGCACCTCCTCGTCCAGCTCGTTGCGCAACGTCACCCGTTTCTCCCGCGCCTTCAACTCCAACGACCCGATGCCCTCGTTCACCGCGGCGTTCAGATCCATGCGCTCCACCTCCATCGTCATCACACCGCTCTCCAGCTGGGTGATCAGGTCCATGTCCTCCACGATGCGGATCAAGCGGTCCACGCCGTTGCTCGCCCGCTCCAGGAAGTCGCGGTTCACCTTGGCATCCTCCAACCCACCCTCGAGCAACGTGAGGATGTAGCCCTGAATGCTGAAGATCGGCGTGCGTAACTCGTGCGCCAGGTTGCCGATGAACTCCCTGCGAAAGCGCTCGCGCTCCTTCAACCCGGAGATCTCCGTGCGCTTCTCCTCCGCCCAGGCCCCCACTTCCTCGCCCACACTGCCCAACGGATCGGGACCGGTCACCGGGGCCGTGGTGCCGCTCTGTGTGTCGTGTATCGTACGGTGGATCAGGTCCACCCGTTCCTGTACGAAACGCTTGATGAGCCAACGGGAGGCCACGAAAACCGCGAGGGCGACCGGAAGAGCCAGCAGGGCGATCCCCGGAGCATCAACCGGGCGATGGGCCACGTAGGCCATGGCCGCGAACGCGCCCGCAACCGCCAGGGCCGCGACCACGGCGATCACAAGCGCCATGCGCAACGGTGAGCGGAGGTCCATCGGCGGCGAAGGTATCCCGGCCCTCCCTTCCGCAACCCTTGCTGGACAAGGCTTTTACCGCGCCATCTTAACCTGCCGGAAACATTCGTCCGATACGTTCGCGCTCCTTTTCCCGGCCCCGGCCGGGCCGCTCGGAACAGATGCGCTTCGGACTCCTGCAATTCCTGCTGCTCGCAGGCTCGCTCGGCCTCTTCATCTACGGGATGAAGGTGATGAGCGAGGGCCTGCAGAAGGTCGCCGGTGCGCGCATGCGCCGCGTGCTCGAAGCCATGACCAAGGACCGCCTGCGCGGCGTGTTCACCGGCTTCATCACCACGGTGGTCGCGCAGTATTCATCGGTCACCAGTGTGATGACGGTGAGCTTCGTGAACGCCGGACTGCTCTCCCTGCGCCAGGCCATTCCCGTGCTGCTCGGTGCCAACATCGGCACCACGGTGAAGCTCCTTGCTTTCGCGTGGATCGGCTTCTCGTCCGTGGAGCTCTCGCTCGTGGCGATCCCCATCATGGGCGTGGCATTGCCCTTCCTCTTCCTGCGCGGCGGCCGCATGAAGGCCATCAGCGAGTTGATGATCGGCATGGCGCTCACGTTGCTCGGGCTCTATTTCATGAAGGAGCATGCACCGGAGCCTTCCGCACAGGCCTTGGGTTTCCTGCACGGGCTCGCTTCCTATGGCATCGCTTCGCACGTGCTCTTCGTCCTCATCGGCGCGGCGCTCGCCATCGTGATCCAGAGCAGCAGCCACGCGCTGGTCCTCACCGTGCTCATGTGCGAGAAGGGCATCATCAACTACGAGATGGCCGCAGCCCTGGTGATCGGCGAGAACATCGGCACGACGCTCACGGCCAACATCGCCGCGCTCGTGGGCAACGCGTGGGCCAAGCGAACGGCCCGCGCCCATTCCGTGATCAAGGTTTTCGGTGCGCTCTGGGCCCTCCTCTTCTTCGCCCCCATCCTTTCAGGTATCGACCTGCTCACGCAACTTGTGCGCGGGCTTTCGCCGTACGTGGATCAGAACGCGTTGCCCTGGTCGCTCACCATTCTCCACATCGCCTTCAACCTGGTGAACATGCTCCTGCTGATCCGCTTCACACCCTTCATCGAGAAGGTCGTAACGCGCATGGTGCCCGCGCGTGACGGGGTGGATGAGGAGTACCGCCTGGAATACATCGACGACCCCTTGATGCCACTGACCCCTGAGCTGAGCCTGCTGGAAGCCAAGAAGGAGATCGTGAAGTTCGGCGGGTTGTGCCACCGCATGATGGGCATGGTGCGCGACCTGCTCATCGAGAAAAGCGCGAGCGAACGCGCCGTGCTGTTGCAGCGGATCGCCAAGTACGAGGACATCACCGACCGCATCGAAGTGGAGGTGAGCCGATTCCTCACCAAGACCGGCACCGAGGCCGGTGACGAACGCATGAGCGAGCGTATCCGTGCGATGATCAGCATCATCGGTGACCTGGAACGCGCGGGCGACATCCTCTTCCAGATGAGCAAGGGCATCGAGCGCAAGGCCGATGAGAAGCTCTGGTTCACCCCTGAGCAACGCCAGAACCTGCTCGCCATGCTCCAGCTGACCGACTCGGCCTTCGAGGTGATGCTCCGCAACCTCGACGCCGACCGCGATGCCGTGAAGCTCGACGAGGCCATGGAGATCGAGCAGCGTATCAACCAGCAGCGCGATGCCCTGCGCCGCGCGCACCTGAAGAGCGTGGAGAGCGGGGATCACAACATCAAGAGCGGTCTCGTCTACAACGACCTCTTCAATAGCTGCGAGAAGCTCGGCGACCACCTGATCAACGTGAGCGAGGCCCTCATGGGGATGGTTTGATCGTTGTCGGTTGTCCGTCGCCGGCGGCCGCTGCCGAACAGGAAGCGGAACGAAAGAACCCCACTGTCGCACCTACTGCTTGACGAACTCGCCGGTGGTGACCGTATTGCTCATGTTCAACGAGCGGTCCTCCAGGCGTGCGGTCACCTCGATCGTATCTCCCGGGTAGAGGCTCGGCAAAGGGAAAGGTTGAACACCCGCAATGGGACCCATGCGCAACTCGATCTCGCCGTTCAACGTCGGATCCTGACCGGTGGGCGTGATGCGCTTCATTCGATAGGTCCATTGCTGTCCGAAATCGGCCCACTGACCATTGGTGCGCTTGCGGATCTGCGTGAAGTAGTTGAAGTAGTGCGCCTCGTTCAGCCCGAACGGCGATTGTGTATCCGCTTCGTCCAAGCCGATATCCCCATCCCCATCCGTAAAGTCCACCGTCAGGTAGAAATACCAGTTGCGCGTCGTGTCGGTCGGGCCGTTCGGCTCGTACACCTGTTGCAGCTCCTTGAAGGTCAGGATCGGCTTGTCCGGGAAATCCTCGGGCTTCAAACAACCCGAAAACGCGGTGGAGACCAGCGCCATGGCGCCGATGACATGAATGCGTGCGATTTTCGCGATCATCGTCCCAAAGGTATCACACCGCGTGGCCCTCTTCAACATCGACCAGACGCTGCTTGAGCGCCCGTTCGCCATCCGTGGTGATCAGGACTTCAACGCACTGGCCCTCGATCTATTCCGCCTGCACGCGGAGAGAAACCCGGTGTACCGGGGATTCCTGAGCGCGCTGGGCCGCGACCCCGATAGCGTGCGACGGGTCGAGGACATCCCTTTCCTGCCCATCGGCGCCTTCCGGAACCAACGAGTGCTCATGGAAGGCATGGAACCCGTCGCGACGTTCACCAGCAGCGGAACCACCGGGAGCATCACCAGCAGCCATCACGTTCCCTGGACGCAACTGTATGAGCGCTCCTTCCTGACATCGTTCACGGCCACCTACGGAGAACCTTCCCGTTGGCGCATCCTCGCACTCTTGCCAGCCTACCTCGAACGGCCCGGCAGCTCGCTCGTGTATATGGCCCAGAAACTCATCAGCGCGAGCGGCGATCCGTTCAGCGGCACCTATCTGTACCAATACGATGAGCTTGCCGAGGTGCTGCGCCGTAGCGAGACCGAAGGAAAACCGACGCTGCTCCTGGGCGTCACGTTCGCGTTGCTCGACCTGGCCGAACGATATCCCATGCCGCTGAAGCACACCGTGGTGATGGAGACCGGTGGCATGAAGGGACGACGACCTGAAATGGTGCGGGAAGAGCTGCACGCGATCCTGAAGTCCGCGTTCTCGGTGCCCGCGATCCACAGTGAGTACGGCATGACCGAACTGCTCTCACAGGCGTGGTCGAAAGGCGATGGCCTCTACCGCTGCCCGCCGTGGATGCGCGTCCTGCTGCGCGACGTGAACGACCCGCTCTCCCGTGTGGAGGCGGGGCGCACCGGAGGCATCGACGTGATCGACCTGTGCAACACCGCGAGCTGCCCCTTCATCAGCACCCAGGACCTGGGACGCATGCACGCGGACGGTTCGTTCGAGGTGCTGGGCCGCTTCGACAACAGCGATGTGAGGGGATGCAACCTGATGGTGGACTGACCCTTCACGTCATCGCGAATGACACATTTGGTCGTTAAGCGATCCAGCAACAGCTATTGCAGAACGCTGGGTCACGTCGGTGCCGTTGAATGCACTACACCTCGCGGTGACGGTCTTTGCTAGACCGCCTTCACCAGGAAATAGTTCTTCTTCCCGCGCTGCAGAAGCAGGAACTTCCCTCCCATCAGGTCATCGGCATTCACCGTCCGCTCTTCGGGGCTCTTGGCCTTGTTCACGCTGATGCTGCCCTCCTTCAGCGCGCGCTTGGCCTCGCCACGGCTCGGCAGGAACCCTGACTTATCCGTGAGCAACTCCACGATGGGAATACCTCCGGCCAGGACATCACGAGAGACCTCAGCTTGAGGCACGCCGTCGAACACGTCGAGCCATTGCTGTTCGCTCAGCCCACCGAGGGCCTCGGACGTACCGCTTCCGAAGAGTATCTCCGATGCTTGGATCGCGCCGTCCAGTTCGCTTTGGCCGTGGGTCATCACCGTGATGAACGCCGCGACCTCTTTCTGCAACATGCGCATGTGCGGCGCGCGCGCATGCTCGCCGACAAGCGCATCCACCTGTTCCTTCGTCCAGTTGGTGAAGATGTGTGCGAAGCGGGCGGCATCGGCGTCCGTGGCGTTCAGCCAGAACTGGAAGTACTTGTACGGTGAAGTGCGCTGGGCATCCAGCCAGATGTTCCCACCCTCGCTCTTGCCGAACTTGCTGCCATCCGCCTTCGTGAGCAGCGGCGTGGTGAGGGCGTAGGCCTCGCCACCATCCATGCGCCGGATCAGTTCGGTGCCTGTGGTGATGTTGCCCCACTGGTCGCTGCCACCCATCTGGATGCGGCAATCCTTGTTCTTGTAGAGCCAGTAGTAGTCGTAACCCTGCACCAGCTGGTAGGTGAATTCCGTGAAGCTGATGCCCGTCTCCATCCGGTTCTTCACGCTGTCCTTCGCCAGCATGTAGCCCACGGGGATGTGCTTGCCCACGTCGCGGATGAAGGTGAGGAAACCCATGTCCTTGAACCAGTCGTAGTTGTTGACCAGTTCCGCCGGACGCGTCGTGCTCTTGAAGTCGATGAAACGCGCGAGCTGCTCGCCGACACATTTCTGGTTGTGACGCAGCACGTCCTCGTCCAGCAGGTTGCGCTCGCTCTTCTTGCCGCTGGGATCACCCACCATGCCCGTAGCACCACCCACCAACGCGATCGGCCGATGACCGCTCTCCTGGAAGTGCTTCAGCATCATGATCTGCACCATGTTGCCCACATGCA
>CAZYPC010000057.1:0-29095 GCA_964649165.1 uncultured Chryseobacterium sp.
GACGCGGATGCGATCGGTCATGGTGACAAGTTAACCGGTTCAGTGCAGCACGAGGCGTGTGGTGGCCGTATTGCCGGAAGCATTACCGACCCGCAGCGCGTAGACCCCGGCCGGTTCCTGCGACAGGTCGAGGGTCCATTCGCGCCCGATGATCGTGCGGTCCATCGCGACCATCCGCCCTTGAACATCGCGCACCTCCATCCAGGTCGGCACGAACGCTGCGCTCACCTTGAACAAGCCGTCGGCGCTGGGGTTCGGCCAAACCGTGAACAGATCGATGAAGTGGTCATCCATGCCCACGGGACCGCTCTCGTAGCGGAACCGGTATGAACCGCAATAGCCGAAGTTCACTGCGGACACCCGGAGGACGATCGTGTCCGGGTCGGCCGTGGTCACGTAAACGGTATCGGAAGCGATGTCGCCACCCACACCGGTGGTGATGGCCTCGTTCACGTTCGCGTTCAAGGTCCAGATGTTGAGCGCCGGTGATGGGCCTTCGATGCTGGAGCTGAAGATCACGCGCATGGTTCCGGCGAAACCCTTCCAGAGCTTGAAGTGGTCATACGCGCTGGTACCTGCATAGGTGATGTGGCCATCCTGATCGGTGTCGGGGGCCACGACGGTCGCATCCTCCGCACCTTCGTTGGGTTCGGGATCGTTACCGAACACAGGGGGAAGCACATCGAAGCGCAGCCTGTAGCTGATGCCGCAGCTGGCGCCCGAGCCGGGTTGAACACGGATGGTGGTAGCACCCGCCCGGATGCACTCGAAATAGAAGGTGTCGAGCACCGCGACGGATGAACCGCCGATCACGGGATAACAATAGCTGTTCAGGGTGTTCACGTAGATCTCGATCGTGCTGCCGTTCGTCGTACCATACTGCTCGGCCTCGGCGATGATGCGCAAGGTGCCATCATCGGGCAGGTCGATACCATAGTGATCGGCGGTCGTTTCACCGAAATGATCCAGGTGGCCTTCTATCGGTGTGTCCAGCGCGATCGGCTGGGGGTTCGCGAAATCGTCATTGGGCAGCGGGTCATTGGCGAACAGGTGTGGGGTGTGATCGAAACGCAGTCGATAGCTCACACCGCATATGGGGTTGCCGTTGCCCATCTGGACGCGCACAGTGACCAACTGGGCGGCGATGCAGGGAACGTAGAAGGTGTCCGTGGCCACAACGCCCGAAGCACCGATGGAAGGATAGTAATAGCCGTTGTTCACGTTCACGTACATCTCCACGGTGCCCGTGCTCTCCGTACCGGCATGCTCAGCTTCGGCTATGATGCGCAGCACGCCATCCTCGGGCAAGGTCACACCATAATGGTCGGCCGTGTTGTCGTAGAGGTGGTTCATGTGCCCCTCGAACGGGACACCCAAGGCCACTGGTTGCGGGTTGGCGAAGTCATCGTTGGGCAGTGGATCATTGGCGAACACACCAGACGCCACCACGTAGCTCATCATGTAGCTGATGCAGGAGCCATCGCCCGGGTTCTCCTGCTGAAGCCTCACGTACATGGTATCGCCGCTCAGGCAGCTGTGGCTGAAGGAAACCGTGGTTTCGACCAGATCGCCCGCCAGCGTATGGTACTGCTGGTAGACGCCGTACTTGGGGAAGAGCGCGAACTGCAGCGTTCCCGGCTGGGTGCCACTGCCCTGGGTGGTCACGGTGAAGGTGATCACGCCATCGGAAGGCAGCACGACAAGGAAGTAGTCCGCGTCGAACGCGGGCGGGTTGCACTCACTTCCGCTCATGGACTGGCCGTAGGTCCACGCCGTCGCGGTGGCGATGTCCTCGTTCGGTTCCAACTCGGACAGCTGGCCGTGGATCCGGCACGGGAGGAAGAGCAGGAGAGATAGGAAAGCGGTGGAAAAGCGCATAGGATGTGATTTGACGACAAAGCGACACAAATCCCGGTGCTGCATCAATCCCGGATCCTCGTGAGATCCACCTCCACGCCCACGAGCGTGCCCATGCCCGGTGCGCTGTTCAGCGTGAGTTCGGCACCGATGGCCCCGGCGCGTCGTTTCATGCTACCGAGCCCGTGCCCATCCGGATGCAGTGCGACATCGAAGCCCCTGCCATCATCCTTCACGCTCACCGCGAGCACGCCGTTGCGACGATGAAGCGATACCTGCACGAAGGAAGCGCCGCTGTATTTGCTCGCATTGTGCACGGCCTCCTTGAAGATCAGGACGATCTCCTTGCGCGCGTTCATCGGCAGTTTGAGCTCCTCCACACCCGCCCCCACGTCGAACGAAACATCAACGCCCTTGCTCTCCAGCAGCTCCTGGGTGATCCGTCGCATGCGCTTCAGCAGGGCCTCCCCCTCATCGTTCTTCGGATCGATCGCCCACACGATGTCGCTGATGCTGCGCAAGCTCTGGCTGCTGGTCTCTCCGATGCGGGCGAGAAGCACCCTCAGTTGCTCGCTGGCGTCCGGTGAAAGTCGGGCGGCCAGCTGCGATCCGATGGTGATAGCGCTGAGCGAGGAGCCGACCTCATCATGCAGGTCGCTGGCGATGCGATCGCGTACGGCCTGCAATTTCATCGCCTGCGCCAGACGGTAGCGGTACAGCGTGTACATCCCGACCGAAACGAGACCAAGAGCCAGGACCAAGAACCACCATTGTTGCCAGATGGGACCGTTCACCCGGATGGTGAGCAAGGCCGTCTCCACGACGGATCCGGGTGGGCCATTACGGCCGAAAGCATCACGCACGCGCACCAGTAGGCGATACTCACCGACCGGGATGCCCGCGTAGCGGATGGCTTCCTGGGCCGAGGTCTCACGCCAATCCTGTTCCACACCTTCGAGCCGGTACTCGAATACGGGCGGACGCG
Organism: uncultured Chryseobacterium sp.; assembly: GCA_964649165.1. Lineage (GTDB taxonomy): Bacteria > Bacteroidota > Bacteroidia > Flavobacteriales_F > PHOS-HE28 > PHOS-HE28. Next base: position 2,843 of record CAZYPC010000057.1, read on the forward strand.
GAAAACCGACGGCCTGCGCGCTGATGCTGATGTCGATCACACTGGACCTGTAGGAGAGCACCGCGAGCCCATCCACCACGGGAAGTTGTTTCCCGGCGGCCGAAGCGCCCACGAGGAAGGGTGCGGGAACCGGGGGCAGCGTGTCGTAGACGTGTGGATCGAAGGTGAACAGGGCGTTGTCCGCGCAGAAGGCGATCCGCCCGTCCGGCAACGTGGTGATGGCCCGCGTGAGCTTCCTGACACCGCCACCATCGCCGACCGGCACGCGGATGAAGGATGGATTTCCCGGATCGAAACGGAGGAGACCGTCATCGGTGGTGATCCACAGGCGCCCGTCCACATCCGCAGTGGCTCCATGGAAACCGGAGCGGAGGTATACCGGCGGCTCGAAGCGCTTTTGGTCACCTGGGCCCAACCCCAGCAGGACGCCTCCTCTCGTGATGGCCCAGCGTGTCCCACGCACGAGAAGCAGCTTTCGCACATCCTCCCCCGGAACGATCACACGACCACCTCCACCCCCCGGAAGGTCCTCGGGTACCAATGGATCCGAGGTGCGCCACTCGAGGATGCCGTCGCTGGTGGCGTAGAAGAAATGACCGCTGTCCTCTTCGAGCGCATCATTCACGAGGGCGATACCACCGGACGGTTTAGGGGGCAGGCTCATGGCGATGCCTAACACATCGTCGCTGACCGGGTCGATCACGTGAACACCGAAGCCGAGCGTAGCGGCCAGCACGACCGGGTGATGATTGAGATAGACCATCGACAAGCCGCGCACCTGGTACATGCCTCCGACCGGATACAAGGTTCCCGATGCGGTCCTGGGTGTGTGCAGACCGGTGATGCGGCCCTGGGCATCATCCCATGAAACGATACCGTACTCCGTGCCCAGCAGTCGTTGCCGGCCGCTCGCGGGTCCGAGGAAGGTGGGCTGCAGATCCCGGCCCTGGAATTCCACCGGAACGTGCCGCACGGACCCGGTGTCATCCACCAGGAAGAACCCTGCGGAACTGAAGACCCGCGCCCCATGTTCGCCCAAAGGCTCCACACGATGGAAGGACAGCTCTGGATGATCATGCCGCGGATCCGCGTAAAGCTCCGTGCGCCGCATGGACCAGACCACCGGCACGTACCGGTCCAGCCCGTTGGCGGTAGCCACCCAAAGCACGCCTTGCCGGTCCCGGAACAACGCCCGGATCCTGTCGTCGGCGAGCGAGTTCGCATCCCCACGCATGCGGGTGTATCGAAGCATGCCTCCTGTTCGGGGGTTCACCAGATACAGTCCGAGGCCACGCGAGCCCGCGAGCAAATGACCTTCGTCCCAACGCATGAGCACGTTCACCTCATCGGCCACGGGAAGCCTCATGAAGGGCGCCGGGGCATCAGGGGAACCCGCATCCGGCACCAAGCGTACCGCATCGATATCGTTCTGCCAGCCACCGCTGAACAGCGTGTCGCCCAGGAGGGCGGCGCACGTTTGGGATTCGGATCCGTCACGGCGGATGGTGAGCTGCCGCAGGGTACGCAGCGTCCTGCGGTCCACCACGATCGATCTTCCCGAATGCAGGAAGCCGATCCAGAGAAGGGTATCATTCAGCGGGGTGATGGCATGGCACCAACCCTGCTCGTAGAGCGGTGCCGCGCGGGCCTTGGCGGGGGAGATATCAAGACTGTCCGACCAATAGGTGCATGTGAAGGTCCGCTTGTCGAAGAAGAACAGCGCATTCTCCCGCGCACCGATCAGCAGCGTGGTGTCATCCAGATCGTACAGCGCCGTGAGCAGATCGCTGCCGACGGGCGCCTTGGTGCTATCGCCCGCACGGAATACCCGACCCGCACCCTTCTCAGGATCCACACGCAACAGTCCCTTGTCCTTGGTCGCCGCCCAGATCGTTCCTTCCCGATCACCCGTTACGGCCGTGATGTGCGATCTGGTGCCCGGAACGTTCCAGACACCGCTTCCATCATACCGGTCCAGTCCGTTCTCGGTACCGATCCAAATGAAGCCTGCACCATCCTGGAAAACGCAGGTGATGGCGTTATCGCTGAGGCCATCGTCGGAGGTGAGGTGCTGGAAGCGGAAGTCCTGACCGCAGAGAAGGGCGCCAACGTGGACCCATGCAACCAGCAGAACCGCTCGTAGCCGCATGGCCGCAAAGTACCGCACACAGAAAAAGCGGTAGCCACCTCGCAAGCGAGATGGCCCTAGCCGCCCGGATCCGCGCTTACCCGTTCGTGGTCCGGAATGATGTTCGGTTCAGGGCAACTGCTGCACGCGTAAGTTGTTCGGCGTGGTACTGCCCACGTTCACCAGGATGGGATCGCGGTCGTTGCTGCTTCCGGTGTACTTCACCTCGCCGTTCATGTTCACATCCCTTGTGCTGTAAGCACCGATCACGACGTTATTCGGCGTCGTACTTCCGACCGTGACCAGGATGGGATCCCGGTCGTTTCCGGCGCCGGTGTACTTGAGCTCGCCATTGAAGTTGACATCCCCGGCCCACAGCACCTCGGCCGGGAAGGTGCCTGGAACACTCTTGCGCGCGGCGGTGCCATACGTGGCCGTGGAGGATGTTGTGAGATCGACCAAGACAGGAACGGAGCTCAGGGCGACCGGAGAAGCCGTCATCACACCGAGGTGATTGCGTTGGCGCAGGGCCGCGTAGTAGCTGCCCGGTGCCACAGCGAAAGCCACCGGCATGACGCCGTCCAGTTCTACGATATCCCCATCGCGCTGCAGCAACACGCTACGGCTGGCGACCACGGTGGCCGGTGCTGCTGGAGCGCGCAGTTCGAGCACCACCCAATCCACGATCGCATCGTTGCCCGCGACAGCAAGCACGACAGGAGCGACGGAACCGGCGTTGCCACTACCAATGTGCGTGTAGCCCAGGCCCGGATAAGGATCGGTGAGCGGGAACGTGCCCAGCGTGCGCAAGGCATCGGCCATCAGGCCGGTGGCGGGGTTGTAGGGGCCTTCGAGGAAGGCGCGGGCGTTCACTTGTACCGCGGCCGCCGTACCGGCGCAGGTGCAGGCTTGAACCATGTCGTTCACCGTATTCACATCACCATCATCGCAGAGGTCACCATCCTCCAGGTTCGCAAGGAGTGGGCAGGGATCCTCGCAATCCGCTTCACCATCGTTGTCGGAATCGACGATCACCCCTTCGCAGATCACGTCTGTGATGGTGACGTCATCGACCCACCAACCGGTGCTGGCGACATCCGAATCGGCCCCGAAGCGCCAGCGCAATCGGATGGGCTGCCCTGCGACCGCAGCGGGCAGGTTCACCGTTGTCGTCATGAAGGCCGGATATCCCGCGCTGTTCGCGGCCCAGGCCTGCTGGCCGGCGATCGGGCTGCTGAAGCTGGAGGATACCGTGCCAACATAACCGCCGGTGACGAAAGACCCGCCTGCAGCGAGTATCCCGGTGAACGCGCCTCCGTTGATGCTGATCTCCAGGACTCCGCCGTCATAGTAGGTCGTGCTGAAGAACTCGAAGGCGAAGCGATGCCGGAAGGTGAGTTGGGCGCTCGCGCTTGCGATGTTGAGCACGGGCGAAGTGAGGTGGTGGTCCGAGACATTCGCCACTCCGCCCACTTTCGAGCTGTTCGGGGCCGAGTGGCTCACCTCGGTCGTCGTGAACCACAGGTTCGCGACGCCCGTCCCACCGGTGGTCCACCCCGCTGGAAGCGCAGGAGCGGCGGAGCCATCGAATTGCTCCGTCGAGTTCGAGAGGACCAGCACGTCGTTGCCGGTGCAGGGGTCGCCATCGTCGCAGGGCGTCAGGTTGTTCTCGCACGCGTTGTTCACGCAGACATCCGTGGTGGTCGGATCGCCATCATTGCAGCTGATGCTCGATACCGTGTTACCGAGGAACCGGATGCATGCGGGATCGCCGGCGTGGACGAGTGCGACGCTGTGCGTGCTGCCGTTCACGAATGTCCCCAGGTTGTATGGGCCACCCACGCCTTGTGTGGTCACGGTGCTGCCGTCCACCTGGATGTGCACCTGGCCTCCGGGTGAATCACTCGCGTTGGTGATCGTCACGGTGATGTCGTAGGTGCTGCAACCCGTATTGACCAGCACGGGTGCGGTGCCGAACGGCGCGATGCAGCCCGGTGTTCCCTCGAACTCGTCCGCTCCGATGTCCGGTGTGCTGCCGTTGCGCAGGTTCCCATCGTAATCGTCGGTGAAGCCCCCGATCGGGGCAGCGCCGCTTTCGATCAAGGTGGCGATGACAGGATCGATATGCAGGAAATCCGCATCGGTGCCAACGGTGCTCAAGAAGGGAGGTGCTCCCGTCACGGATGCCGCATCGCGTGGGGAGACCGTACCCTCGGCGAACACACCGCTCTGGAACTCGAAGAGGCTTTGTGCCGTGCTGGCCCCCTCGGAATAGACAAGGTTCGACGCACCAGGTACACCCGCATAGAACAGGTTGTTGTTCGATGTGGAGGCATAGTTCGCCAATGTGCCCGGCCCGCCGAGTTCGCGCCTGAAAGCCACGGTCAACCCGGCGCCGTTGCGCACGGATGTGTTCACGATGATGTTGTTCCGCAGATCCAGGGTGGCCGTGGTGGCTATGGTGCTGCCCACGGCGCGCAAGCCGTACGAACCGAATCCGGCGCCGGAAGCGGATGCGTTCAGGTTGATCGTGTTGTAGTAGACGTTCCAGCCGGATAGATCCGAGCTACCGGTCAAGTACATGCCAAGCAGGCCGTTGGGACAGGTGCTGTTCGGCGCCGTGAGATCGCCGATCAGGTTGTTCGAGATGGTGGTGGTGCTCGATGGCCTGGTCGAGCCCTGGATCGCAACCACCCAGCCGGATGATGTGCTGCTCGATGTGGTGAGGTCGTAGAACCGGTTCTTCGTCACGACCGCGTTCCCCGCATTGCACTGCAAGCCGGTGAGAAAGGGGGCCGCGATGCTGATGCTGGAGATCGTGTTGCCGGAACAGACCAGACCGGGCTGGTTGGAATTGCCCAGGAATAGCATGGTCATCGTTCCGGTGGTGATCGTGCTCGTGATGTTCGAGATCGTGTTGTTGCTCACGACCGTGGATGCGCCGGAGAAGTCCACGGACAACGGAGCGATGGTCTGCGCTCCGGTGGTGATATTGCTGAACGTGTTACCCGAGATGGTCTTGGTAGAGCCTGCGGAGACGGTGCCGTCATGGTCACGGAATCCGGTGAAGTCCGATGCGCCCGTGAGGCTGATGTTGGAGAAGTTGTTCCCGGTGATCGTATGTGTCGCTCCGTTCGCCGACGAAGTGCCGCTGGACCCCCAGACGGACATGGATCCCACACCCGTGCGTGTGAAGCTCCCCACGATGGCATTGCCGCTGATGGTCAGCGATGATCCAGCGATCATGCTGTTCACGTGCCGGAAAAACTGGATCGACCCGGTGTTGCTCGTCGATATGTTGTCGAACGTATTGTTGTTGAAGGTCTGGACCAGCGGGTTGCCGCTCTGGTTCATGAACTGGATGTCGCCCGAACCGCCGCTCGCATAGCCGGTCGTATGGAAGGTGTTCCCGTCCATGTTGCATGTCGTGCTCGAGTTCACGGTGTTGTGCGGCGCGATCCCTGTCACCGATATGCCGCTGATACCAGAGGCCGTGCTTGCCGGGCGCAGGGAAAGCGTGTTGTTGCTCAGCGTATGGGTCTGGCTCCCGGTGGCGGCTTGACTGGAATTCACGATATGGATCCCATAGAGGAATCCAGCCGTGGTGCCACCGTTCGAACTTGCGAGGGTGTTGCGGGAGATATTGAAGTTCCTGGTGTTCCGGACAAGTATGCCGTTCACGGTGCCGGACGTCGACAAGTTCGCATAGCTGGAGAACGAGCTCGTTCTACCGTAGTTGGTGATGCTGTTGCCCTGCGCGGGTGTTGTTCCCCCGATGTCCACCGCATTGTTCACGTCAGCGGCCGCAATGGGACCGACATGAACGATCCCTTGGTTCACATCGGTGATGGTGTTGCCATGGATCTTGAGGTTGTCATTCCCTCCGTTCGGACCCGTTGCCGTTGCCGAGGTGGTCACGGCGGTGGCCGAGTGCGTGGAGTTGCTGTAGATCCCGAAGGTGTTCTGGTACGCGCGGTCCAGGTCGATCGTATTGTTCTCGATCGTATTGTTCCTTGCGCCATCCGTGGTGGTCACATAGAGCAGCGCCACGCCCCACTCGGTCATGTTGTTGCTCGCCGCGGTGGTCGTCGTATTCGCCGGGTTCTCCAGCATGGTGAAGCCATTGATGGTGGTCCAGTCCGCGCCGATGAGCTTGAAGATCGCGTCGTTGAGGGCGCCGGTGGCTTGCGGCGTGGGCGCCGTGATCGTGTTGCCGTTCCCCACGATGGAGATGGGGTTGCTGTTGGAAGCGGTGGTCAAGACGAGCGAGCCCGTTCCACCGATCACGTAGCCGCCTGCCGGGGCAGTTTGCGGATTGCCTGCGACGAGGTTGACGACCACGCCGCCCGCGCCGACTCCCTGCGTGTTCAAGTCCGCTATGGCGGACGCCAGTGTGGCGTAATCGCCCGGGATATTCTTGGTGCCCGTCAGTTGCGCGTTTGAGATACCAGCCAATGCGAAAGCTGCTACGAGCATCATCGCTTTGCACGATGATGATGTAAGGGGGGTCCGGTCGGGACGTACCACTTGAATTCCCATCTGTTCAATGAGCATTGGGTCCGGGGAATGATCAGTTGTTTTGTGCGGCCACGCGGACGTTCACACGGAGGTTCCCGTTCGCGTCCGTACCCGGGCTGATGCCCACGCGTTGGAAATGCGGCGTATGCGGGATCGCACCTTCCTTGTATGGGCTCTCCGTGCCGTAGATCCCCATGTCGGTGCCGTCGGTGCCGGCCCCCACGCCCGGGCAACTGCTCTGCAGATGCAGATCATCGCTGTACTGGTAGTCGGTGTCCGCTTCGTTCATGAAGATGGCCTCCACGGGCACGCCGAGGATATTACCACTCTCCGTGAAGCTGCCCATGTTGCTCACCAAGGAGGTGCTCACCAGCAGGTTGTTGGTCATGGTCATGCCATTGCTTTGCCAGAACGGGGCGCTGGTGCGTGTGAAGATGGAGTTCGAAACGAAAGCTCCTTCGCTGTTGCCGATCCGGGTACCCAGGCACACACAGTTCGACATGGTAAGGCCACCGGTGGCGAAGCCGGAGATCTCCGCTCCGGTGCCAGCCTGGTAGTCGAAGATGCACCGCGAGACCTGGGTCGTTGCGTCTGCTCCGAAGAGCACGCGATGGAAGATGCACTCGGTGAACGCGGACGATGAAGCCGCGGGGGTGACGGCCCCGAGCGAAACGTTCTGCCAGAACACACAGCGATGGAACTCAACGTTCTCCACGTTCTGGTCGCCTGCTCCGGTACCCAGCTGGAAACAGGTGACGTTCCCGGGGGTGTTGAACTCGATGCCATGGAAGGAACTTCCGTTCGCACCGGTGGTGAAGCGGAAGAAGGCACCGCCCTCGGTGCCCAGGATCGTCGCACCGGTGGCCTTGGAGCTATCTGTGTGGACGCCGGCGCCCACGAAGTGCAGGGTCTTATCCAGCGCGAAGCCGCCGGGGATGACGAAGCTTCCTCCGCTCAGGTAGATATCCGCGTTGTTCTGTGCCGCGGTGATGGCCTCGTTGAGGTCGGTGTATACCTGCGCCGTGCCCGCGTGCTGCACCACGATGCGTGGCTGCTGCGCATATGCGCATGCGCAACCGGATGCGGCGAGCGCACAAAGGATGTGTTTGATCAAGCTCATGGGTTTGGGGGCGGTCATTGTTTCACGAAGGGGATCCGGACCTGATGGTCACCGTCGGCGATACGCACCTGGTAGGTTCCCGGGCTCAGGGCGGAGATGTCCCAGTTGCGCAGCACGAGACCGGATACGCTCCAGTTGCTCGCGGCGATGACCGTACGACCGGTCGCATCCAGGATGCTCACATCCAGGTCACTGGGCTGCGCGGCTTCCAGGCGCAGGCCGAGTTCGGCGTTCGCCGGGTTAGGAAAGAGCAGGAAGTTGCTCAGGCCCGGCAATTCCTCGAAACCCACGAAATAGTCGAACGTGGTGCTCAAGGGCACGCTCCAGCCACCGTCCGCATCGCGGAAACGAATGGTGAACTCATGGGGGCCCGCCGTGGTGGGCACGGGCAGGTCGGCGAGGAGCTCCACCGCACCACTCGGTCCGATGGGGTTGCTCACGCGCTCCGCGATGTCCGCATCGATCCAGTACTCGTATCCCGTGATCTCACCGCCATTGCGGATGAAAGGCACGGTATAGGGGACGCTCCGTTCGCCGATCCCATCGATGGTGCGCACCGTTGCGGTATGGTAGCCGACGGAAAGATCGTTCGCGTCCAGGGGAGCGGTGATCAACGGGGCGGCCTCCGGCGTCACGGCCACGGTGACGGCATCATCCACCTCGTCGTTGAACCAGTACTCGATCGCGTTCACCGTGGGTGCGCGCCGCACGAAGTGCTCGGTCCAAGGAGCGCCCCAAAGCCCGTCCGCATCGCGGAACTGGATGGTGGCCAGGTGATGGCCGGCCGGGAGCGCCTCGCTGCTCAAGATGAGTTCGGCATCCAGCACCGGCGTGGGTGCCAGGTCGACAACGGTCGCAGCCGCGACATCATCATTGAACCAGTACCGGTATCCGGTGATGTTCTGGGCCTGGGCGGCGCTTCCGCACCCTATAATCAGCCAGATGCCGAGGCCAAGTTCCGTTCGTTGGTTCCGCATGGCTCAGTGGGTTTGGGCGGCGGTGCGGATCTGCACGGGGAGCTCGCCGTTCCAGTTGGTCGCCGGCTCGATGGCCGCCTGCTGGTAGTGCGGATTGTAGGGAACGTTGCCCGCCTTGTAGGGCGCATGGCTGCCGTACAGCCCGATGTCCGTGCCATCGCTGCCCGCACCGATGCCGCCGCTGGCCGCGTTCAGATGCAGATCATCGCCGAACTGGTAGTAATTGTCCGTTTCGTTCACGAAGAACGACTCCAGGGGCACGTTGAAAATGTTACTCGTCTCCGAGCTGGAACCGGAATTGCTGAACATGCCCGATCCACGCACCAGGCAATGGCTGATCTGCACACCGCTCACCTGCCACAGCGGCGCACCGTTGTAGGTGAACGCGCAGTTCTGCACGATGGCGAACGAGGAATTCTGCAAACGCGCGTCGAGGATCACACTGTTCCGAAGGAAGAGGCGCGAGAACCCGCTCAGCGTTTTATGGTCCAGGATGCAGCGGGTGATGACGCACTCGCCCAAGCCGCCTGTCAGGTTCTGGTTCGTGCCGGTCGTGCGCATGATGCACTCATCGAACGTGGCCGAGCCCGTGGACCCACCATAACCGTTCAGGTTGATGGGGCCGCGTTCGAAATCGCACCGCTGGAACACGAGCCCGGTCGGGTCATCATCATCGGCACTCGTTCCGTAGACCGTGCCGCCATCCGGATGGAATGCGATGCCGGTGAATGTGCTGCCGCTCGCTGCGGTGGTGATGATCAGGTCCGAACCGCCGCCGGTCATGTTGACCGTGGTGACCCCTGTAACGCCGGCACTGTCCGGATGGATGCCGGCCCCGATGAAATGGAGCCGTTTGTCCAGCACCAGGTCGCTGACCGAGTTGAAGACGCCGCCGCTCAGGTACAGCTTGTCGCCGGGCTGTGCGGCGGCGATGGCCGTGACCAGGTCCGTGTGCACCGTGGGCTCGCCGGATCCTTCAACGACGATGCGCGGGAGCTGCGCGAAAGAGGTCGTGACCAGGAGGCCGGTGACGAGGGTAAGGGTGAAGGCGGGTCGTTTCATGTGTGTGGGTTTCTCGATCGGTTCAGGGCCATTTTCAGTTACACATCGGAGGCGGTCAACGGATGTGAACATCAGGGCTGGTGTTCTCTCAGCGTTGAGCGCCGGTATTGTGCATGAAAAGCAAAGCTGTCCGACCTCACCCCACGCATCAATCCCGCATTCGGGGGGATGGAGCCGTCGTGCAAGAAGCAGAAGAGCGGCCCGAAGGCCGCTCCTCCACGCTCAGAGCGTTCGGCTCAGTTCTTCAGGAAACGAAGGGTAACCTGGTGCTCGCCGTTCACGATGCGCAAGCCATAGGAACCCGCCGCAAGATCCGTAAGGCCCCAGGTTCGTAGCGAGGTCCCTTTCGGTGTCCAGTTCTCCTCAGCACGCACCGTGCGACCGGTCGCGTCCAGGATGCTCAAGCGCAGGGCATCCCCGTCCGCGCTGGTCAGCCGCAGGCTCAGCTCCTCGTTCATCGGGTTGGGGAACAGGAGCAGGTCCGTGAGTCCCGGCAACTCCTCCAAGCTTGTGAAAAAGGAGAATTCCGAGGTCAGTGGAACGCTCCACGTGCCGCTCACCCCACTGAACCGGATGGTGAACAAATGATCCCCGTTGGTGGTGGTCGTGGGCAGATCCGCGATGAGGTCCACCACGTTGTTCGGCCCGATGCTTCCGGAAACAGCGCTGGCGATCTCATCGTCGATCCACCATTGATAGCCGTTCACCGCACCGGTCCCCTTTACAAAGCCGCAGGAGAAGGGCACGCCGTACTCGCCATCCGCGTCCTGGAACTGGATGGTCACTGTGTTAAAGTCCCTGGTGAGCGCGCCGGGCGCGATCACACCGTTGAGGTCCACCACGGCATTCGGGCCGATGGTACCCGTCATGAGGCTCGCGACATCATCGTTCACCCAATAGCGGTAGCCCACGATAGCGGATGCACTGCGCGCGAAGGACGTGGAATGCGGCACGGACCAGTCCCCGTTGGTATCGCGCACCTGGAAGCTCACCCGATGAAAGCCGGGTGCCAGGCCGGTGGTAGGCCAATTGGTGGTGAGGGCCAATTCCGTGATTTCCGTCACGGATGTGGTGACGATGCCTGCGACATCATCATCGAACCAGTAACGATAGCCGTTGATCTGTTGGGCCTGAGCAGCGCAAAAGGCGACGCAGGCGGACAGGAGAAGGAGGTTACGCATCGCTCAATTGGTTTGGGCGGCCATGCGGATGTTCACCGGCAGCGTGCCATCGGGGTTGGTTGCCGGGGCGATGGCCGCCGCGCGGAAGTGCGGGTTGTACGGCACATTGCCCGGCTTGTACGGTGAAGCAGTGCCGTAGATGCCGATATCGGTACCGTCGTTGCCCGCGCCCACGCCGGGACTGCCGGGTAGCAGGTGCAGGTCGTCGGTGAACTGGTAGTATCCGTCGCTCTCGTTCACGAAGGTCATCGCGGGGGTCTGATCGTAGATCGTGTTCGTTTCCGTGTTACCGCCGGAATTGCTGAACATCGCACCGCTGTTGATGATGCAATTGGTGATCTGCACCCCGCCCACCTGCCACAAGGGTGCACCTCCGTAGGTGAACACACAGTTCTGCACGATCGAATTCCCGGAATTCTGCAGGCGCTGGCCGAGCACCACGCTGTTACGCAAGGTGAGACCGGTGGGGCGGAAAATGTTGAGCGGGCCTCCTTGCACCACGCAACGGTCCATCACCGCGCTGCCGCCATACCCCGCGGATCCATCAAAGAACACGCACTCCTCGAACACGGTGCTGGAGGTGGACGGTTCCACCCAACCGAGCCTGAACCACTTGAAGGAACACCGCTCGAAGAACATGTCGACCGCATCATCATTGGTGCCATCCGTCCCGTAGTACAGCTCTCCACCCGGATTGAAAGCGATACCGGTGAAACTGCTCCCGCTCGCGCTGGTATTGAAGACAAAGTCGGCGGAGCCATTCGTGACCAGCACGGTGGGCATGGTCACGTTCGAGCTGTCCGGGTGCATACCGGCGCCGATGAAGTGCAGCGGTATGGTCAGGGTCAGCCCGGAATCCGCAAGGAATGTCCCACCACTGAAGTAGAGTTTGTCGTCCGGTTGTGCGGCGGCCACCGCGTCGTAAATGGAAGCGAAGACCTGTGGCGCCCCATTGCCTTGTAGCACGATGCGGGGTACCTGGGCCCAGCTGGTCGTGTACAGGAGAATGGCGGCGAAGGCAAGGGAGTATTGCATGGAGTTCATGTGTTGAGTGTTGCGCGTTGTTGGGATCGTCAGGGAACTCACTCGGTTTGCGCGGCTACTCGGATGTTCACAGGGAGCTCGCCGTTGGGGTTGGTGGACGGTGCGATGCTTGCCGCGCGGAAATGTGGATTGTACGGAACACCCCCCGGCTTATAGGGCGAGGTCGTCCCGTAGATGCCCACATCATTACCATCGGTTCCATGTCCGATACCCGGGCTTCCGGCCGCCAGATGCACATCGTCCGTCACTTCATAGTAGCTGTTGCTCTCGGAGACGAAGAAGGCTGAGGCATCCACGAGTTCGAGATTGTTCGTCAGGACCGCACCCGGCGAGCTGCTCGTGATCCAGTTGTTGGGCGTCACGTTGTTCTCGATGGTGCAGTTGAGGCACCCAAAGGTGCAGTAGCCGTTCCCACTGGAACGGAGGTAGCAATTGCGAATGATCGCGGAATATGTGTTCTGGACGCCGTCCATCACGATGCAGTTCTCCAGTACGAGCCCACCCGCCCAGAAGCTGAAAATGCCTTGATTGAAGATGCTGCGCGTAACGGTCGCCGTATGGCTTTCACCTACGAGATTTCCCATGAAGAGGCACTCATCGATGATGGTGTTGGTAGACGCCGCAGCTGTGTTGGGCTGGCCGAGCACCAGATGACGTTGGAACCAGCAGCGCTGGAAAACGATGCCGGCCGGAGCATCATTGTCGATCGAGGTCCCGAACTGTACGCTGGTGGTGTTCGATGAACCATCCCATTGCGAGCGCGTGAAGCGGATTCCGGTGAATGTACTGCCCGCCGCTTCCGTGAGGATGTACAGTGGCTCATTCACATCAACTCCGTTCAAAGTGGTCACCCCGGTGGCTTGGGAACTATCCGGAATGATGCCCGCGCCGATGAAGTGCAACGGCCTGTCGATCACCAGCCCGCCCGTGTAGGGGAAAGTTCCGCCGCTCAGATAGATCTTGTCGTTCGCTTGGGCCGCGGCCACGGCCGCAGCGAAGTCGGTGAAGACCTGTGGTGCACCTGTGCCTTGAACGACGATGCGGGGAGTTTGTGCGTACAAGCCGATGGTCAAAAGACCTGCGGCGATGAGAAAGGCGGGTATCCTGTAATTCATAGTGTTGGGTTGTTCGTCTCGTTCGGTTGCTCGGCCGTATATCGGAATGGTCTGTGGATGTGAACGATCCTCTCGTGGCCATCTACAAAGCTCTTCACCCTGCGGTCGTCATCAATCCCACATCCGGGGGGATCAATTCATCAGGCCGCTCTTCAAGGCCTTCGCCACCGCCTCGGTACAGTTGCACACATCCAGCTTGTGGTAGATCTTCTTCACGTGCGTTCGTACGGTCTCGAAGCTGATGCCGAGCCGGCCGGCCACCATTTTATAGCTCAGGCCTTCGACCATCCCGCGCAACACTTCGGTCTCACGAGGGCTCAGTCCGAACATGTCTGGATCCGCTGCATCATCCTTCACCACACGCAGTGTGACCTTGCGTCCGAAATGGTCGGCGGTCAGGGCCATGCCATCGGTCAACGCATGGAAGGCGGCCAGGACCTCGTGTGGTCCGCCCTGCTGAAGAACGAGCCCCTCGAGGATACTGGTCGGATCTTCGAGGTTCGCGTCACCAGGGGGCAATACGGCGAGCATCAGCCGCACCGGTCGGGAAGCCGGAGGGTCGTACACGGGGGAAGGGCGCAGGGCAAGCTCCATGATCTTGTTCTTATCCCCATATCGAGCCTCCCCCGATGATGTGAACGATCCCCAGGAAATAGTCACGGTTGTTCACATCACAGCACCCTCACCGATGTGCTGCCGGAAGTCCCCGGAAGATGTCCTTCAAAGTGTACAACGCACTCCACTTACCCGATCTTCGCAACCGCGCGAATGAAGATGGGGCAACAGAGCACGGCAAGTCTGGCCGCGGCGGACACCAGCTGGATGGACGGCTTGCGCCGGAACGACCAGGTGGTGGTGCGCACCTTGTACAAGGCGCACTTTCCGGCCGTGCGACAGTATGTACTCCAGAACAGCGGTACGGTGAGCGACGCGCAGGACGTGTTCCAGGAGGCGGTGATCGTGCTGTGGATGAACGTGAAGCAAGGGCGGCTTTCCACAGGCACGGAAAATGGTCCGGGCGGCTTCCTTTTCCGCGTGGCCAAGAACAAATGGCTGGACGTCGTCCGATCCGCAGCGCACAAGCACATGAAGGTGGTGCATAACGACCAGATGCCTGACAGCCGTCGCGATGTGCCTGATGACATCGAGGAGCGCATCATCCGCCTGCGCGGGGTCTACGAGAAGCTGGACGACAAGTGCCGCGCGATCCTCGACCAGTACTACTATGAACGGAAGGACCTGGCCACGATCGCCTCAAGCATGGGTGTGGAAGAGGACAGCATACGTACGATCAAATACCGCTGCATGATGAAACTGCGCGCCTTTCGCACGGTCATCAGTGGTGAAGACAGCGAAGCATCATGATCGAGGGCACCCTTGACCGACCGACCTTCGAGGCCATCGAAGCCTACGTGCTGGAGCGCATGTCTCCGATCGAGCGTGCCGCTTTCGAGCAGCGCATGGCCGGGGACACCTCGCTACGCGCCGAGGTCGAGCTTGAACGGGAGAACATACAGGCCGTGGAACTGGGGGGCCTGTCGCACACCCTGCGCGCGATCACGACGGCGGAACGCGCGGAAGAAGGAATGTCGATGCAATGGACAAGGGTGCTGAAGTTCGCGGCGATGATCGCGGCGATCGTTACCGCCGCCATCTGGTGGGTGAACCGCGCTCCACTGAACGAGCAGCTCTACGCCGAGCACTTCACGCCTGATCCCGGACTTCCCGTGGCCATGGGCATCACCGGCGCACCGGCCTTCGCCGATGCGATGGTGGCTTACAAACTGGGTGACTATACCGAGGCCCGCACGAAATGGGCCCCGCTGCTGGCGAAAGATCCGACGAACGACACCCTGCGCTACTACATTGCCAGCGCATGGCTGGCCGAGAACAACACACAGCAGGCGGTCGCGATGCTGGAAAAGCTGGCGCAAGAACCCGCCTCGGTGTTCCATGGACGCGCCCGTTGGTACCTTTTCCTCGTTTATGTGCACAATGGTCGCACGGCCGAAGCCAAGGCCTTGAACATGCAGGGCGATCCGGTCTACGCCGATCGCGTACGATCGATCCTGGCGCGACTTTCCGACTGACGCGCGGCCTCGCGCTCCTTTCCGGCATTCTCTTTCTGAGCGCTTGGACCCAGGCCCAAAAGAGCGACGCGCTCGCCAGACGGCATGCGCGCATCTCCGAGCTGTACAAAGCGGAGAAATACGCGGAGACCATCCGCGAGATCGACCTTCAGGTGAAAGAAGCTATGGGCACGACCTGGCAGGACTCGCTCTTCAAGTACCTGTACAAATACGGTCGTGCGCATCGCAAAGTGAAGGATGCCCAAGCCGGCGCCGTCGCTGCCGAACGCATCCATGCGCTGGTGAAGCAGCGCGGCAATGCCAACCAAGAGCTGGAAGCGCTCTTCGACCTCAGCTGGTACTACTACGACATCGGTGAGATGAAACAGTGCGCACGGGTGGATTCGCTCGCGGTCACCGTGGCCGATGGCGATCCGAAGATGCCCTTGGGACAGCGGGGACGTGCGCGGCAGTACCTCGCCTTCGACTACAGCGTTCTGGGCGATCACCGGAGTTCCGCCAGGTGGGCGCTGTCGGCGATCGCGCAGTATGAGCAGGCGGACAGCATCCCACCCGCGCAATGGGCCGAAAGCTGGACGGCGGCAGGCGTGGCCAACTGGCACATGGGTCGCATACGCGACGCGGAGCATTATTACTTGAAGGCGCTCGATATCCTGGGCGATGGTGAAGAAGAGGAGATCCTTATCCGCAAGGTGAGCACGAACGGCAACCTGGGTGTGCTCTGGCAGAACGCCGGCGATTTCCCTCGGGCGAAGAACTTCTACCATGCCAGCCTGCGCTACAGCGATCGGGTGATCGCCACCGTCACCGATCCCTTCAAACGCGATGAGGCCATCGTGAACCGCTCCCGCACCTACCTGAACCTGGCCACGGTGTACCACCAGCTCGGCGACCACGGACACGCGCGGGAGCTGATGGACCTGGCGTGGCGCGATCGTAGCGGCGTATTGGAACCTGACGACCCACAACTGCTCGTAGTGAAGGATCGGCAGGCTGATCTGGAGTTGAGCATCGGCGAACTGGACAAGGCAGAAGCGCTCACACTGGCGTACCTGTCGGCATGCGAGCACAAGTTCGGCCGCAAGAGCGAGGAGTACATCCGTGCCGCATCGCGCCTTGGCAGCATCGCCGAAGGGAAAGACCTTCCGTCGAAGGCCGACTCCCTCTTCGCACTGAGCATCGCCGCAGGTCAGGCGAACACCGATGCGGCCACGGACGCGGTGCTCGTGCAGACCCTTCAGAGCCGCGCGCAGATGCGGATGAAGGCCGGGCGGTTCAAGGATGCGCTGGATGACCTGTCATGGGCACGTCGCATCCAGGTCAACATCTACGACAGTGCGCATTACAAAGTGGCGGAGGTGGATACCCGGCTCGCCGAGGTCGCCTGGGCGGCCGGCGATGCCAAGTCGTGCCTGTCCCATGCACGGTCGGCGTTGGCGATCATCGATGACCGCGTTCGGTCCGCACGGGCCGGGTCGATGCAGGCCTTCCCCGAGCCCCACATCCTGCCCGATGCGGTGTATTGGAAGGTCCTTGCCGCACGCGCGTTGAGCACTGACCGGAAGAAGGGTGAATGGACCTCCGATCTCGACCTCGCCATCAATTCGTTGGCCCGGAACAAGTCCGTGTTAGAGGATGAGTCGTCGAAGCTCCTGCTCATAGGAGCGCAGAAAAGGCTCTTCGACCTGGCCATGGAAGTGGCGTATGACGAACAGACCGCGTCTGGAGGAGCCGGGATCGACCGCTTCCTGTTCCTGGCTGAGGCCGACCGCTCCACCCTGCTGAAAGGTCGGCTGAACGCGTTCGCCGGCATCCGGTTCTCCGGTGTTCCCGATAGCATCATCACGCAGGAGCAGGAGCTGATCGCCGGATTGGAGGTCGAGGACGCAGACCGGAACTCGGCCACCGATCTGGACAAGCACGAGCGCGACTACGCGCGGTTCCTCGATCATCTCGCGAAGGACCACCCCGCCTACTATGCGCTGCGGTACGATGAACCGCGCATCACTCTGGAGGACCTGCGCACCCGACTGGTCACCCCGGAACGCGACCTGTTGATCTACGCCTACGCCGGTGAACACCTGTACATGATGGTGGTGCGCACGGATACTGTGGCCCTCATGCGTGTCCCGCGCGATGGTATCGACACAACCCTGGAGGCATTGAACGCTTCCATCCGCGAGAACCGCGCCGATTCGTTCGCACGTCTCTCGCCCATCCTCTTCCGCAAGGTGTTCGAGCCCGTTGCTGGGCTGCTCAAGAAGGAGGAGCTCCTCATTGTTCCGGATGGCGACCTCCAAACGTTGAACTTCGAAACGCTGCTCTTCGAAGGTGCGGGTCGCGGGAATTTGAGCGAGCATATGCTCATCCAGAAGTACGCCATCGGCTACCTGCTGAGCGCCACCACGGCCGTGCAGTTCCAGGGGTTGCGGAAGACCTCGTCGACAAAGGCCCTCGCCTTGGCACCTGGGTTCAGCGACGAACTGAAGCAGGAGTACATCGCGAGCGTTGGCGACTCCTCCCGCATCGACCATCAGTTCCTCAACTATGTGCGCCAGCCCTTCGCTCTGAGCACCGCTGAAGGCCTGAGTGATGTGCTCCCGGCCAGAGTGATGCTCGGTGGCGATGCGAGCGAGAAAAGCTTCCGCGATGTGGCGAAGGATTATGGGATCCTGCACCTGGGCACACACGCCGAGATGAACGAAAGCTCACCGATGTATTCGCGGTTTGTCTTGAGCAAGGACGGCGCGGGTGTGGAAGCGGATGCTGATGGGTACCTCCACGCGTACGAGATCTATGAGCTGGACCTGCGGGCGCAACTGGCCGTACTTACCGCCTGCGAGACGGGTATCGGGAAGAACGTGCAAGGCGAAGGCGTGCGATCGCTCGGCTACAGTTTCGCGTACGCGGGCTGCCCGAGCCTGATCACCTCGCTATGGAGCATCGACGAGAAGGTGAGTTCGGAGATCATCACGCGCTTTTATGGATACCTGGCCGACGGCATGTCGAAACACCAGGCACTTCGCCGCGCCAAGATCGATCACCTGAGCAGCGCGAGCGATGAACTGGCGCATCCCTGGTATTGGGCGGGTATGGTGCTCGTCGGAGACGTTGAGCCCATCGAAGGAGCCGGGGGGCCGACACCATACCTGTGGTGGATACTAGGTATGCTGGCCGGGGGAGCAACACTCTGGTGGTGGCGCAAGCGCTGATCGCTCAGCCCAGCAATCTTCCTTTCAAGGTCTTCGCAACGGCCTCCGCATTGTTGTGCACGTGCAACTTCTCGTAGATCTTCTTGATGTGACTGCGCACGGTCTCGAAGCTGATCCCCAGCCGCTCGGCGATCATCTTGTAGCTCAATCCGTCGACCAGTCCTGTGAGCACCTCTTTCTCGCGCGGGCTCAGGCCGAAGTCGGGGATCTCCGAGGTCGCTTCAGGCCTTTGGAAATGCAACATCACTTTGCGCGCGATGCTCGGCGTCATCGGCGCCCCGCCGGCGTGTACCTCCTGGATGGCATCGAGTACGGCACCCGGGGCATTGTTCTTGAGCAGGTAGCCCACGGCCCCCGCACGCAGCGAATCGTACACGCGGTCCTCATCGGCGAACGTGGTGAGCATCATGATCGGCAGCTCAGGCCGCTCCGCGTGCAAAGTGCGCACGGCATCGATACCGTTCACGCCCGGCATGTCGATGTCCATGAGCACGACGTCCGGTTTGCACGCCGCGACCTTCGCGGAGACGTTCACCGCATCGGGGTAGCAGCCGCAAAGGCCGATGCCCGGCGTGGTGCTCAGCAGCATGCCGAGCGAATCGCGGATCTGCTTGCTGTCATCGAACAGCGCTACGTGGATGGTGCTCATGGCTCAGTGCGGGGAGGCAGGTCAAAGCTACCTGTGAGGGTGAACGCATCAATCCCCTGAACGGGGGGTGACCATATGGTGAGGTACGGTGATGAGGACGCGTGTTCCGTTACCGGATGAGCTTTCCAGGGAGAACGCGGCTCCGATCGCCTCGGCCCGCGCCCGCATGTTGGGCAGGCCATTGCCATTGTAGCTGTCCGTGTTTTCCGGGTCGAAGCCCTTGCCGTCATCGGCGATCAGCAGTTCAAGCGCGCGCCCGGTGGTTTTGAGCGTGATCGTCACCGACCGCGCATCGGCGTACTTCACCGTGTTGTGGAGCACTTCCTTGCAGATCAAAAAGATGTTGCGCCGTTGCTCAGCGCTGAGCTTTCGCTCGGAAAGCGTGGCATCGGCCTGAAAGTGCAGGGGAATGTTCCTCGCGGCGAGCAGGTCGCTGGCGAACGCCTGCAGGCGCTCGATGAGCGCCCCTGCGTCATCGTTCTTGGGGTCGACGCTCCAGACGATATCGCTCATCTGATCGATCATCTCACGGGAAGACGCCCCGATCCGCTCGGCGACCTGCTGGGCCATGGTGTCATCGGTAGCGCTGAGTTTCCGCTTGAGCGCTTCACTGTAGAAGCTGATGCTGCCGAGCGTACTGCCGATATCGTCGTGCAGATCGCGCGCGATGCGGTCACGCACGTGCTGCAACCTGGCTCGTTGCCGTTGGCGGAAGCGCGACACGAGATACATGCCGAGCGCACCCGCCCCGAGCACGACAAGGAAGAACCACCATCGCTGCCAGAACGGACCGATCACGGTGACGGTGAGGAGCGTACGCACAGGGCCTTCCCGGCCGTAAGCGTCACGCACGCGAACGAGCAGGCGGTGCGTGCCCACGGCGACACCGGAATAGCGCAAAGGCTCACGCGCGCTCACTTCACGATACGCCGCCCCCTCATCATCCAGTCTGTAGAGGAACGTGACCGGAGCGGCGCCCGCGGGTTGCAACGCCGTAAGCATGGCGTCGAATGCGCTGTTGCGGAACGGAAGCTCGAGCCGACCCTCCGCATCGATCTCCAGCGAACCCCATGTGTTGTTGACCTCCACGATCCACGGTGCGGGCAACTCCGGCATTTCGTCATATGCAGCCGGGTCGATGAGCAGCAGATGGTCGTCCGCGCAGAATGCGATGCGTCCGTCTTTCAACGTAGTGATGCAATTGGCGAGCTGACGGAAGTCGCGGCCATCGTTCACCGGGACGTGCAGCCAGCCGCTCGTGCGCGGATCGTACCGCAAAAGACCGTTCCCGGTTGTACACCATACACGTCCGGCGCCATCGACCGCGACCCCCAGAATGTCATGCGGCATATGTGCCGGAGGTGGATGCGCGCGTGCACGATCGCCGACGATGCTCGCCAGGCCACCATCGCGCAAGGCCACCCATACCGTATCGCCGTCGAAGGCAAGGCTCTGTGCGTCATCTCCAGGAAGGCGATGATCAATGGCCGCCCGTGTACTGAAAACGACTTCGTTCGGCTCCGTCCCCATGGCAACGGGTCTCCAACGCACCACGCCGCCGGCTGTGGCGGACCAGTATATGCCATGCGCATCCCGCAGCGTAGCGCGAAGCATCATGGTGCCAGCCTCGTCGCGGTAGTCGACCCAACCGCCAAGGATCCCACCAGAGGTTCGATCCAGCGCGATATGACCGTAACCCAAGGCACCGGAGATGATCACAGCTTGTCCGGCGATCGTATCCGACCAGACAGCGCGAGCCTGGAACATGGTGTTGGCATGGTCGTTCTCCCATCGGTCTGTTCCGGAACGGTGAAGCATGCGCTCGCGGTGTGGATCATAGCGGAAGATCCCTGTTTCCGTCCCGGCGAAGAACTCATCAGGAGCAGTTCTGAAAAGTCCGGTCAATTCCATGGGGGTACTGTCCTGAAGCAGTTCGACAAGTCTGCTGTTCCGCGAGACCGGGTCGACGAGCAGGAAGCCTTTGGAGGTGGAGATGCGCACCGTGCCATCTTCATCCTGCTGTACCGCATGGAATACGAGGTCACCTGCGCGGTCAGCGGTGAACAACGGAATGGTCTCGCAGCGCCAGACGGATGGCGCGAACACGCTGAGGCCCTTCGTTGTACCCACCCAGACATTTCCAGCCCTGTCGCTCAATAGGCAGGTGATGCGGTCGCTACGCAACGAAGCGGCATCATGGCGGGTGTGCTGGTATCGGTCGAGCACCGCTCCGTCCTTACCGACACACAACAAGCCACCCACTTTGGTCGCTACGAGAAGCCGTTGCGCATCCCATGGGATGATCGCGGTCACCTCATCCTCGATCGGGAAGCGCTCGACCGCGGAGGAGGAGCCGAGCTTGGTGTGGAACAGACCGGGTGTCCAACCACCCATGAACAGAACGCCGTCGTTCAGCGCCGCATGGGTGACCAGGCCCGCAGGTGCGAGCAAGGCTTTGCGCTCACCGGTGAGCGCATCGACGATGCAGGGCCCTGCTGTCCTCAGCATCGTGAGAAGCAGTCGCCGCTCGTCGAGCCTGAACGCGGCATGGGCCCAATTGTCGTCCTTGGAATAGATGGTGTCGCCGAGCGCATTGGTCACCGTCTCCCGGAAACCGCGACGGAACAGCACCCCGGTCCGCAAATGATACCAGATCACCCCCATTCCGCGCGAACTGAGCACGAGCACGGAATCGTTCAGCACCAGCACATGGTTCAGCGCATCCGTGGGAGGGCTGCGAACGTTCAGCGAATCGTGCGGGAAGTGGACGAACCGATCGGTCGCATGATCGTACCGGGACAGCCCGCCATCGATCGTGGTTATCCAAAGGTCACCCTGCGCATCCTCGGCAATGGAGCTGATGTTCACGCCGCGTGGGCCGTTCCCGTGCGATGTGAACGTCTCGATACGTTGGCCGTCATACCGGTTCAACCCGCGCTCGGTCCCGATCCAGATGAAGCCCGCGTGGTCCTCGAGAACACAGGTGATCGCGTTGTCGCTCAGTCCATCCTCGGTGGAGATATGCTGGAACCGCAGGGCCTGGGCAGAGAGGGAATGCCCCAGCAGGCTGAGCAGTGCCGGGGGGAGCCAGCGCATCATCACATTTGCGAAGATGGAAAGAACGATGGGTATCACGATCCGCTGGGCAAGCCCGTATGACATGCCGGAATTGGTCCGCCTCTGCGCCGAACATGCCGCGTACGAACGAGCGTCCTTCGATGCGGAAGGAAAAGAGGTCGCGCTGGCGCACATGCTCTTCGCACCGGACGCGCGCTTGAAATGCCTGATCGCCGAGGAAGCCGGGCGTGTTATCGGCTACGCGAGCTTCTCGGTGGAAGTCTCCACTTGGGACGCCGACCGCTACATGCACATGGACTGTCTGTTCCTACGGCCCGCGGCCCGGAACAAGGGGATCGGACAATTGCTCATGCGTCGCATCGCGCAGGAAGCCCTCGCGCTCGGGGTGCGCCGGATGCAATGGCAAACGCCCTCGTTCAATGTGGATGCCGTGCGGTTCTACGACCGCATGGGTCCAGAGAGGAAAGAGAAGTTCCGGTTGTTCCTCGATGAACGGGAAACACGGGCGTTGGCCGGGAACAGCTAGGGCTCAACGCAGCACCACACGCTCCGCACGTTGGCGGTCCCCTGTACCGATGAGCACGGTGAAGACGCCGATCGATCCGGCGGGCAGCACGAGTTCGTTCACATCCCCACGTGTACGGGACACCCGATGCTCCACGCGGCGACCTATGGCATCGATGACCGCAACGGGTCCATCAGCGCTCCGCACCCAGAAGCCACCGCTGGCCGGATTGGGATAGACCGATGGCCCCAACGGACGGAACAAGGCATGCACGGTCGGGGACCAGGTGAACGTGCCATCGTCGTTCACCATTTTCAGACGGTAGTAATTGTGGCCGTTATCGGCGGTCCCGTCCATATGCTCGTAGCGCACCTCGTGCATGCCCGACCCGGCCGCCGGCACTTCACCGACCGCGGCCCATTCCTCCGTTCCATGCATCCGTTCGACCACGAAGTGCGACGCATCCTGTTCGGTGGCGGTGGTCCAGCGCAGGCGCACGGCATCGGCCTCCTGTTCCGCAGTGAACGCGAGGAGTTCGAGCGGCAGCACAACAGGCGTGCAGCTCACGGTGGCCGTGCCTCCGAACTCCAACGGTACGCTTGTGGTCACCGAGCTCCAATTGCTGAAACAGATGAGGAACTGCTGGCCGGCCGTCACGTTGAGCGGAGGTTCGAAGTTCGTCTGATCACCTCCTGCGGGCACCGTTGCGGCGAGACCCGTACCGCCATAGCTGACCCCGTTCCAATTGCAACGAACGGGAGCCACCTGGTTGGCCATGACCTGCGCGCATGTGCTCGCGTTGTAGGGGTACATGATCCAGTCATAGAAGCCGGCCTGGCTTCCCAGTCCACCGAAGGTGAACTCCAGCGAACCGCTGCCCGAGATGTTCACGATCATCCACGTACTGTTCAGCTCATTGCTGCGCAAACAGCCCCAGTTGTCACTGCCCCAGGCGCTGTTGATGAGGTCGCCCTGCAGCAGGTCCGGGTTGCCGAGGGAGCCGAGCGGTGGTATCTCATTGAGCGCACCGCTGCCGTTGGGGTCCACGGCCCAGCTGTAGTTCGTGCAGATGTTCACGGCCTGTGGGCAATCGCTTGCGACCACCGGCCCTGCCGCAGCGCAATTGGTGGTCGGACTGAGGTCGATCATTTGCTGACCGATCGTTCCGGTGGCCAGCGTGCCGGAACCGACCACCACGCTCGAGCTGTTCGTGAGCGTCCATGTCGCCCCGTTCCAGCCATCGCCGAACTGGTCGAACATCTGCATCACGAAACAGCCCGTGTCCAGGCAGAGCACTTGTGAAGAAGGGGCGAAACCCGTGCCCACGATGAGCACCCCGCTGATGAGGTTCCAGCTGACCTCTGTTGGGAAGGTCCCGCCAGTGACGGACAGGGTATAATTCGAGCAATTGACACCTCCACATCCTCCACCCAGGTTCACCTGTGCGGTACCGAAGTTGTTGTTCACCATCGTGCCGCTGCTCACGATGGTGTTCGCCGGCTGCACGCGGATCACGAACGTCGCTCCGTTCCACCCGTCGCCGAAGATGTCATACATGTACATGGTGTAGCACCCGCTGGGCAGGCAGACCGCCACGGTCTGCGGCGCGAATCCGGAGGCGACCGTGGTTCCCATGTCGTTCACCAGTTCCCAATCGATCTCGAAGTCGAACGTGCCGCCGCCCACGGTGATGGTGTAGTTGGTACACTGCGCAGCGGCCGTACCGAATAGCGCCGAAGTACAGGCGATGACCAACGAGCGCTTGATACGGGCCCTGATCATCTTACCACGTGTGGTTCAGCGCAGGTGCGCGGGTCCAACGGCTCGAAGTCGTGATCGCTCTGGATCGCTCGGGACCAGCAGGTAACGGAAAGGCCGTAGGGCTGGAGGAGCGTTCGCGCCAGTTCCCGATCGATGGTGCAATCCGCTGTCACCTCGATGAGCACATTGCGCGTGTTGAAGTCCGTCCGGCTCATCAGCACGCCCGGGAATGCGCGCAAGGCGACATCCACCTCATGCGCCTGGCGGGCGTTGCGCACGTCCTGCACGATCGCACGGATGCGGTGCGAGGCCCCGCTCTGCTGCGCTGCTACCGTCGATACGCAGGCAAAAGAGAGCGCTGCGATCGTGGCGCAGATGGCACCTTTGTAGAAACGCACCCCGCTCATGGCCTTGAAAAATAGGAGGTTGGACGATATGAACAAGCTCCCGCTGAAAAATCTGCAGGGTTTGGTGGATAAGTGGATCCAGGAGCACGGGGTGCGCTACTTCGACCCACTGACCAACATGGCCATGCTCACCGAGGAGGTGGGCGAAGTGGCCCGGGTCATGGCCCGGCGCTACGGGGAACAGAGCGAAAAGCCGAGCGATCGCTCAAGAGACCTGGGCGAGGAGCTGGCCGATGTGCTGTTCGTGGTGCTCTGCCTGGCGAACCAGACCGGTACCGACCTTCAGGGAGCCTTCGACAGGAAGTTCGAGAAGCGGACAAAGCGCGACGCGGAGCGGCACAAGAAGAACAAGAAGCTGCGCGGAGCCGTGCCCTAGCGGGCTACAATGAACCGGCCGGTAGTGGTTGAGCCGTGCTCGTCAGACACTATCACCACGTACATGCCAGTTGCCATCGCGTCCGTCGCAATGAGGGTGCGAGTGGAGGTCGGTCGGAGACTATTGAGCAAGGCACCGCGAGTATCCAGTATGTCGATCCTGGATCCGGTCTGAGCGTTGGATCCCAGCACGACGGGGCCGTCAAGTGAAGCTTGCGAGATGGTTACGGGCGATGATGAACGATCGGTGAACGAAGTGAAGGATGCCGACACGCAGAGCATCATGTCACGCGTGACCGCACCGATCATCTGCCCATCACGCCATTCCGTGCAGAGAATAGCGATGGTGAAGAAGCCAGAGAGCTGCGGGGCATTCCACTGGAAAAGCCCTGCGCTGTTCACTGTGGCAGTATCCGGGCCTGGTGTCAGGACGTCCGGGAAGGTGTAGCTGGGAATTGGCGAACAGTCGAAACCCCTTGCGGCTACGAGTTCGAAGACCAAGCTATCACCATCCGCATCATAGGGTTGCAGCTCATGCGTAAGCACCTGCCCCGCGTAGTAGCTGAAGACAAGAGGGTTGGCAAAGACCGGAGATGTATTCTCAAGACCTGGGGACACGAGTAACATGGCATCGACACAGAGCGGGATTTCCGCGCTGCCCTCCAGGTTCAAAATGCCGGGTTCACGGTTCGGGGTCCAAGCGTGGATCGAATAGATGCCCGGGCCAGAATAGGTATGCTGAAGCGAATAGATGCGCAATTGGTCCCCACATTCCGCCGGGAACACTTCTGAATCCATGGGTGGCACAGTATCCACAGCACCATCACCAAGATAAACGAGAACCCAGGGTGCGTCCGGTGGCGAAAATGAACTCGAGTAGAGCCTGACCTCGATCCCATAGGTGAGACCACTGATATGTGTATAGCGCAGTTCACCGCCGTAGCGGTTGGCATGGGCGATGCACAACACGAACAGGGTGGAGAGAAAGCAGCAGATACGATGCGGAGCCATGTGGTTCGGGAGTTGTGCCA